>DAOUHX010000467.1:0-2927 GCA_034428395.1 Caldilineaceae bacterium
GCTGGTCAATACCGATAGCGGTCCACGCGCCCTCTACATGGTCTGTACGCATCTGGGCTGCCTTTACAAGTGGGACCCTACCAACAATCGCTTCCTTTGCCCCTGCCATTTCTCCCAGTTCAGCCGCGAGGGGCACTATATCTGGGGACCCGCGCCGCGCTCACTCGATCAGTTCCGAATTGATGTCGTCGACGGCGACACTGTTGTAACAAAAACGGAAGAAGGCAGTGAAGAGATTCTGGCCCCCGCAGTCGATACCCCCGGCGTAGATATCGTTGTCGACACCGGCGACCGCCTCCGGGGCCAGCCAGCCGCTCTCTCGCCCGCCCGAGTCGAGAATTAGACCGCTTGAAGTAGCTCGACCGCCATTTCAGCACATTTTCTGACCAGGAGACGATAGATCCAAATGGGTGTCCAACAAGACATTCGCGAAAAAGGATTAATCGGGGCCGTCGCCACCCAGGCCGATAGCGTCTTCACCCGCATCACGGCCGGAATCGATGCCGGGGAGTTCCGCCGCATGCTGCAGGGCGACCCGCCGGGCCGCCCCAATCCGCGCCTCAAGCCCCACGCAGAGTCCTTCCTGCTCCATATCAAGCCTACCTATTACCACGAGAGCGTCACCCGCTTTACCCACACCTTCCGGTTGGGTCTTCTTTCAACCTATCTCTTCATCGTCGAAACGATCACCGGCATCCTGCTGATGATCTGGTACGCGCCTACACCGGAACGGGCCTACCCCGACATGATCCTGCTGCTGACCAATATTCCGTTCGGCCAGTTCCTGCGCGATATGCACCGTCTGGGCGCCGAGGCGATGGTCGCGATCGTGACGCTGCACATGGTGCGCTGTTATCTGACCGGCAGCTATAAACCGCCGCGCCAGTTTACCTGGTTTACCGGCGTGCTTCTGCTCGTGTTTACCCTGTTTCTCAGCTTTTCAGGCTACCTGCTTCCCTGGGATCAGTTGGCATTCTGGGCCGTTACGATCGGCACTTCCATGGCAGAGGCTGTGCCGCCTGCCGTCGTCGGCGAGGTCGTGAACCTGCTTGCCCGCGGCGCCCCCGATATCGGCGCCAATGGTCTGATGCGTTTCTACCTGCTGCATGTTCTCTTCTTGCCGCTGCTGCTGGTCCTCTTCTTCTTCGTCCACTACTACAAAGTCGTCCATTTCGGCATTAGCCTGCCCGCCGACCAAGAGGAAGTGGGGGAAGACACAGCCAACCGCGTGCCGGCCGACAAACGGGTCTACTACCTGCCGGATGTGTTTGTCGACGAAATGAGCTTCATGACCGTCATCACGACGCTGCTCATCATCCTCACCGTCTTTTTCTTCCAGGCCCCCTTGGAGCATATTGCCAATCCGCAGTCGACACCTCTGCACACGGTCGCGCCCTGGTACTTCTATTGGTTACAGGGGCTGCTCAAGATCGCAGACAAGTTCATCGCTGGCGTCCTTTTGCCCGGCGTGCTGCTCGTGCTGCTCATGGCCATCCCCTATCTTGACTACAATCCCAGCCGTCGCGGCAAGGATCGCAAGGTTGCCATCGTCGCCGGAATCGTCGCCGGTACAGTGATGATCATCCTGAGCTGGATGGGCACGCCCGAATACGCGGTCCAGGGCGCCCCTTCCGTCGAAATCGTTCAAGATGTGATGCCCGAAGAAGGCTCGGGCATCTCGCGTGAGATCGGGTACGATCATCTTCCGCTCGGGGTCTGGCGCACTGATGAAGAGTACGACGTGCACGACCACGAGTTCAACGAGCTCCTGCATGAATTCTATGAAGCAGTCGACTTCTACCGGCGCACAGATCCCGACTTCAACGCACCCGTCGGCCAGGTTACCATCACCCAGGACCAGCCGGGCCTCAAGAAGTTGAAATGGGAGATCTTCTGGTTCGACGCCCAGGGCACCGCGGGAAGCTACAATAGGAGCTTCTGGCTGCACGAAGAATCGATCTACTGGGAGCAGTATGGCTGGAAGCACCTTTTCTTTGGCTACGTAGCCGACGGCTGGAACAGCATGTCGGGCGCGCTCGCGGGGGAATAGTTTAGCAATTATGCACCGTCTCTACACAAGATCCCCGATTGCCAAAGTCATGTGGGGCATCCTATCCTCACTCATTGGAATTATCGTGCTGCTACTGGTCTTGGTAAGCGAAAATGCCCGCATGGCCGATCAGACCACAAACTGGCAAGGTCGTTCGGTCGAAAACGGTGCCAAACTGTTTGACAGCAACTGCGCCACCTGCCACGGACCGAATGGCGAGGGACTTTTAGGCAGAGCGCCGGGTTTGAACAGCTACTATTTCTTCACCAAGACCGGCCGGCTGGCCGATGTGGGTTGGGCCGGCTCTCTCGAAGACTACGTGAAGCTGACCATCGCCGCCGGTCGCCCCAGCAAAACCGACAACCAGTGGCCCGAAATTATGCCAACCTGGGGCGGACAGTTCGGTGGACCGCTGCGCGGCGATCAGGTTGACGACCTGACCGCTTACGTGATGAACTGGGAAAAGTCCGCCCTGGCACAGACGCCGGAGGAAGATCCCTTCCAGCCGTTTGACGATGTACTCAAGCCCGTTGAATTTCAGCATACCGCCTTCCTCTTTCTTAGCGAAGAGGAGCAGACCGCCGCCCTCGAAGAGTATAAGGCGCGCAGCATTCGCGCACCCGACGAGTTGTGGCAGTCCGAGGCCTGCTTCGCCTGCCACAATCTGGCGGCCAGACAAGATGATGAGCCCGGCCAGAACGGCCCCAATTTGGCCGACCTCTTTGAACGGGCCGGCAGCCGCGTAGACGGAATGACTGCAGAAGAGTACGTCTACCAGAGCATCGTAGATCCCGCTGCGTTTGTGGTTCTGACCTACGAAGACGTGGGGGAAATGCCCCAGAATTTCGCCGACAAGCTGAGCGAAGTAGAGATTCAG
>DAOUHX010000468.1:0-3633 GCA_034428395.1 Caldilineaceae bacterium
CTCCGTTCGTCTATACGAAGAGGGCCTCCCGGCCCCCTCTCTTCTATTCAAGGCCGATCGAGCCGCCCACAATGTCCATCAGTTCGCGGGTGATGCCTTCCTGGCGCGCCTTGTTGTAGGTCAGAGTCAGCTCGTCGACCAGCTCGTTGGCGGCTTCGGTGGCGTTGCGCATCGCCACCATACGCGCCGAATGTTCGCTGGCGATGCTCTCATACAACGCCTGCAGGATCTGCACCTCGGTGAAGCCGATGACGACCTCCTCCAACACTGCGTCGACGCTCGGCTCGAAGATATAATCGGGGGGAATCGAGACCGTCGGCTCAGCCGGGACAACGGGCAGAATCTGTTGCACAGTGGGGCGCTGGAGCAGCGTATTGACGAAATCGGTGAAGATCAGATGGACCTCGTCGAAACGCTCGCCGCGAAAATCGTCGATCACCGTGCGCGAGATCGGCCCGATGTCTGCCGTTGCCGGCGAATCGGGCATGTCGGTAAATTCAGCGCGTATGACCGGATCGTAACGCAGGAGCCAATCGCGGCCCTTCTTGCCCACGGCGACGACCTCGACCTCACGTCCCTGATCGCGCTGCTCCTTGAGGAAAGCGGCATTGCTGCGCAGCACATTGGCGTTGAATCCCCCAGCCAGCCCGCGATCGGCTGTGATCAGGATCGCGCCCACGCGTTTGATCTCGGCCCGCGTGTTGATGAGCGCATCCGCGGCCCCGCCGCCGCTGTCAAGGCGGGCAATGTCGCTGAGGACCTCGCGCGCTTTCTCCGCATAGGGACGTGTCGCCAGCACCTGCTGCTGCGCGCGTCGCATCTTGGATGCGGCCACAGCCTCCATGGCCCTTGTGACCTGGGAGATGTTCGTCACCGAGCGGATGCGGCGGCGAATTTCACGTGTACTTGCCATGCTTGCTTCCAGTTCTCAGTTTCTTACTTATAGCCAACGACGGGCGCCGTGCCCTGCTACGCCCGCAAAATACCGGGAACTGACCAGAAAAACTGTTATTCCGACCCACTCCAGCCGCTGTTGAACGTCTCAAGGGCTAAGCGGAGCGAGTCAAGAGACTCATCGGGCAAGTCCTGCGCCCGCAGGATCGTCTGGCCGATCTCTGGATGGTTGGCATCCATGTAGGCGTGCATCTCCAGTTCCCAGCGCTTGACCTCAGTGACCGATACTTCGTCGACATAGCCGTTTGTCACTGCAAAGAGACTCATCACCTGTTTGTCGAGCTGCAGCGGCTCATACTGGGGTTGCTTCAACGTCTCCTGGATGCGCTGGCCGCGATTGAGCTGGCGCTGGGTTGCGGCGTCGAGGTCGGAGCCGAACTGGGCAAAGGCCGCCAACTCGCGGAACTGGCTGAACTCCAGCTTCAGCCGTCCGGCGACACTCTTCATCGCACGCGTCTGCGCCGCGCTCCCCACGCGGCTGACCGACAGACCGACGTTCATCGCAGGGCGGATACCGGCGTAAAACAGGTCGCTCTCGAGGAAGATCTGGCCGTCCGTAATCGAAATGACGTTGGTGGGAATGTAGGCGGAGACGTCGCCGGCCTGCGTTTCAATCACCGGCAGAGCGGTCAGGCTGCCGCCGCCAAACTCCTCATCCATGCGCGCGGCCCGCTCCAGCAGGCGGCTGTGCAGATAGAAAACGTCGCCGGGGTAGGCCTCGCGGCCGGGCGGGCGCCGCAGCAACAACGAGACCTGGCGGTAGGCCTGGGCGTGCTTGGAGAGGTCGTCGTAGACGATCAAGGCGTCGCGGCCCTGCTCCAAGAACTCCTCGCCCATGGCGCAACCGGCGTAGGGTGCGAGGAACTGCAGCGCGGCCGGGTCGGCGGCGGAAGCCGTCACAACGATGGTGTGCTCCATCGCGCCGTACTTCTCCAGCGTGCCCACAACCTGCGCCACCGTCGACTGCTTCTGACCGATGGCAACATAGATGCAGATCAGGTCCTTGCCCTTCTGGTTGATAATCGTGTCGACGGCGAGAGCGGTCTTGCCGGTCTGGCGGTCGCCGATGATCAGCTCGCGCTGGCCGCGACCGATGGGAATCAGCGCGTCGACGACGGTGATGCCGGTCTCGACCGGCGTATCCACGCCCTTGCGCAGGACGACGCCGGGCGCGATGCGCTCGACAGGACGTGTCGCGGTGGACTCGATTGGGCCTTTGCCGTCCAGCGGCTGGCCGACGGCGTTGACCACGCGCCCGATCAGGGGGTCGCCCACGGGGACGGAGGCCAGGCGGCCGGTGCTGCGCACCAGGTCGCCCTCTTCAATCTCCGTGTACTCGCCCATGATGATAATGCCGACCGAATCGCTGTTCAGATTCTGGGCGATGCCCAACACGCCGGTCTTGGTGAACTCGACCAACTCGCTCGCCATAACGCCTTGCAGGCCGCCAATGATGGCGATCCCGTCGCCGACTTCGACGACCTCTCCCACATCGACGCGGCTGGGCGCCGGTTTGAAATTGAGGATCTGCTGTTTGAGCCGGTCGGAAAATTCCTGGGTCAGTTCTTCCGTCTGAACTGCCATTTCTTCTTCTCCAGTGGTTGTTGGCGAGTGGTCAATGGCCAGCGAACCGATTGCTGTCGCCGGGAACTGACCGCCGGTGAATCACCGAACTTCCGCCGCGATCATTTCACGCAGGGCCATCAGTCTGTTTGCGACCGTATTGTCGATCAACTGATCGCCTACACGAATGCGCAGGCCGCCCATGAGCGTTTCATCGACATCGAAGCTGAAAGTGAGGTCCTCGCCGTACTGCCTGGTAAGCTGCCGGCGGATCTGCTCTTGCGCGTCGTCACCCAATTCGACCGCGCTCGTGATGTCGGCTGATTGCGGCCCACTCTCGCCGCGCAGACTCGCGCCCAGCGCGCTGACAATTTGCGGGAGCATGGCAGCGTTCCCATCCTGCACGAGTGCCCTTACAAAGTTTTTCATCAGCACAGGCGTAGACCTGGGGAGCGCCTTTTCGACGGCTTCAACGTCCGCGGCCAACTCCGGGTTCTGCTCAAGAGTGTCAGCAATCGTTGTGAGGGATTCCTGCCACTGCCCGACAACCGTCTCCAAGATGCCGCGGGCATAGTCTTGGGCCGAGGCGCGCTCGCTCATGTACCGCTCCCGTTTTGTTGCGCCAGATAGTCGGCAACAAAGCGCTCCTGCTCATCCCGGTTCGCCAGCTCGCGGCCCAGGATCTGCTCCGTCGCGGCGATGGCCAGGTCGGCGATCTGCTTTCTGGCGTCCGCCATCACTGACGCGGTCTGCGCCTCTGCATCGGCCTGCGCCTTGATGCGGATGTCCTGGGCCTCCTGATCGGCGCGACTGCGGATGTCCTGGGCTATGCGTTCGGCGTCACGCGTCGCCTGCGCCCTCACCTCCTGTGCCTCGCGGCGGGCCTCTTCGAGAATCGCCTGCTTCTCCGCCTCGGCTTCAGCGGCCGCACGCGACGCCTTGTCAGCCTGCTCCAGCCCTTCGGCGATCCGCTGTCTGCGCTGCTCCAGCATCCTCAGAACCGGCTTGTAAAGTAACAGATGCAAAACAACCATCAACAGGCCGAAGTTGATGATCTGAGATAGCAATAACTGCCAACTGATGCCTAGTTTATCGAGTGCGTCCAAGGCCAACCTC
>DAOUHX010000469.1:0-1574 GCA_034428395.1 Caldilineaceae bacterium
GTCGAGCAAGCCGGGAAAAAACAGGTACCCCTCTTCGTCATACTGTGCGATCTGGGATTCGCTCAGTTCCATTGGACGGCCTCCGTTTCTGGCGGCGCAATCTGGTTGGCTTCAGGACTCAAGGCAAATTGGCGCGGAATCCCGGATCGGTGGAAGAGTACGGCCATCCTGCGCCGCCGACCATGTGAAACTCATCCGCTTTGCCGCACAGCCAGTAGAACATCTCGGCTACACGCGGCACCGACTGCCACATGCGCGCCGGACCGTGAAAGTAATCGCTGCTGTGGGTATAGTCCGCGTCGCCGAAATCGAAGTTCGGGTCTGCCACCCAGTCCCGTTCGGGCTGCTCTGTGCGCCAGTAGACCCATTTCAACAGGTTGCGCGTCGAACGATCGGCCTTCGGCGGCTGGCGGTGCCAGATCGAATAGGCTGTGACAAACACCGAGCCGGCCGGCGCCGCAGTCATCTGCTGACCGGCCAGATTGCCGAAGCGCTCTACGTCCTCACGCGCGATGGGCACGAGATGGGAGCCCGGCAGGAACAGGGTCGGGCCCATTTCCGGCCTGTTTGCCTGGGGAATGTAGAAGACCTGGAGCAGATTGCAGGCGCGCTCAAAACTGGATCCCGCATCGATGTGCCAGTAACTGGCTTCGACCGGACCGACGAGACGATGGTTCGCCATCCACTCGGGCAATTGGAAATGGGCGCCCAGCAGGGAGCGAATGACACCGGCGACCGCCGGATGCAACAGCACTTCGTCGATGAAACATTCGTCTCTCACCAACTGGTGCGGGTTGGCGTCCTCCCGGTCCAGATAGTCATAGACCCAGCGGTTGGTGGACTCCGGGATCACACCTTCGAGCGTTAGCATGCCCGTCTTACAGAACTCCAGGACCTTCTCATCCGTCAGGGTTGGCCTGATGTCGTCCGGCGCACGGCGCGCTTCCAGGGCCATTGGTCTCCTCCTGCCTGCCGTTGTAAAGAAATCCAAGCATCAGGGTCAGATCTTGCCCTCAAGGATCTGCAGCACTTCAAAAACCATTCCGTTGGGCGAGCGGAAAAAGGCCAGGCGGCGCGAGCCGAATCCGGCGCTGATCTCCACCTTGTCTACCAGCACCTCCAGGCCCATGCCGGTCAGCCGTTCGTACTCCTGGTCCAGGTCCTCCACTTCGAAGACGGCGTGCGTCAGGCCGGGCATCAGTTTGTAGCCCAGTTTGTCCTCGAAAACGGTCTTGGGCGTGAGGAAGATGCGTGTGCCGCCAAAATCGAGAAAGGCATAGTCGGCCTCTTCACCGTCGGGCGCTGTGAACTTTTCCCGCAGAACGAGTTTCGCGCCGATCTCTTCCCAGAAACTGATCTCGCTGTCTATGTCATCGACCTTCATGCCGATGTTCCACAGGCTTGCCTCCACGGCTCGTTATCCTTTCCCTTATGGAAGGTAGAGAAGGGAACTCTCTATCGCTGACGATGTTTTTCAGCCCGCCGCGCCCCGCATTCCCGGATCGGTGGAAGAGTACGGCCATCCAGCACCGCCCACCAAGTGGAATTCATCCGCCTTGCCGCATAGCCAGTAA
>DAOUHX010000470.1:0-1699 GCA_034428395.1 Caldilineaceae bacterium
GGCAGCGCGTGCAGGTCGGGCCGTTCGCCAGTCTGGAAGTCGACGGGGATGGGGCCATAGGGGGGAGGCCAGGAGAAGACGTCGTAGGAGACCTGGGGTACGTCGTCGTCGCGGGTTGCGCCGTACTCTTCTGTCAGGTTGACTGAGAGGCCGCCGTCGACGATGTTGGGCATCCAGGGGTCGTCGGCGAAGATGACGTCAAATTCGCCGGAGCTTGTGCGCGCGAGCGAGATCACCTTCTCGAAGAAGTTGGTCCACGGGAAGGGTGTGACCTCGACTTTGATACCCGGGTTTTCTTCTTCGAAGGCCGGGATCAGGGCGACGAGGCCGTCGGCGAGCGGTCCCTGCGCGGTGATGATGTTGATGGTGACTTCCTCGTCCATCTCTCCTGCCATCTCGCCGGACTCCGCCGGCGCTGCAGGCGGCGCGCAGGCCGACAAGATGACTGCCATCACCATAATAAAGATGGCGAACGGATAAAGCTTCTTCATGGTTCTTTTTCCTCCTTGGGTGGAAAGGTGTGTTGCATGCTGCACGAAAACTCAGAAGGTCAGAAGGGTAGAAGTGTCCTCACGATGAACTGATGGAGGTGCGCTATTCGGTTGGTGCGTTTCGGCTGCCCGCCATTTTGGGGGAATTCGGGCGGGTTGTCAACTTTGCGCCCATGACGTTCTTGGTGTGTCTCCGCAGGGAATAGCGGGCGCGTGCCCGTCAGGGCCAGGGCGGAGAGCCGTTATCGTCTTGCGGGCTGAAGGATTCAGACGGGGAACGCCGCAGCAGCTGCCTGAAAGTCGCGCGGACGCGCTCGACTTTACTCTGTCCCTCGATCACGGAGGAAGTGACCTGGGCGGCGGCTTCTTCTGTCTTTGCGCGCGCCTGACCGCTGGCGTCCTGCAGGCGCTGCAGGCCGTCGGAGGTCCTGCCGAGGACCCAGCTCATGGTGCGGACGGCGAGGAAGGCGACGGCCAGTGGGACCAGGCAGAGGAGGACCAGGTGAATCGCGATCCAGACGACTGAGACGTTTCGCCAGAATTCGAGTGTCATGTTCTGCGGGCAAACGGCTTCAGGTGAGCGGCTGACAGGGCACGAATTGTAGCAGAGCAGGCCGTCTGCGTCCAGCTTCCAGCGCCCGGCAGTTGGGAGGAATTGTTAGCGATGGCGCGGTCTTTCTGCTACACTGCGGACGGCGGGCGCCAGTGGTCGGTGGTCAGTGGCCGGTGGCCAGTTGCCGGTGGCCAGTTGCCAGTGGTCAGGAATTGCAGAGGGGGCCGGTCACCTGTTGTTGGACATTGGATCTTTTGATTGGATTACGCGGAGTAACGCCATGACTGCAGGCAACGATTTTCGGCACGTGACCTATTTGTGGGACGACGAAACCGCGGCGGGGCTCGACCCGGTGGGCCGGCTCGTGTACCGGTCGAATCTGCTCGGGCAGGACCTGCGCATCACGAACACGGGCGGCGGCAACACATCGTCGAAGTATTCGGAGACCGATCCGCTGACGGGCGAAGCGGTCGAGGTGCTGTGGGTCAAGGGGTCGGGCGGCGATCTGCGGACGTCGAAGCGGGAGAACTTTTCCTCGCTGTACATGGAGAAGGTCCGGCAGCTGCGTGCGATATACGACGCGGCGGAGGAGAAGGGGGTGAAGACGCCGATCGAGGACGAGATGGTGGGCAAGTATCTCCACTGCGTCTACGAT
>DAOUHX010000471.1:0-3047 GCA_034428395.1 Caldilineaceae bacterium
TCCTTCAGACTCCTGCCTTACCTCGTGCAGAATATTCTGAATTTCCTCTTTAAGGACCTTTACCTCCGCGCGATTGAACAGGTTGGGGACGACGACAAATCCATCGCGTGCGAAAGATTGGGCGATTTCAGATATGGATGCGTTCATTGACTTTCCCTTTTTGTTCATTCTTGAAAGCATATGATCTGTTGCCGTTTGGACTAACGCCTCTAATACACTTCAAAAGGAAAAAATTTACCGCCAGAATTTTCGCATGTGGCTTACGTCCCAGTGTATAAGCAGTCAGATGAGATAGCTGGACGCGACTCGGCGAAACTCGTCCGCCCGCTCCGCCACCACGTCCAGATCATCGTGGATCGTCACGCCGAAGCCGGAGCCGAGACCAACGTCCGACACACCGATGCTGATGTTGATCGAGCGGCCCAACAGATCATCGGTCTGCGGCAGCATCCCCCGCCGGTAACGCATCTCCCCGCCCCGTTCCGCGTAGTGTGGACAGCTGAACGAGCAACTCAGCGACGTCGCCATGCGCTGCTCCAGCACATGCTCCATATTGTTGTAAACATGCCAACCGGCCTCCGCCACGACCTTGCTCTCCAGCGCCGCGGCCATCTTCTCCGCCACCTCCGCATCCGGCAGGATCACCGTCAGGATCGTGGCAATCTCCTCTTCCGGGTCGAGCACCTCGCGGAACTCGAGACCGGGCAGGTCGGCAATCGCCGCCTTGAAATGCCGCTTCCTTGTCTGCAGCCGGTCGATCAGCTCCGGCAGTTTCCGCAGCTGCGCCAGCAGCACGGCCGCCTGCAGCTCGGTGTAGCGAAAGTCCAGCCCAAGGAACGGACGCTTGCCGATCTCAACGCCCTGCCGCAACGGCGCATGGCCCTGGTCGTGGAACGCAAACGCCCTCCTGTACACCTCCTCGTCATCCGTGATCACCATGCCGCCGTCCCCCGCCGTGATCGTCTTGTAGATGTTGAAGCTGAACGCCCCCACGTCGCCGACCGAACCGATCGGCCTGCCGCGGTAGGCAGCGCCGAAGGCCTGGCAGCAGTCCTCGATCAGATGGAGACCATGCTCGTCCGCGATCTCCCTCAGCTCCTGCAGACGCGCCGGGTTGCCCATCATGTGGACGACCATGATCGCCCTCGTGCGCGGGCTGATCTTGGCCTTCACGTCCTCCGGGTCCAGGTTGAAGGTCCGGTCGATCTCGGCCAGCACCGGGACCGCCCCCGTATAGACGATCGACGAAATGCTGGCCACGAAGGTGAACCCCGGTACGATCACCTCGTCCCCCGGACCGATGCCGAGGGCCACCATCGCCGACAGCAGCGCCGACGTTCCCGAGTTGACAGCCACCGCATAGCGCACGCGCGAATGCTCGGCCACCTGCCGCTCCAGCTGGTAGACCTTGCCCTGGAAACGCGGGTCGACCCCGTCGCCAAGCGAAATGCCGTATCGGTAGAGATAGCCGGCTCTCAGTACCTCGAGGACCTCCTCGATCTCCTCCTCCCCGATCAGCTCCATTCCCGGACCGGCCATATCAGTTTTCTCCTGATGTCAACGAAAAACGCCCCGTCTCACCCCTCGATCGCAACCGCCTCACCGCTCTCGGCCGAACGGTAGGCCGCTTCCAGCATCCGCATTGCCCACAGTCCGTCCTCGCCGCCGGGCGACGGCTCCCGGTCGTTCACAATACAGTCGATGAAATGGTCCATCTGCGCCTGGAAAGCGGGCAGGTCCTCCTGCTGCTGGCGCGGCGGAATGCGCGGGCGGACCACGCTCCATTCGCCCCCGACATTCATGCGCAGCTCCGGCGGCACCGCCGTGGCGTAACCTTTGTCCCCAAAGACCTGCGTGTATCCCTGCTGTTCATCCGCGTGCAGGTTGTACCAGCCCGCCTCGATCAGCGCCGTCACCCCGCCCTCGAATTCGAGCATCACCGTCGCCGTATCCTCCACCTCGATATCCTTGAAATATGTGCCGGTCGTGGCAAAAACGCGCATTGGACGCGCGTTGCCGAGCACAAACCGCAGCGTATCAAAGGAGTGAATCCCCATGTCGGTCAGCCCGCCCCCGCCGGCCAGCGCGCGGTCCAGGAACCAGCTGTCCAACGGCGGGTCGTCGCCATAAAGGTCGTAAATCAGCACCTCGTGCGACTTGACCTTGAATACCCGTCCCAACTTCCCGCTCGCGACAAGATCCTGCAGCCACACGATCTCGCGGTCAAACCGCCACATGTGCCCGATCATCAACTTGCGCCCGCTGCCGCGGGCTGCCTCGATCATCTGCTCGCATTCAGCCACCGACATCGCCATCGGCTTCTCGCACAGCACATGCTTGCCCGCCTCCAACATCTGGATTGTGACCGGTGCATGCAGGTAGTTTGGCAGCGCATTGACGACCGCGTCGATCTCCGGATCGGCCGCCATCGCCCCAAAGTCGGTATAGCGCTTCGCAATGTTGAAATCGGCGGCAAGCCGCTCCAGCGACTCGGGGCGATGATTCGCCGCCGCCGCAACCTCCGCCCGCGCATGATCGCGCAGCGTCAGCAGATGAGAGCCGCGCATAATCGTGCCCGTCCCCAGCACGCCGATCTTGATCTTGCTCATGACACCCCCTTCCACCTCAGTCGCCGTACCCCGCGACGTTGCTGATCACCGGCCGCCACTCGAACCCCTTGTCGAGAGGAAACACCGGACGCGTCACCTGCCTGTAGGGCAGCCGCGTGAGGTCCATGTCGGAATACCCCGGCGTCAACGCCAGGATCTCGCGCGGCGCCGCGTCGCGCAGCTCCGGCATCAGGTAGCCCAGCTTGACGACGACGATCTTGTGTTCGAGCGGCTCCACGCCCGCCCGGCGAAAGTCGTCCAGCGCGGAATAATAGTTCCGCCTGTCCGAAATGAGGACCCGCACGCCACCCACCCGCAGCGTGGCAATGGCCGCCTCTTTCCCGTCCCCTTCAGGCCGGTAGAGGTGCTCGACAACGCCCGTAACGTCAAGCGGCCCGCCGTGCTCGCTGTCCAGCTTCCCGCCAAGCCTGAGGCTGA
>DAOUHX010000472.1:0-4951 GCA_034428395.1 Caldilineaceae bacterium
GCCCTGCTTCGCCCAGGCGAGGTAGGCGAGGGCGGTGCTGTCCTCAGGCGCCAGCGCGATTGCGTTCTGTGCGGACTGCAGGGCCTGTTGCCAGTACTGCGACTGATAGAGGTAGACATCGGTCAGGCCCAGGTGGGCGGGCAGATAGCTGGGGTCGGCGGAGATTGCGTCGATGAAAGCGGCTTCGGCTCCGTTGAGGTCGCTGGTTACGAAGAGGGACCGCCCTTTGGCGCTGAGTGTTACCGCCAGGGCGCGGTCGGGTTCGGCCAGCGGCGCAGGTGTGGCGGTCGGGGCCGGTCCGGGCGTCCGGGTGGGGATGACGATAGCCGCCGGCGTTTTGGTTGCCGTTGAGGCGGGCGGCGTCGCGCCGGCGGGCATGACTAGAGGGAGCTGGCACGCGGCCAAAAGCAGGGCAAATGCAGCCGGTATCAGGTGAACCGGCGGTCTGCTCAGGGTGTGTCGAAGGTGTAAACCGGCGCGGAGAGCGTTGAATCGCGGCAGCTGGACATGTAATTTCATCTGGGATCCTCCAGAGGGGCGGCAAAAGAGAGCAAACGGTCTGCTCTTCGCCCCTTGAATTGATCGAAAAGGTGTGGTTCGATGCCTGATCTGCGAACTCTCGTTTCGATCACAAAGTATTGCGGGGCGCCTGCGGCAGTGAAGAATTTCTGCGGCGGGCGCGAGCCGTTTGGCGAGTCCGTTGCCGGCATTCTCTTTGCGCAGTGGGCAACGGGCGAGTATACTCTAGGTTGTGTCGCATTTTGACGAAGTTGCGCGTTGATCATTGCAATGAAGACGAGTCCGTCGACATGTTCGTCAGAACCGCTGGTCCAACTCGATAACGTCAAGGTCGATTTCAGCGTCCGCAAGGGACTTTTCGGCAGTGAGTCGATCCACGCTGTAGACGGCGTAACGCTGGACATCGAGGCCGGCGAGGTTGTTGCCGTCGTTGGCGAGTCTGGCAGCGGCAAGACCACCTTGGGACGGGCAGCGCTCGGGCTGGTCCGGGTTTCGGACGGGCACGTCCACTTTGACAATACAGAGATCACCGCCTTGCCGCGCAGGGCGCAGAAAGTTTTCCGCCGCCGGACCGCTGCCATCTTTCAGGACCCGTTCGCAAGCATCGACCCTTTTATGAAGGCGTACGATAGCGTAGCCGAACCCCTGGTGATCCACGGAATCGGCAGCGAGCGGGAGCGGCGGGAACGGGTGTTCCAGGCGCTGCACGATGTGCGATTGCGCCCGGCGCAGGAGATCGCCGACAAGTATCCCGACCTTTTATCAGGCGGTCAGCGACAAAGGCTGAGCATTGCCCGCGCCCTCGTGTTGCAGCCGCAGTTCATCGTGGCAGACGAGCCGGTCTCGATGGTGGATGCGTCGAGCCGGGCCGAGTTGCTGGCACTGCTGCGTGAACTGCAAGAACGGTTCAACATCGCATTCTTGTACATCACTCACGATATTGCCACGGCCCGCCATTTTGCGCAGCGTATCGTGGTGATGTACTTGGGCTGCGTCGTCGAGATGGGGCAGGCGGCAGATATCGTTCGCAATCCGCTGCATCCATATACGCAGGCTCTGATTGCGTCGGTACCGGAGCCGGACCCGGCCAACCGGCTGAAGCAGCGGCCCAGCCTGCCCGGCGAGCCACCCAACCCGGTCAATGCACCGAGCGGGTGCTCATTTCATCCCCGTTGCGCTGCCTTCATGGCCGGGCGCTGCGAACTGAGGACGCCGGTGTTGCGTGAAGTCGAACCGGATCACTATGTTGCCTGCTACCTGCATGAACTGGATGAACTGTGATTCTGGCCGGCAGTTGCCCATGCCGGCAGAACGGATTTGCGTTCAGCGCGGCAGCCGACTGTTTTTGGGAGAGTGACTATCTCCCGCACGCGGCAAAGCGGAAAGTCTTGGTCTCAGTTCGAATTCAAGTCAGATCGTAGTGGCGCCTACCAAGACAGGGAATGCTAGTTTGCTATTATGATAACATTTATTGCCCTTCCAGTTGAAATCGTGCTTGCCGCATTCAAGTAGGGGCGCGATCAACTACGCTCCAAATCGTAACCGACGGGGACATTGGACGCGGCTGTCCAAGTCCATATTGCATCAGCCGGCACGGATGCCGGTCGTTGCCGTGAACATATAAGGAGTTTATATCCCATGGATAGACTGCACAGAATCAAACGGACCGGCGACGGCCTCCGGCTGGGCTTGCGATGCTCTGTTCTGGTATTCGTGGTTGCGCTGCTGGCCGTGCCGCTGCCGGCGGCGGCGCAGATGCCGGTGCCGACACTGCCCGAGCGGGGCAAGATCAGCAAGAGCCCGGCCGATATCATGGACGCGATGAATCCGATCCAGGATGTGCTCTCCGGGCCGGCGTGGCTTATCGCCCAGGGCGTGGACACCCGGATATTCCTCGACCGTCCGGGCTGGAATACGCTCGACCGCCAGAATTTGTCCAGCCTGCCAGCCAGTGGCGACGCTCCGCTGCTGCAATCGGCGGGGCCGGGCATTTTGGTGCCCTATCGCGATCCTGCGCCGGCGTTCAGTCGCGATCTGCTGGTGACGCGCGATTTCAGCCACAGCCCCCTGCAGACGGAGCCGGACATTGCGGTCAACCCGCATGACCCGGACCACCTGGTCCTGGGTTTGATCGATTACAACTTCCCCAATAACACGGCTTACGTGAGCATCGACGGCGGGGTGAACTGGGAGGGGCCGCAGCAGATCAAGTATCTGCGCAAGGACCGCATCTCCGGCGGCGATCCGGTGGTGGAGTTCGACAGCGACGGCAATGTCTACATGGCCTCGATCTCGATCGGGATCAAGGAGTACACGGTCGGCAATGCCACCGGTTTTGCGCTGGTCTCATCGATCGCGGTTTCTGCGTCGAAGGATGGCGGTTTTGTGTGGGAGGAGCCGGTCGACAGCGCGCGCAGCGACGTAACAACCGATGACATTATTCTTGATCCGACCGGCCGCATGCGAGGCAAGGTGAGCCTGAGTTTTCTGGACAAACCGTGGATGACGACGGGCCCCCATCCCACGATCGAGGACCAGACGGTGATCTACGTCACTTTTGTCGAGTTCAATACGATCTACGACATCCTCTATCTGGGCGAACTGCCCACGCTGGGCGCGCCGGAGGTGCAGACGACGCCGAAGCTGGCCTACTCGCTGGACCAGGGCGTAACCTGGTCGGAACCGGTGGCTGTCGGCCCGACGGTGAAGCGGACCTACGGCGAGATCGACGACACGGAGGGCCAGTCAAACGCGATCGGCACCAAGCGGGTCGTGCAGGGACCGTTTCCGGTGGTGGACTCCAAGGGAACGCTCTACGTAACTTGGATAGACAGCACCGACGACGAGAGCATGAAGGGTCTGGCCGAATTCTACATGTCGAAGTCGGAGGATGGCGGTGAATCGTTCGGCGAGCCGAAACGCATCGCCCGTTTTTTGGAGCCGGGCTTCCGGCCGCGCAACGCCTACTTCCGCTACTGGGCCTCGGCTTTCCCCAAAGTCGCGGTGGGGGCCAACGATGAGCTGTACGTAACCTACGTTGGCCTGCCGGCGGAAAATCCGCTGGACGAGGGGGATGTCTATTTCATCCGCTCGACCGATGGCGGGAACCGTTGGTCGCGGCCTGTACGCATCAACACGGACGAGACGGACGCGGTCCAGTTTTTCCCGGCGATGGACGTGGGGCCGGATGGGACGATTCATCTGATGTGGGGCGATATGCGGGACGACCCGGTGCAGACCCGCTATCACATCTACTATACCCGTTCCGAGGACCAGGGCGAGAATTGGGGATTTGAACTGGAAGAGCTGGAGTTGAAGGTCGGGGATACGCGCGTGACCGACTTCCCCTCCAATCCCAATAAGGGCTTCCCCCGCGGCCTTTTCCTGGGCGACTATTTCGCGATTGCGGCGAGTGAGAACGATGCCTACCTGGTGTGGGCGGACACGCGTCTCGGTGAGTTCGGTCCCACCAACCAGAAGATCGGTTTCAGCCGCCAGCGCGCCATTGCTCGTCCGGAGATCTTTATCAGTCCGGACGCGGGGGCTGCGGGTGAGACGATCACGGTGCAGGGGCACGGCTTCCAGCCGGATATGGATATCTATCTGCAGGTCGGGGGTGCGAACGCAGCGTCGGGCCGCACCGACAAGCTGGGGCGCTATACGCAGCAGATCTTCGTGCCGATCTCGGGTGAGGGTGCGCACCGGGTGACGCTGGTCGATGAGTCGGGCAACTTCGCGACGACTTCGTTCTACATGGAGTTCGGCTTCGACAATGTGCAGGACCTGGAGGATAAGCTGGATGCGCTGGACGAGAAGCTGGAAGAGCTTAACGGGACGGCCTCGCAGGCCGGCCTGACGCCCGCGTCTGAACTGAGTGTAAGCCCGGCTGTCGCGGCCAGCCCTCCGGTGGTGCCGGCGCTAGTTTCCGCGGTGGTGCCCGGTGGGTCGGCAGCGTTGCCGGTGGCCGGCGGCGTCGGCATTGGCATTGCGCTAGGTCTGCTGTGGGTATCGTTGCGCAGACGTAAGTAGATCGAGCATCGGGCCTTTCGTATTGCGTATCCGATGCGGCGAAGCGCGATGCGAAAGGCTTCGGGGAAGGATTTGCAACATGAAGAGCACTTCGTCAACCAAAGAGCGCGTCGGCTCCGGCGCGAATTCAACCGGTGTCGTGAGCCGATTGCTCCTGGCTGCACATCGGTTTAAGCCTGGGTTGCGTAAGACGCAGTTCGCACTCCTGCTGAGCGCGGCGGTCATCATTGGTTTTTCCTTCTCGGCTCTGGCCCAATATACGCCGCCTCACGACGAGCCGGGTCCGGCGGTCGAGCGGCTCTACTTCAAGGCGTTCAACGTCGACCGCGCGCCGCTGGATCTCGAAGCCGGGGAGATGGACCTCTACTATTTCAATCTGAAGATTGCGGCGGCCCGCGAGCTG
>DAOUHX010000473.1:0-6832 GCA_034428395.1 Caldilineaceae bacterium
ACAGCCTACGTTGAAATCAAGGCACACGTCAGGCAGCTTTCGGTTGGCCCTTTGTTTTTTCGGACTGGAATGCTCGGTGGTTACGACGGATCGATTTTGTCTATCCACAAGGGCGTAGGCGACGAGAAAAGGGTCGCGTCCTATCTTTTCAATCTCCACATCGGTCAAGTCGTTGGCGTATCCCTTTTCGGTGACACGGCCAACCAGTTCCACGACGGCCTCTTCATCAAGTACCAACGTCTCGCTGTTTTCCTCCAGCCATTCGACCAACGGGTCTTCGTTATCCTTTGAAGGGCGGGGAAAGATGACTTCCTCATAGATTTCTTGAGGAACTTTGATCCGGCCGAGCCTACCCATCTCCAACAACCAGTCCCAGAATTCCGGTACTCTCGTTATAGGATAGTAGTCACGGCTGGCGTCAATGAGGACATTGGCGTCGAGAAGGTAAAGCAAGGACACCGTCTATCGTGAACTGCCGGTGTCCAGCAACGGCTGTACCTGTCTGGGCTTAACCCCCAGAATCTGCGCTGCTCTGGAGGTTGAGAGCGCGTCTGCCGCCATCATACGATCCACCAGCCCCATTATGCGGCTGCCCAGTCGGTGGCGACGTATCGTATAGTAGCTGGGTCCGCCGTTCTGCTCGCGTGCTTGCTCGCGACGGTGTTTACGTTCCTCTAGCCACGCTTGGTGAAAGGTGGCTCTCAACAGGTTGAATGTCTCCTGGGAGATCTGGTCAGTTCGGAATGCTTTGTAGGCAACCATAGCGCGGCTTACGTTGAACGCATCTGCCAAAGTGCTGATCTGCTCCGTGATGGCACAGAGATCTCTGCTGTCATTCAGGGAGAGTCGATCCATGTCCCTTGCAGGCAGCAGGAATTCCCCGGCAACGTCGTTGCAGAACTTCTCTATCCTGTTTTCCGTATTGCTTGCACTGATCCCGGTATGACCGAGGAGTAGATGCACGGTTTCGTGCAACAGGCTGAAGGACCAGGCCGATTGGGCGTCCTGATCGTTTATCACGATGAAAGGGGTCACTTCATCCGCGATGGCGAACCCGCGGAAGACAGATGTATCCAGCGCGGTCTTGTAGTTGCCCAGATCTCCTTTGAGTAGAACGAAGATGCCTGCCTCCTCGGCTCTCCAACGCAACAGGTCGAAGCCGGCAGAAGCGTTCGGCTGGGCGCGGTAGTCCGCGGTATTCAGGCCCAGCAACGCCTGCAGTGACGCCAAAACCGCCGCGCGGCCATCCTCCATGCGGTGGGAGCCGATGAAAGGCAGCGGTACCGCTGCCTCTTCATCCTCCATGATGACGCGAACCATGCTCTGTCGTGCCCTGATCTCCCGGATCAAGGCATCCAGCAGCGCTTCTTCGGGGGTATGTTCACTTTGAGGCAGGGTGCGGAAGTCCACTCCCCTGTCACCCTTCCGCGGAGGTTTGGAGAGGTAAAAGGAGAGCAGTGGACGGCGGTACTGGGCGGCCATTCTTGTCAATTGGGAGCGGGACGGCTCTTTCTGACCGCTCTCAATACGGGCCAGCTTCTCTATTGCGGAGGATCGGGTACTGTCTTGAAAGCCCAGCTTTTTGGCCGCATCCTTCTTTGTAAGACCGGCCGTCTCGCGGGCCCAGACCATGATATCCGGATTGACCTTAGGCATTGTCGCGATTCTCCCTCCCACCGCGTTGCGCCGCCTGTAATGCTTGCCGGGCACCGCTTACCACAAGAGTCTACGCCACCTGCCGTACCGGCGCACCGCCCTGCTTAGCGTCGCTCTTCATGTGGCAGATCTTGTACTTCTTGCCGCTGCCGCACCAGCAGGGCTCGTTGCGCTTGGGGCGGTTGCTGGTGTTGCGCACCGTGCGCGGCTGCGAGACGTCCTGCCGGTTCGTCTGGATGTTGCGCGCGATCGGCGTCGGCAGCGCCGGCGCCTTGGCCACCTGCAGCGTCATCACCGTCTTCACAATGTCGGAGCGGATGTCGTTCATCAGCTCCTGGTACATCGCGAACGCCTCGCGCTTGTACGCCACCAGCGGGTCGACCTGCGCTATCGCCTGCAGCCCGATCCCCTCCCGCAGCCGGTCCAGGTCGGTCAGGTGGCGCACCCAACGGTGGTCCACCGCGCGTAGCATGATCTGTCGCTCGGCATCGCGCAGCATTTCGGCGTCGATCTCCTGCTCTTTCTGATCATAGACCCGGTGCGCAATTTCGGTTGCCTGCTCTGCGATGGCGTCCGCGTCCAGCTCCTGCCACTGCGCAGTGTCGAAGTTCTGCGGGAAGGGGAAGACCGTGCGCAGGCCGAGGAGCAACTCTTCCGGATTCCATTCGTCTTCGAATCGATTTGCGGTGTGCTGCTCCACCTCCGCCTCGATTTCGTCGGTGATCAGCTCCTCGATGGCGGGCTTCAACGACGGCTCGTTGAGAAGCCGCCGCCGCTGCATGTAGATCGTCTCGCGCTGCTCGTTGACCACCTCGTCATATTTGAGCACGTGCTTGCGTATGTCGAAGTTGTGGCCCTCGACGCGGGTCTGCGCGTTCTCGATCGCCTTGCTGATCATGTTGTGCTTGATAGGCTGATCGTCCTCCAAGCCGAGCCGGTCCATCACGCCGGTCACGCGGTCGCCGCCAAAACGCCGCACGAGGTCGTCCTCCAGGCTGAGGAAGAAGCGGCTCGCGCCCGGGTCGCCCAGGCGCCCGGAACGGCCGCGCAGCTGGTTGTCGATGCGCCGCGCTTCGTGGCGTTCGGTGCCCACCACATAGAGCCCGCCCCCGGCCTTGACCTGTTCCTGGTCCAGCTTCGTCTCGTCCCACCTCTCTTTCAGCACCGCGGCCCACGGCGTGTTATAGCTCTTCGTCGGGTCCTGGTCATTCTTGAGCAGCTCCAGGCAGTGGTTCCACGCCCGCTGCGGGATGCTCGTCAGTTCGACGCCATCTTTGCGCAGCTGGTCGCGTGCGAGGCCCTCATAGTTGCCGCCCAGCAGGATATCGACGCCGCGGCCGGCCATATTGGTCGCGATTGTTACAGCGCCGGGCCGCCCCGCTTGCGCGATGATCGTTGCCTCGCGCTCGTGGTTCTTGGCGTTGAGCACCTCGTGCGCGATGCCGCGGCGTTTTAACATGCGGCTGACCAGTTCGCTTGTCTCGATCGCGACCGTCCCTACCAGCACCGGCTGGCCCTGCTCGTGCGCGCTCTTGATTTCATCGATCACCGCGCTGAATTTGGCCGCCTGGTTCTTGTAAATCAGATCCTCGTGGTCGGCGCGGATCGTCGGCAGATGGGTCGGGATCGCCACCACATCCAGGTTGTAGATGCTCTGGAACTCCTCCTCCTCCGTCTTGGCCGTGCCGGTCATGCCGGCCAGCTTATTGTACATGCGAAAGAAGTTCTGGAAGGTGATCGTAGCCAGCGTCATCGACTCCTTCTTGACCCGCACGCCCTCCTTGGCCTCAATCGCCTGGTGCAGGCCCTCGCCGTAGCGCCGCCCTTCCATCAGCCGCCCGGTGAACTCGTCGACGATGATCACCTCGTTGCCGCGGATGATGTAGTCCTTGTCGCGGTGATAGAGCGCATGGCCACGCAGCGCATTGTCCAGATAGGGCAGCATCTCGAAATTGGCCGGGTCGTACAGATTCTCCAAGCCCAGCTTCTTCTCCACCGCCGCGATACCCTCTTCCGTCAGCGTGGCGACTTTCTCCTTTTCGTTGATTTCGTAGTCGGTCTCGGGGCGCATCCCGCGCACCAACTGCGCGAACTGGCTGTAATAGCTGCTGCTCTCCTGCGACTCGCCCGAGATGATCAGCGGCGTGCGCGCCTCGTCGATCAGAATGTTGTCCACCTCATCGACAATCGCATAGTGCAGCTCCCGCTGCGACTGCCGCGTCTTGTCCAGCACCATGTTGTCGCGCAGATAGTCAAAACCGAACTCGTTGTTCGTGCCGTAAGTGATGTCGGCCTGGTAGGCCTCCTGCCGCGTGATCGGGCGCAGGTTCTGGAAGCGGTCGTCCTCGGCAGGGAATTCGGGGTCGTAGAGGAAGCTTCCCCTGTCCGGGTTGCCCGCGCTGTTCTGGATGACCGCAGCCGACAACCCCAGCAACTGGTAGACCGGCCCCATCAACTGCAAGCCGACCTTAGACAGATAGTCGTTGGGCGTGACAAGATGCGCGCCTCGCCCGGCCAGCGCGTTCAGATAGAGCGGCAGCGTCGCCACAAGCGTTTTGCCTTCACCGGTCTTCATCTCCGCGATTTTGCCGGAGTGGAGGACGCCGCCCCCGATAAGCTGCACGTCATAGTGGCGCAGGCCGATCGTACGGCGGGCTACTTCGCGCACCGCGGCATAGGCCTCCAGCATCATCGCGTCGAGGATCTCCTGCTCCTGGTCGAGCAGTTCCTTGCGGATCCGTTCCACTTCGATGCGGGCAAAGCGCTGTTCATCCGTGCCTGCGACGGCCGCGTACTCGCCTTCGGCCGCGGCGAACGCATCCCGCAACCCGGTCGTCTCTTCGCCGATCCGCCGGCGGAACTGCTCCGTCATCTCCTTGAACTGGTCGTTTTCCATGCGGGCGAACCGCTCTTCCAGCCCGTTGATCTCCTCAACCAGCGGCTGCAGCCGCTTCAACTCCTTCTCGTTCGGGTCGCCGACAACTTTGGTTAGAAATTTCTTGAGCATTTCGCATCCCTCTGCCTGTCCGTTGCCGTGGCTGCTCTCCACGCCTTGGCAAAGGCGGCAAACCAATCGACTGCGGCGTTTTGTCCTGACGCGCGCAAAACACACAAACGCGACGCGCCGATTTGAACGCCGATTCTCCTGTCAATCTTCCAATTACAGTCCACAAATCTCAGTCTATTTTACCATGCGCGCGGAAACCGACAATGTAGCGTGAATACCATAAGGAAAATACAGGCGCGCTGCATACTTTCAACGATCTGTGCTACAATGTGAATCGTGGCCCGTGTATCGTGAAGAGTGCAGTTACGAACCACGAGCCACTTGTGTAAGCCACAGGCCCATGAACCGTCGCTTTCTCGTCTTTCTCGTTCTGGTCAACGCCCTTGTCAGCCTGGCGATCGCCGTCACCGTCGTCTGGATTGCCGAACAACGCCGGCCCAGCATGGCGGAACTGGTCTTGCCCTCCACACCGGCTCCGGCCGTCGTGCTGATCGCAACGCCCACATCCGTGGGCGCGCAGGCATCCCCCGACAGCGACGACAACTCGACCGCGACCCCTATCCCTGCCCCCACGCCGGAACCGGTGGGGGAGACCGAGATCTATGTCGTAGAGAGAGGGGACAGCCTGTCGGCCATTGCCGCGCGTTTCGGCCTCTCCCTGAACAGGCTGATGGAGATCAACGATCTGACCGATCCCGACTTTGTCTTTGTAGGGCAACGCCTCGTCATTCCGGTCGCGCCGGCCCGCGTGCAGGCCCCGGCCGCCGCGCTTCCGCAGCAGGGCCTCCAGCTGCGCGTCGAGAACGCCGGCGACCTGGCCGCAGAGTCGGTGCAGGTCGTCAACGACACCAATGCCGCAGTCGATCTGCAGGGATGGACCCTCAGCCGCGATGGCGGGCCAATCTACACCTTCGGCAGCGCACTGCTCTTCCCTGGCAGCGGCATCAATCTCCATACCGCCGCCGGACAGAACAACAGCGTCAGCCGCTACTGGGGCCGTGACGCCCCCGCCTGGCAGACCGGCTCCACCGTTGCCCTGCGCAATTCCGGCGGTGAACTGGTCGCGCAGATTACAGTCCCCGCCGGCGAGTAACCCGAACCAGGCGCGAAAGGAAACCACCTTCCATGGCAACCACCGGTCCACCCGATAAACAAGGCAAGGGGAAGTCCCAGAAGCGCCGCTATTTTCGCCGCCGCCGGCGCAGGGGAGGCAGCGGCCAAGATGCCGCCTACGCCAACGAGCAGAACGCCGACCGCGACGATGACCGGCCCGCACCGCGCGCCCGCCCCAAAAATCAAAGCAGCAAGCGCAGCGACAACCGGCGCCGTTCTTCCCGCCGCCGCAGCAGCGCCGCGCGCGCTGCCGCAAAGACCGCAAATATCGCTCCAGAGGAGGCGCTGCCCCCGACCGATGTCTATATCTATACCCATGTCATCCGACCCGCATATAAGGACGCCGGCAGCGGCGACTACCATGCCGACCACTCCTTGAACCTTTCCGGCGCGACCGTCGGCGCGGCTTTGCCCGTTGGCATGGACTACCTGCTGGAAAACATCGGGCAGCAGCTGGATGAATGGTTCAGCCGGCCCGCCGGCGCAATGAAGCCGGACATCAGCGCCGCTGAGACAGACGGGCCGGACACAGTGCTTGACACAGTGCTTGACACAGTGCTTGACACAGTGCCGAACGCCGACCGCGACGAACAGGCCGTGCCGCCCCTCGACCAGCCGGAGAGGGCCGACGAGAGCCGCGCCGCTGACGAGGATGATTCCCCTGAAGGCGCAGCGCTCTCAGGGCCAAAGGACTGACCTGTGAACGAGAACTCCTCATCGAACGAAGCGGCAGCCTCTCCCCCGGTCATCACAATCCGCCAGATGGCCGCACACGTGGGCGAGGAGGTGATACTCGAGGGCTGGCTTTACGGCAAAACCGGCAAAGGCCGCCTCCAGTTCCTGCAGGTGCGCGACGGCGCCGGCATCTGCCAAGCCGTCGTCTTCAAAGGTAACGTCAGCGCGGAGACCTTCGAGCTCGCCCGCCAGCTCACCCAGGAGAGCAGTCTGCGCGTTACCGGTGTCGTCAAAGCCGACACGCGCGCGCCCGGCATCCCCGGCGGCTATGAACTCGACGCGTCCGGCCTCGAACTGGTCCAGCTCGCTGCCGAGTACCCG
>DAOUHX010000474.1:0-2209 GCA_034428395.1 Caldilineaceae bacterium
GAACGGAATCCGTTGCAGCCCGGCAATCCACGCGCCGGGGGTACGTCAGATCACCTTCAGTCAGGCCATTCACGAAGCGGTTTCCGAGGAGATGGCCCGCGACGAGAGCGTCTTCGCCATCGGTGAGGACATTGCCGTGGCCGGTTCGGTATTCAAGGTATTCGTCGGCCTGTTCGAGAAGTTCGGCCCGGAACGGGTTATCGATTCGCCGATTTCGGAGGCGGGTATTGCCGGCATCGGTGTGGGCGCGGCCATCACCGGTATGCGGCCGATTGTGGACATCATGTTTTGCGACTTTGCCACCCTGGTGATGGACCAGTTGATCAATCAGGCGGCCAAGACCCACTACATGTCAGGCGGCAAGCTGACGGTGCCGATGGTGATGCGGACGACGCTGGGGGCCGGTAGCAACACCGCCGCCCAGCACAGCCAGTCTCTGCATGCGCTCTTCAGCCACATTCCCGGCCTGAAGGTAGCGATACCCGCCACGCCATACGACGCCAAAGGCCTGATGAAGAGCGCCATCCGCGACGATAACCCGGTCGTGATCTTCGAAGACAGGGCGCTCTTTCAACAGAGGGGGCCGGTGCCGGAGGAGGAGTATACCCTGCCCCTGGGCCAAGCGGACGTCAAGCGAACAGGCGACGACATCACAATTGTCGCGACCAGTTCAATGGTGTACGCAGCCCTGGAAGCGGCCGACAGGCTGGCCGCGGCCGGCATCAGCGCAGAACTGATCGATCCCCGCACAACGTCCCCTCTGGACACCGGGACACTGATTCAGTCCGCCCGCAAGACCAGCCGGGCGCTTGTGGTCGACGAGGGTTACCGGCGGTATGGCGTCACCGGTGAAATCGCCTCGGTTATCGCCGACGGCGCCTTCTACTATCTCGACGCCCCAGTAAAGCGCATCGGCGCCATGGACGTGCCGGTACCGTTCTCGCCCGCGATGGAAGACTTGACGATCCCCAATGCCGACTATGTTGTCGAGACGGCCAAGGCGATGTGCGGGAAGGCATGAAATGCCCAAAAAGGTGATCATGACCGCATTGGGAACGGCGCTAGACAAAGGGGTTCTTCTGCGCTGGCTGAAAGAGGAAGGCGAGATGGTGCAGGCCGGCGAACCGCTCATGGAGGCGGACACCGACAAGGGGGACGTCCAGGGTGGATGTCCAAGTTGAAGCCCCGGCTAGAGTCGGCATGAATCAGCTACCGATCAACGCACATTCCAAAACTTTCCCTTAGACGGAGGCAATGCCATGACCAACTATCAGGGAGTTAGAGAAGAGCTCTTTGCTGCCGTCAAAAAGGCCATGGACGAAGGGCTGCTTCGGATCTCGGAAGGTAACTTGAGCCTGCGTACCCCCGATGGTCATGTTGCGATCACCCCCAGCGGAATTCAGTATAAGCAGCTGAAACCGGAAGAGATCGCCATCGTCGACCTCGACGGCGGACACATCGACGGCCCCTGCAAAGCATCGTCCGAAACGCCCATGCACACGGCGATAATGCGCAATTTGCCCGAAGTAGGGGCGATTTGCCATACACATTCGCCTTTTGCCATGACCTTTGCCGCAGCTGGAAAGGATATCGAACTGATCAATTTAGAGGCAATGGGGTGCGGTGCGCCCATCCCGGTGGCGCCTTGGGCCACCCCCGGCAGCGCGGCCGGCGGAGAGGTGACGGTTACTCTGTTCAAGCAGCGACCGGACTTGAAAGCCGTGCTGCTGCGGAACCACGGCGTGGTCGCAATTGGTGAGAATGCTGAAGATTCGTTCGATAAAGCCTTCAAAGCAGAGGTTGCCGCGCGGATCTACTACCAGGCTCTGCAGATCGGTGAACCGATCATAATTTCGCAGCAGCAGCTGCAAGATGCAGTCAACACCTATGCCGCCTTCACCACGAAAGAGTGGACCTAGTCCAATCCAGGCAGATGGCATGAACGGATTCCTGAGCGTCGACCTTGGCACAACCAGTCTGAAAGTTGCCCTGCTGACTGAGACGGGAAAGATAGTAGGTTCTGAATCTTGTGAATACCCAATTCTTTCACCCAAGCCGGGGTATGCAGAGCAAGACCCGGAGTGCTGGTGGACAGGTTTTGTGACCGCTTGTCGGAGTCTTAAGAGCAGATACCCGACCGAGTTCGGTCAGATTGCAGGTATTGGCATTTGTGGGCAGATGCACACCCAGGTCTACCTGGACAAGGACG
>DAOUHX010000475.1:0-10486 GCA_034428395.1 Caldilineaceae bacterium
CTCCCTTTGGCTCGACGCGGGCGGAGCGCCTGCGGTCCCGGCAGCAGCTGTTAGAGCGGCGATCGAAACCGGGGCCAAGCGGAGGAGGCAGGGGCCGCAGGCCCGGTCCGGGTTATTCGTCCTGAGAACCGTTTTCGAGTATGACCGTGAGAGGTACGGCGCGACGCTGGCGGAGATCGGCGGCAAGGCCCAGTACACGGTGCCGGTCGTCGTCAAGGGGAGCAGGATCAACCGCACCCGGGCGAGATTCGAGCCGCCGTGGAGCTGCACGGTCACCGTCGACGTGGACGGGGAGCTGATCGACCGGGAGCAGCTGCTGGAGTGGCTAGATATCGCGGGGCGGCAGGTTGGCCTGGGCGACTGGCGACCCGAGAAGAGCGGTGTGTTCGGCCGCTTCGAGGTAGCGTCTTTCGAGGAGGTAGCAGAGTGCGGGCATGAAGGCGCGGGCGCGGCACAGCCTGACGCGGCATTGCAGGGCTAGGCAGGGAAACCGCGGCCAGGCTCGGCCGGGCACGGCTTGGCATGGCGGGGCAGCGCGTGGCTCGGCTTTGTGTGGCAAGGCATGGCAGGGCAGGGGAAGGGCAGAGAGGGGCGGATAACCGCTCCTCTTTTCAATTGGCGCGCTCTTGACCATACAGACGACCTTTAGGACGTTGGCAGGCAAAGGATTGGACGATGAGCACCCGAGCCTGCGGCCGCGCGCTGGCGGCCTGGGGGCGATGGGCTGAGCTGCAGGGCGTCTACGAGAGCGTCTGCTGCGCCCTGTCCTGGGCCTGAAGCCCTCCCGCGGCCCCGTCTAACTTGGCGCCGGCCGCCGCCGGCCTGCAGGTGGAGTTCCAGGCGGCGATAGTTTCAGCGTCTGCAGATATTCGGCGTCGAGCAAAGCGATCAGGCCCAGCATGCCCATATTGGAAAAAAGGAGAGGCGCCAGAGGCGGTGCGCCGCGCAGAAACCGCTCGATTACGACGGTGTATTCGAAAACCAGGTCGGCTCGCACATGGAGTATCGAACCAGCCACGCCGGTGGCGATCAGCAGGAGCATGGCAGCCGCATAGGCAGCTGCGTCCAGACGGGAAGGGTTGTCCATCGCGGCAAATGCCACCGGAACGACCGTGCCGAATACACCGACCGCAGCCGCATACCAGAGCCACCCACCGGCAAAGCCGGCGCGGGCGTGGTCGAGGACACTGCTGACAAGGGCCGCCAGCGTGCCCATGCTAACCGTGAAGATAAAGGCCCGCGTCTTGCTGTAGGGCAGGCTGATCGCATGCTGCCCGAAGATCACGAGACGGCCGCTCGCCGGCGGCGACTCTTCCCACGCGGCGCTGATGCCCAGCAGCCCGGCCAGACCATAGGCGAGGGGGCCCAGAACGGGCGGCGCCCATACCAGCAGGTTCAAGGTCAGCCGCGCGCCCGCCGGCGCCGACGGCAATACGGCGCGCGCCAGGTGGAAGTAGACGCCAAGGAAACCGACCGCGGCGCTGCCGATCAGCGTCAGAGTAGCGAGGACGGACGCCGCCGTCCTGCGGCGCGTGGAGATCAGGCCCGCCAGAATCAGAAGAATGCCGCTGCTGACGCCGTAGTAGATGGGGAGCCATTCGGCCGCAACGATGGTGCCGTTGGCGCCGTGGGCCAGGTAGACCTCAAGCCCCAGGAACAACTCGTTGAGGGCGACCATCGCCAGCATCAGCTGATCGCGCGTCTGCGGCAGCCTGTCGCGCGAGAAATAACGTCCCAGCATCCTGGGGGGGCGGATCCCTCCAGGGCCCGTACTTGAGGAGGTGCGGGACCTGTCGTGGTCCAGCGAAGCCTCAGACATGGCTCGACCGGCTATTCCGACGGCGCGGGGCCAAGACCGGCCTCATCCAGCTTCTCCCGCACCTGGACCCGCAGTTCGGCCATGTCATGCAGGATCTCATACGCGCCGTGCCATTGCACATAGTCGGGCCCCTGCATCCACACACCGAACTTGGCGGTGCGGCCCCAGTGGTGCCACAGGTTGAAGTGCGTAAAGTCGATCGGTTCGTCAAAGGGCGCCGCGGTCAGAAGGCCGTGCTCCCGCAGGGGCGCAATCAACTCGTTGCTTTCCTCAACCCAGGCGTTGACCTGCTCGGTCGCCGCGTCGGCCGCGGCGTAGAACTCGGTGATGAAGTTCTGGTTGTGGCATTCGCGGCAGACGCCCTGCATCCGCACCTTGTTGTCCTGCCAGGCAGGCCGCCGACCGCTGACCGGCGCGTACAGAAACCAGGTCAGGCGGTCGCCGATGTCGTGCGTCGTGCCCGCGCTGCCGAATCCGCTCATGTGACAGGTGGCGCAGGTCGGGGCCGGAAAGTCGGCCGCGGTCAGCGTGCCCGGCTCGGCCTCCCAGTGCCAGCTGTCGCCCCCTGTTGCGTAGGCGATGCCGTGGGGAGACTCCTGGTAGATCTCCCACTGCGGATGGTCCGGGCCGATGTGGCAGTAGTTGCAGGTCTCGGGCTTGCGTGCCTGCTCCAGGCTGAATTCATGCCGCAGATGGCAGTTGCTGCACTGCCCGATCGAGCCGTCGGCGGCCGGTTTGCCGATATCATGGCAGCTTTCGCAGGCGAAACGGGTGATCGCTTCCCCCTCCAACTCGTGCAGGGCGTTGCGCGCCCGGCTGGCTTCGGGGTCGCTTCCGCCCTCGGGAATCGAAGCGTACATCTGGGCCTGGAGCGCTGTCAGGCCCGCATCGCCGGCGTATGCAACATAGGCAGGCAGACCGTGACGGCTCTGGTTGAACTGCGCCACCTCCTGAACATGACAGTTCTGGCACATCGCAGTGGTCGGCTCGCTCAGCACAAACACACCTTCGTGCGGCACCGAGCCCGGATACCCTTCATCGACGACGTGACAGTTCTGGCAGGTCACGCCTGCAGCGGCCATGGTGCTGTGTCCGTACTGCTCGACGATGCCCGGCGTCTGCTGAAAATGACAGGTCACGCACTCGTCGTCGCTGGCGGCCAGGACGTTGACCGCGGCCGGTTCGTCGAATGCCGCCGGCGCCGCGAAGCGCCCGATCGTCATGATCACTAGCGCGAGCGCGAGCACGACGACCACGGCGGTCAGGCCGATGATCAGGACGCGCGCGCCGCGCATCGATGGTGCTTCAGGACGTTCCGTCAACTTCTACGCATCCTTCGCAATTCGCTCGTCAGACGGTCCCGGTTGCGGCAGCCGCGCGAGACACGGCCCCGTTCAGGAGTCCGACGGTCCATTGTCCTTCACATACAGAATCGATACCAGCAACGCGCACGCTTTCGCTTCTTCCAGGGCATGTATCCGGCCGCCCTGCCGCCAAAGCCGGAAGCCTGGAGACAGCTGCCGCGGCCCTTCATCGACTACGAAAACGCAGCGCCCGCCGAGGCATTGGACCGTGATCGGGCCGGCAGCCTTGGGGGCGCGGCTGGCCCCCGAACTATTCCTGCTCTCCGGCTGCGCCTTCATCGTCGCCGGTCGACCATCCCGTCTCCTCAGTCATCTCCTCCAGCAGTTCATCCAGGAGCGCTTCCCTGATCTGTGACTGGCTCTCTTCCGCCAGCCCGTCCGCAACCTCAATCGCCGCCTCCACCGCGTGCATGACCGCCTCCCGCTCCGACAACCCCAGCGCATCGGCAGACTCGCGTACCGCGTCGAGCGAGCTGGCGACCACCTCCTCGAGCTCCAGATCGCCTGCATTCGCGCCGTGAATCGCGCCGTAGACGACCCCTTTCACGGCATCTGCGGGATGCGCGCCGGCCCTGCGTATCGCAGTGAGCGTGCCGCTCACCGTAGCCCCTACAAGACGCGTGCCCTGCGATCCTCTGCCTGCGATCGAACGCATGGCTCCCTCAGCCGCCCCAAATGCGATTTCGGCCCCGTGGCGCGTGACCTCCCGCGATCCCTGGCTTGCGCGCGTCACTGCCTGGCCGATCTGCGTGCTGACCTGCTTCGCCGTGGCCCTGCCGAAGGTGAGGCCGTCGACCGTGTACCGTATCGATGAGGCGATCTGGTAGGCGGTCACGCCGGCCGCCACATTCAGACCGGGGATCGCCGGCAGATAGCGCAGGCCGGTCAACGGAAACTGGGAGACCGAGCTCAGGCCCGGCACGAAGCTCAGCGAGCGCAGGTTTTCCCGTGTCTGCGACATCAGTTCGTTCATCACGACCTCTTTCTTCGCCTCGCCCTCCTCCTGGATCCGTCCCAGCGCAACCAGGGCAACGAGACCGAGCGCAAATGCAACCGTGAAGAGGAAATCGTAACCCGTCATAAACAGGGCCGGAAAACTCACGTCGCGCGCCGGATCAATCCATCGGAAGATGACCTCCAGCTGGCGGACGTTCAGAAAATCAACCAGCGCGCCTCCCACCAGGGGACTGATGCCGGCGCCCAGATTGATGGCGAGTGACGAAGCCGTCAAGAAAGCCGTCGCTCTCGCCTGCGGAGCCATTTTCATGCGAAATGCGGTAGATGCCACCTCGATTCCGGCGCCGGCAACGCCGATCAGAAAATGCAGGAAAAACAGGAGCGGCAGTGTCAGCGCGTGTCTGTCTGGATTTGTGGCGAAGGTCCAGCCCAAGATCACGAGAAGATAGAGTGAAGCACAGATCGAGAGGACTGCTTTGCAGCCGAAGTTGTCGGTGAATGCCCCCCAGACGCGCAGAAAGAGCACATTCGAAAGCTGGGCCAGGACGCCCAGCCCAACCACCAGCACAAGCGGCAGCTGCAGCCGGACCAACATGAAGACCGCAAAGAAGGGGACCGCGAGCTGTGCGACGAAGTTCCATGCGAACAGAAACGTGAGCAGTTTTCTGAAATTGTCATCCTGCAGGGGTCCGGCCAGCATCTGCACAATCGAAGGCCTGGCGCCTTCCGGCTTCGCCATGCGCGGCTCCGGGATCAGCGTGGTCAACGCGTCGGAGCACAGGCCAAAGACGACGCTTCCGAACAGGATCGCCCAGGAATAACCGAAGACGGGATGCTGCGGCGCGGCATTCACCTTCCACCAGTCGATGAAGAGCGCCGCCGCCAGGCCCGCCAGCGCTGCCGATGCCGTGGCCGCCCGCAATCTCTGCGCAAAAAATGCCCCGATCGCCCCAGCAGGGGCCAGATCGCGCAGCCAGCTGGTCCAGCCGGTGATTTCGACCGCGTTGCTCGCTCCGCGTACGGCGGTTAGAAACAGGAGCAACAGGACCGCGAAGGGACTGGGCACACTGACCGCGAACGGAATCAGGCCGATCAGCAGCCACGAAAGGTCGACCGAAACCGCGGCCGGAACCGTAACGACCTTGCGCATGCGGATCCGCTCGATCACCACCACCGCTGCAATCTGGAGCGGCTGCATTATAAACGGGATCGCGATCAGGATGCCGATGTGAAAGTTGGACGCGCCCAGAGCCAAGGCGTACGCAGTCAGAAACCCGCCCGACACCGTACCGTCGACCGCCGAGGCGGCAATCGTGCGCAAGGTCAGGGCCCCCGAACCCCGCCGCGACAGTCCCTGCGAGCCCAACTCTTCAGGTTGAAACAGAGACGCAAGTGGCACCGCTATCTGTCCTCTTTCAGCCGCCGGGGCTCGGTCAAAAAGTCGCCGCATCCACAGCAAGCACTAAGAATACCACAGTCGACTCTCGACGCTTGCCGGGTCCTTCCCTTTCGTGCCCGCCGTCACAGCTGCGATCTTGCCGGCGCTGAATTTCCACACCCTGCAGCCTATGGTAGCATGGGCTCGATTGCAGCAGGCCGATCCCATATGGCGATTCCCGCATTTCTCCGACCCAGCACAGAGCTGAACGATGAAACAGGTCAACGCGGCCTGAAGGCGTTGACTTTTCAGGCAATCGCGGCCTCATCAGCCGACGGTCTGATGTCCGGCGGCTTCCTGGCTGCCTTCGCACTGCTGCTCGGCGCCTCCAACTTTCACATCGGCATCCTGACCGCGCTGCCATTCATGATGCAGACGATCCAGATCGCAGCTGTAATCGCGGTCGAGCGTCTGCGCATGCGCAAACTGATCGCGGTGCCCTCTTACTTCACCGTCTATCTCTCCTGGGTTCCAATTGCCCTGATTCCCTTTGTCGTCGATATACCCGATGCGCGCGCTGTTGTCCTGCTCCTCTTTTTCACGGGACTACGCGGCGTGGGCAACGCTCTTGTGAACACGAGCTGGACCAGTTGGCTGCGGGATTTGGTAGCGGCCGACACGATGGGGGACTTTTTCGCCCGGCGGTTGCGCGTTGCCACGATTGCGGCCGCGGCGACCAGCCTGGCGGCCGCGTACTATGTTGACTGGTGGAAGGGCGTTGCCGCCGAGGAGAACGTCATATTCGGTTACTCCTACGCCATTCTGTTCGGAAGTCTGGCGCTTGGACTGGGCGCGGTGGTCATGATGGCGCGCATCCCCGAGCCGCGCATGGCTGCGCTTGACGGAGTTCGTCCTTCGATCCTGCGAACGCTGACCGCGCCGCTGCGGGACGTCAACTATCGACAGCTGGTCAGCTTTCTGGGGCTGTGGAATTTTGTGGCGCATCTTGCGGCGCCGTTTTTCACTGTCTATATGCTGACAAAGCTGGAGCTGTCGCTCTCGATCGTTGTCGGGCTGGGCGTCCTGAGCCAGGTCGCCAACGTTTTCTTCCTACGCGTCTGGGGCCCCCTGGCCGACCGCTTCGGCAGCAAGGCGGTCCTGTCGATCTGTTCTTCGCTCTACTTTCTGGTCATTCTCGGCTGGACCTTTACCACGCTGCCGGACAAGCACTCTTTGACCATGCCGCTCCTCCTCTTCCTGCACTTCCTGATCGGCATTGCCAGCGCCGGCATCAATGTGGCGTCGACCACGATCCGTATGAAGATGGCCCCGCAAGCGCAGGCGACCGTCTTTCTGACCGTCTCTTCCCTGGCCTCAAGCCTCGGCGCCGCGGTGAGCCCGCTCCTGGGGGGCGCATTCGTTGATTTTTTCAGCGTGCGCCACCTCAAGCTGGCCGTCGAATGGGTCGATCCCGAGCGCGTCGTGAGCTTCCCCGCCGCCTTTCTGACAGGATACGACTTTCTCTTCACCGTCGCCTTCATTCTCGGCCTCTTCACCTTGGGGGCTCTCGCCAGGATAAAGGAGGAAGGCGAGGTCGAGAGCGAGGTCGTGCTCGAGGAGTTGATGTCGCAGACAAGGGAGAACCTGCGTTCCCTCAATTTTGTCCCCGGGATGAGCTTCGTGACTCGGCTGCCACTGGCCGGACTACGCTATCTGCCCCCGATCCCGGGGCTGAATATCGCCGCCAATGTCACCGCCTATCAGATCGCGTCCTCTATCCGTTACACCATTGAGGGAATTGCCGTCGGAGCGGGAACGGCAAGGCAGGCCCAGGCCCGCGTCAACCAGGCCGTCGCGCGCGCCAGCCGCGAGTCACGTGACATTTCCCGGCACGGCGCGGTCATCGCGTTCGGCGCGACCCAGGGTTCAATGCGGGCCATCGCCAACAGCGGCCTCAGTGCCGGTCGCTTGGTCAAAAACTCTGTGGGAGCAACTCTGACCGCGCTGCACAGGGCAGGGGCCCATCCCCAGGACGCCGTAAGGGGTGCCGTTGCCGGGGCAATTCACGGGGCCAGCGACACCAATCTGGAAGTGGGGGCCGTGGTTGCAGAGTCCCTGGACGCCGTGCGCGAATCCGCCGCCGAACTGGGCCTGTCGGAGCAGGAAGTCGTCAGAGTTGCCGCCGAGGCCGCGATCGAGGCGGCAGAGGAGCTGGCGCAGGAACCCCAGGAGCAGGTCAAGGAAGTCGTTCTGGACGAACTTATGGATAGAGTGGGCGCCCCAGACAGTTGATGACAGGCGCCGTGCCGTTGAACCTTCGACGCAGACAGCGACAGACAAAGAGGATTGCGGGCTGGCCTCCTCCTCAGTTCAGTTGCTTTGTTGTGCCAATCTTTGGAAGTATTCGCTCGGGACGCCTCATTTGCAACGCGATACGTTTGCCGTCTTCATATTTAGCGAAGGAGGCGAGACGGCTGGCGTGATGTTGCCGTTCTTTTGTGCTCCCGCGTCCAGTGGCGGGCCGCCGGTGGATGCAGCGGCGAGTCGTTGCGAACTTCTGACGCACGGCAAACGGCCGATGGCCAGAACGGCAGAAGAGGTCGCGGCGCACAGATCCTTCGTCTGTTGACGCGGCTGCTTGTCAGGCGCACACAGTGACTCGGGCCCAGCCTGCGAACGGAGAGGCCGCGCGCAGGCTGCCCTGGGGAATAATGCCCTGGCACACAGCTGGCCGCGGATCGCCCGCTTGAACCGTACAGCGGTCAACGCAGCTGTACAGGAAGCTTGGCCCAGCCGGGCCAGGGGCGCACAGTGACCGACCAGGCCGTCGTCGATACCATGGTAGAGCGTATTGTGGCAGGTTTCCAGCCGGCGCGCATCCTGCTCTTCGGCTCGCGCGCCCGCGGCACGGACAACCGCTGGAGCGACGTCGACCTGCTCGTCGTCATGGACGAGGTCGAGGACAAGCGCCGCGCCGCGGTCGAGATGGGCCGGGCCCTGGGCGACCTCAGCGTCAGCAAGGATATCGTGGTGACCACGCACGAGGAGATCGCCCGCCGCGGCCACGTCGTCGGCAGCGTTCTGCGCGCGGCGCTGCGCGAGGGGAAGGTCGTCTATGAGCGGCCCTGAGCTCCTGGCGCAGGAGGCCCAACGCTGGCTGCGCTTCGCAGCCGAGGACCTCGATGCCGCGCGACGAATGCTGACGGACCGGTCATCGGCTACGCGTCACGTCTGCTGGCACGCGCAGCAGGCCGCGGAAGGGGCGTTGAAGGCGGCCCTTCCGCCCGAAGGGATCGATTTCCCCTTCACCCACGACCTGAACGCGCTGCGCAACTTGCTGCCGGACAGCTGGTCCGTCCGGGCTGACCGACTAGGCTGTCCAGGCCAGATATCCCGGCGGGTGGCCCATTCGGGCGAATATGGGGCGAGTATGGAGCAGATTCATTTATGGATTGTGAGTGGATTGGTTGTCGTCGGCTTGCTGGCAGTAACGAGCGGGGCGATCGGCAAATTGAAGGCGCTGACCAAGGCGCTCCCGTTTGTGGCGGTTGGCGCCAGTTTGTTTGCGGTGGCGGTTGGCGTGAGCGCAGGAACAGACTTGTCGATTATCGGAGGCGCGGCATTGGGCATTTACATTCTAGTGCTATGGCGGAGTTGCATACCAAAATGACGGCCGTCAGCACTGCGTGTGAACCGAGGACCTGCGCCGTCTGATCTCCCCTCTGTCGGCTCTCGATTCCGCTCTCTCGTCCCCCTCTGGTTCCTTCCGTCGGCACACTTCGCCACTGCCGTATCCTTCGTACCGTCCCCGATCCCCCCCGACCATCGGTCAGGGCACCGTGTACCGAGCTACTCAGGCGGTCTCCTGGGAGAGCGATGCTGACCATCACACAGCCTGATCTGTTCTCAAGCGCCTCCGGCGTAACTCGGATCGCAGCTTGTGGGCAACAAACTTTGGCTGCATGCCTCTACGCCAGACAACCCGCTACTTTCCCCAGTAGAAGTCCACAACGACAATGAACTTGTGTAAATGATGCAATTTGCGCAAACGCGCAAGCTGCGGTATAAAAGCAATTCATGCAGATTCCACGCTCAGCCACCCTAGTCCGGCAGGCGGCAGATCGTCTCGTCGAAGTATTTGGTGATCTCGAGCTCGCCGAGGACACTCACGTTACCGTAAACAACAGCAAAGGCCGTCAATGGGACGCGGTCTTTGCTGCCGGCGGCCTTACCTTCGTAGTGGAATTGAAGAGCTCAGGATCCCCTGGTCCTGTCGCTGCTGCAATCCGCCGGCTGGAGATGGCCAGGAACAACTTCCCTCACGAGGCAGTTCCGCTGCTGGCGGTCCCTTACATGGGAGCAGCGGCGCAGGAGATGTGCGCGCGGGCCAAACTGTCCTGGCTGGATCTTTCAGGAAACGCGCGCATTATCGCGCCCGGCATATTCTATCAGAACCTGGGCAATCAAAACCGCTTCCGCCGCGCAGGACGGCCGGAGAGCGCGTTCGCACCAAAAGGCACCCGGATAACGCGGCGGCTGCTGATGGATCCCAGCAAGGGGGTCATGCAGCGCACCCTGGCCGCCAGCACCGGTCTGGACGAGGGGCATACGAGCCGCATCGTTGGCAAGCTCCTGGAAGCAGGCCTTGTTCATCGAGGAGAGGACGGCATCAGGGTCACTGACGCGAACGTGCTGCTCGCTGCCTGGCGGGAGGAATACAGGTTTGACCGCCATGACATCATTCGCGGCCACATTGCGTCCAGGGGAGGCGATCTGCTGATTCAAGCCATAGCGGTAGTTTTGTCGAGGGTTGATGAGCTTTACGCGGCGACTGCGCTTCCCGCGGCGTGGCTGTGGACGCGTTATGCCGGATTCCGACTTGCGACCGTGTACCTCTCAACCCCGCCGTCGGCAGAGTTGAAGAAGGAGCTCGGTTTCCGTGAAGAAGCCAGGGGCGCCAACACCTGG
>DAOUHX010000476.1:0-24787 GCA_034428395.1 Caldilineaceae bacterium
GCTCCTGCCCACGGCCATCGTCGGTTCGATTCCGCGACCGTCATGGTATACCGACAGTCTGCAAGGGCGCTCCTTCAAGCAGGCTCTCAGCGACCGCAGCTTTCGCGAGCAGTACATGGACGCGGTCGGTGCCTATATCCATGACCAGACCAGCGCAGGGCTGGACATTGTGACCGACGGCGACGCCCGCTTCGACAATGACGTCGGCGGCCGCGGTTGGTTCTTCTATCCGTTGGAACGGCTCGGTGGGTTTGGCGAAAGCAACGACGTCGTTGAGCGCTGGACGTCATATTTGCAGCCGGGCAAAATCCTCTGGGAGTTGATGGAGGCCTATCAGCAGCCCACTCTGGTCGATAAGGTCACGCCCGGCCCCTGGCACTATACGGCGATATGGCAGGTCACGCAGCGCATGACCGACAAGCCGGTCAAGTTCGGCGCCATCAGCGTCGACAGCCTCTCCCACATGATCCGCAACGAAGCCTACGACAGTTACCGCGACCTGCTGTTCGATCTGGCCGACATCGCCAACCGCGAGTACCGTCAATTGGCGGACGCCGGCTGCCCAATCATACAGGTCGAGGAACCGCTGCATCACATTATGGTTGATGATGCCGACACCGATCTCGATCTATTGACCGAAACCTTCAATCGTCAGGTGGAGGGTGTCAACACCGAGATCTGGGCACATACCTGTTGGGGCAACCCCGCCCAGCAGACCGCCGAGGGCAACCCTTCCTACGAACCTGCCCTTGAGGCCATGTTCCAAATGAACGCCGATGTCATCACCTTTGAGTGCGCCAGTCGCGGCGGATCGGACTTCCCCGCCATCGGGCGCATCAGGTCGGACAAAAAGATCGCCGTTGGCGTCGTCAGCCATCTTCGTACCCAGGTAGAGTCCGCAGAGGATGTGGCCGACCTGATCCGAAAGGCGCTGGAGCACATTCCGGTCGAGCGCTTGATCATCACCACCGACTGCGGCTTCGGGCGCGAGGGGCTGTCGCGCCGCATCGCCTATTACAAGATGGTGGCCCTCGTCCAGGGCACGAACATCGTCCGCCGGGAGCTGGGCCTGCCTACCGCCGAGGTGCGCGCGGCCGACCCCAGGCTGGCCTTTGGCCGCGTCGATTGAATTTCGATCTCAGGAGGTAGCAGTGAGGATCAATTCGGCAAAACGGCGCATGCTCCAGGGAAAGCCGACCCTCGGCGGCGATGTCATGCTCGGGTCGCACCTGGCCGCAGAGATGCTGTCACGCGCCGGCTTCGACTATGTCCTGGTCGACAACCAGCACGGCTTCTGGGACGATGAGAGTTCGGCGCTTGCTTTCAGGAGTATCTGTCTGGGCTCGGCTGTGCCCATGGCGCGCGTTCGACTGAACGACCTGTCGGCCATCGGCAGATTGCTCGACAGAGGCGCGCTTGGGATCGTTGTGCCGATGGTCAACTCGGTCGAAGAGGCCCGCGCAGCCGCCTCAGCTGCCCGCTATCCGCCGCGAGGCGAGCGTTCCTGGGGCCCCGTTGGCGCAGAGTTCCACGGTGAGGATTACGGAAGTCGGATCGACGATGAGGTATTGCTGGCGGTTCAGATCGAGACCGCCCAGGCCGTCAGTTGTGCCGAGGAGATCCTGGCGGTCGATGGCATTGACGGCTGCTGGATCGGACCGAGCGACCTGGCGAAATCAATGGGCGTTGACCCCAACACAAAGGAGGGCGCCGAAGCCCGCGATGCTGCCATCCTCTCTGTGTTGGAAGCCTGCCGCAAGACGGGCAAGATTCCCGGAATTGCCGCAATTGGCGACTCGCAGCGCTGGATTGAGCACGGGTTCGTCTTTGTAACGGTTGGCTATGATGCTTGGTTCATGCTGAACGGGGCGCATGAGACGTTGCGCACCCATGGCCGGCTGTGAAGTGCAGCCTGTTTTTCCCTTCTGGCAGCCTGGTCGTTGGGGGGCGCGCCGCAGTCCCCTGCCCTTCCGTTTGTTCCTCAAATCGACGGGCCTGATAGCCCGTCATTCACTGTTTCCAATCGTGAGAGCATCCGCAGCCGGTCTCCCTGCGACAGGTGCGGCCATATCTGGCGTAGAAAGGCCTGCAAGCTCTCTTCCGGCGTCGCGTCGGTCGTGTCAAGCGTGAAGCGGCGGTAGATCAACGAATTGTCGTACTCCTCTCTGAAGCGATCCAGTACGAGTTCCACATCTTTTTCCTGCAAAATGCCCCTCGCGCGCGGCTGGGCGCGCATTCGTTCCCGAATCAGGTCCGCCGACGCTTCCACCAGCACGATCACCGTATCCGGCCCCAACTTCATGACCTCGGCATCCCACGCCCGCGCCCGCTGCCGCCGGTCGGCAAACGTCCCGGTATCGCCGTAGCCATAGTAGAGCGGCGCGTAAACTGCATCGGCGTAGTACCAGTTGATCACCAGATAATCATCCTCGGCATACGAATTCGGGTGCAAGTGGCGCCAGATCATGTGCCGCTGGAACTGCTCGAGCAGCGAGGGCGTTAATGCCATGATCTGCTCCTGCTCCTCCTCGACGAAAAGGTCTGCGGCTACTTTCCCGGGCACCTCCTGCTCATCGTCCGACCCTTCGTGCACCACCAGATGTTGGTCCACCTGCGGCACAACGAAATGGTTGTGCCAGCGCACGAATGGAAGCCCCATCGCCTTGATCATCCATCTCGAGAGTTCCACCGCAAGCGTCGTCTTGCCGGCGTATTCGCAGCCGATCATGAGCAATCGCATGGACCGCCTCTCCTTATCTTCGCCTTCAGCGGAATGCCGGCAACCGGCTGAAGACAAAATGTCATGGCAACTGACCGTCCGGAAAATCCCGTGTCTCAGGGGGCGAGCACAACCTGGACGGCCTGGCTCTCCGGGTTGGTGAAGATGTCGAACGCCTGCTCCCAATCCTGCAGGGAAAAGGTGTGCGTAACCAGCGGCTTGACATCCACCATGCCGCCTGCGACCAACTCGTGCGCCCGCATAAAGTCCGGCGTCAGCCACCCCCGGTTCGCTTGCACACTCACCGCTCGCGTTACCAGCAGTCGATGTGGCGAAAGTGTGATCTCTGCCGCGGGGTCGAAGTGGCCTTCGATGACAAGGCGCCCCAACGAGCCCACGATCTCCATCGCCAGTTCGGCCTCAGCGCGTGAATAGCCGCAGACGAGGACCGCGTCCGCGCCCTGTGTGCCCAGAATTTCAGACAGACGCGCCCGCGCTTCGGTCTGCTCAATGTCGACCGTGTGCGACGCGCCCAGTCGTTCCGCTAGGGCCAGGCGCCGTTGACCGGCGCCGGCCATCACCAGCGTCGACGGCGACGTTAGCCGCGCCACCTGCAGCGCCAGCAGCCCGATCGGTGTGGCGCCGACGATGACCACGCGCTCCGCCACCTCCAGCCGCGCGAGTCGCACCGCCGCCACCGCGCTGGCCAGGTTCTCCACCAGGCTGCCCTCTTCCAACGTCACATCGTCGGGCAACTTGAAGAGGCAGCGCGCCGGCACAACACAGTATTCGGCCAGCCCACCGTCCAGCGTGAATCCCAATATCCGAAAATTGTCGCAGTCATGCACACCGCCTTTGCGGCAACTCAGGCACTGGCCGCACAGCACATATGAGTGCACTGCAACCCGGTCTCCTGGCGCGCAACTGTTTACTTCCGGGCCGCACGCTTCCACGACGCCCGCGAACTGGTGGCCGGGGATGACAGGATATCCATGCCGGAGCACGCCTTCGCGCACGCGCACATCGTTCATGCAGAATCCGGTCCGCGCCACCTTGACCAGCGCCTCGCCCACGCCCGGCGCCGGTTTGGGCCTGTCGGCAAGACCGTATTCTCCCGGCGCGGTTGCATACAAAGCTTTCATTTCAGCCCCATCGTGCGAGAACTCTCATCCGAGGGCCGCAGGAAAAACGTCCTCCCCGGCGGGCAACGCATCTACCGGCAAGAGCCAAGCTTCTACTTGATCCCCAACTCCAGGATCGGTTTCACCATGCTTTGAATGCGCGGCCTGTCACTGTACAGGAACGATTCGTCGTGGAAATGGTCCCTTTGCGTGGCCTGCATCTCTTTGGCAAATACTTTATTGTTCTCATGCACCCGCTGCAGGTAGGCGAAGCCGTAGTCGTCGGTGGGCTTGGCCCCGAAGTTGAGCGTGAACATCCGGCGACCGGTTCGCCCGCCGAATGAAGCGTGCCAAAGATTCTGGTCGAAGAAAACGACATCGCCCGGCTCGGATTCCAGCGGAAAGCAGGGCACATCCTGCGGCGATGCCGAGAACGGCGACAGGCTTGCGTCCGCCCGTTGATCCTTCAACGGATTGAGGTCGTCGTGCAGCGGCGGTTTGTGAGAGCCCGGAATCACCCGCAAACATCCTGTATCCTTGGCCACCGAATCCAGGTAGAAGACCACCTTGATCCGCATGTATTTCATGTCTGATCCGTCCGGGTGCCAGCCTGTATCATCCACGTACAGGTTGCCGGCCGAGCCAATCCAGGCAAATCCGGGGCCGAGATACTGTTCGATCGCTTCGTAAATGCGATCGTCTTCGGCCAGCTTTCGCAGCGCGGCTCGCTTTTCAATAAATCCAAACAGAGCTTGCCGCTGCTTGCCTGCAAACGGCTCTCCCTGCCTGTCCTCGGCCAGCAATTCGTCAAACATATGGCTGAACTTTTCCATCTCCTCCGGCGAGAAGCCCTGCCGCAGGACGATAAAGCCGAACGTCCTGAAGTGTTCCAACTGCTCAGACGTTAGCATTGCTCTCCCCTTTCCTGGTTTGGGCAAACCGTTTTGCCATGCTGTCGATCGCGTCGTGCGTCTTCAGAATCGTTCCCAGATCAGATGCTGTGCAATGTGCGGTACGGGGCCGGTCAGAAGCGGGTCCTTTGTCATAGCCATATAGTGTCGCATCTCTTCGCTCAAAGCAAGGAGAGTTTCCTTGTATGCCGGATCGCCTTCGGCAAGCGGGCTGTCCCGCACCGGAACGCCATTATCCATCAGATCGTGCATCGTCCTCTGCGGCGCCAGGTTATTCTGCTCATGCGGGTCTCGCTCAAGGTCGTACAGCTCTTCCAGCGGCGCCTTGGTCTCGTACGCCTGCGCCAGCACCGCCCGCCCGGCCAGGCTCTGCGTGCTGTTGATCTCAAACGCGTGCGGCACAAAAAAGTTGCGGATATATTTGAAACGCTCTGTTCGGATCGCCCGCAGCGCGAAGTACATCCCGTGCCAACTGCTTTCCGCCCAGACCTGCTTCCTCGGCGTGTATTCGCCTCCCACCAGCAACGGCAGAAAGGAGCGCCCGTCCAAATCCGGCGGAATCGCGCAGCCCACCAACTCCAGCAGTGTCGGCAGCATGTCCACGTTGCTGATGAGCTCGTCATGCCGGATGCCCGCCGGCACAGATCGCGGATAGCGAACCAAAAACGCCGTACCCATCCCCGCGTCATACAGACTCCCTTTACTGCGCGGAATATCTATCCCGTGGTCTGTGGTGAATATGACGAGAGTATCTTCCTCCAGGCCGCGTGCGCGCAGCGCATCAAGTATCTGCCCGACGGCCACATCCAGTACGCTGGTTATTACGGTGTACAGGTCAGCCAGGTCTTGACGGATTCCGGGCAGGTCGGGCAGATAGGGCAGCGCCCGAATCCCTCCCGGATCGTATTCCTCCTGATAGGAGTCGATCGGGTGTTCGACCATGCGGACCACCTGTCCACGATACGCTTCCGGATTCTCCTTTCTGCTTACGTAGCGGGGCAAATTGCTGCGAGGCGTCTCCGCACCGGCGATGAACCCGCCCAACGGGATAACGCGATGGACCTCGTCGAAACCGATATCAGCGTAAAACGGGCCGTCGCTCTCAGCGTACTTCTCGATAAATTGGAGCACCTTGGGCGTCACATCCAGCGCGCTGTTTGTGGCCGATTCAATTGGACGGGTGAAACCGCGCTTGTCCTCGTTCGCAGACAGCTGGAACCCGAAGGAGCAGGTCTCGTAGCCGGCTTCGCTGAGGTATTGGGCGATCGTCTTGATTCCTGCATCTATTGACCAGCCGAACTGCGCGTGGCCCCACATTCCATTGCGCAACGGATAGATGCCGGTCATTCTGCTGCCGCGCGAAGGAGAGCAGGTCGCCGCAGTACTGTAGTGGTTGGTGAAGACCGCGCCTCCGGCGGCAAGCCTGTCTATATTCGGCGTTCGCACATCCCAGCCATAGCAGCCCAGATGCCGCCCCAAATCGTGGCAGTGGATGACCATTATATTGGGGCGAATGCCCGGTTTGTCCATGTCGGCGAAACTCCTCCTCTGCAAGGCACGGTTGAATACGCCAGCCAACCTGAACTGCCGGCCTGGAGCGGCCAATCCTGCTCATCTACTCCACAAGGCCGGTGCGATCGATGCTCTGCGTGAAGTAGCGCTGCGCAAAGATATAGACAACCAGCATCGGGATCACAGTCAGCGTCACCCCTGCCATCAGGATGTTTTCCTGCAGCTCATACACGCCAAAGAGCCCCTGCTCCGTGGCCAGAAACCACTCGACGAAAGCAAGCATGCGCTGTGGAAGCGTCAACAGTTCCGGTTTCCGCAGCACCATCGAGGGTATAAACAGATCGTTCCAGTTCCAGACTAACGAGAAGAGAAATACGACCAGGATACCGGGTTTGGCTAGTGGCAGCATGATCTGTCCAAATGTTCGCAAAGGTCCTGCGCCGTCGACGTAGGCCGCGTCTTCCAGCTCGTAAGGCAATCCGCGGAAGAACTGCCGGAAGACGATTAGCAGGATGCCGCCGCGCACGCCGAAGCCCAGCCATGCCGGCAATATCAGCGGCAGGTAGGTATTCATCCACTTCAACTTTGTAAACAGGATGAACTGCGGGATCATCACCGTCTGCAGCGGTATCACGATCGAGAACAGCAGCACGCCGAACAGAAAATCACGGCCGGGAAAGCGCATGCGCGCAAACCCGTACGCGATCATCGCGCCGACCAGCGTCTGACCGACGGCGGCCAGGACGCTCGTCGCAGCGCTGATCCCTATCGCTTCCATGTACTTGAGCACCGTGTAAGCGATCTCATACGCCTGTAGCGAGGGGCTGCGCGAAATCCAGTGGACCGTCGGGTTGTTGAGCTCCCCCACAGTCTTCAGTGAAGTCGCCACCATAAACAGCAAGGGGAACAGAAAGACGTAAATGAACTCGATCAGCACAACCCATCGCAGGATGCCGCCGGCAGTGCGAGCCGCGATACGCCATCGACGCCCATCAGAAGCTCGTCCGCCCCGCTCCGCTTCGCTAGTCCTGCTCATTGCTTGTCCCCCATGTAGAAGACGAGCCGCGACGAGAGTCGCACAAGCAGTAGAATCAACAGGAACACGACGATGAAATAGACCCAGCTCAGCGCGGCGCCGTAGCCCAGACGCAGCTGCTCACGGATGCTGATGTCCATGATGTAGTTGACGACCGAATTGAGCGGATCGGTGAACGAGTCGATGACCGTGTAGATTGCGGCCACCAGAATCACCGGCGACAGCATCGGCAGGGTGATCTTCCAGAACGCCTCCCACCCGGTCGAGCCGTCCACCCGCGCTGCCTCGTACAATGACGGCGGAATACTGTTCACGCCCGCGATGAACAGCAAGATCTGCACGCCGGTATGCCAGATGATCAGGGTCAGCCGTTCCACAACCACCTGAACAGGCGCGACCATCCCCTGTTCTTCCCCGGTGGACTCTCCTAGGCCTGCCATGAGGCGTTCCATCGTGCTGTCTATGATCATGTCGCCCGCGCCCGCCTCCAAGAGCTCGGTAATCACACCCGAGCTGCCGATCACGACCGGCAGAAAGAAGACCGCGCGCAAAAATGTTTGCCCGCGGTTGACGCCCGTTACCAGCAGCGCCATCATCATGGAAAAGACCAGGATCAGGGGCAGGTTCAGCGCCAGGTCTCGCACGCTGCTCAGCAGCCTGGGCAGGAATCCTACATCCTCTCTGAACGCCTCCGTGTAGTTTGCCAGCCCCACCCACTCGGTCTGCAGATTGATCAGGTCGCGCACATTTTCAAAGCTGAGCAGAAGCGAGCGCAGCATCGGCCATACCAGCAACACTGCCGCCCCGATGACCCAGGGCACGACGAAAATGTATCCCCAAATGATCTCCTGTTTCCTCAAGCTCAGATTCATTCCGCGCGTTACTCCTGGCTTGCGATAGCATACCCCAGCGGCTCGACCTGGACGCCGGCGCCCGTGTACCGTTCGTCTCCGTAGTTGACGATCACGCGCGTCCCGTCCTCGTAGGTAGTCTCGAACACCTGCGGCGCGAGCTGGCGATGTCCGACAATGAATTGGTCTACAGTATGGCCCAATTTCACCACGGCTACGTCGTACGCGCGCGCGGCCCGCTCCATCCAATCCTGGTATAGTGAGCTGTACAATTCGGGGTAGGTCGTCCGCACGAGCACAAGCGGCTCCCGGTAGGTCAGTTCATAGGCAGGCAGCATTCCGTATTCCAAGCGGCGCAGGAAATCCCGCTGCGGATCGTCGTCGAGATTCGTCGGTTCTCCGTAGAGTCGCACCAGGCCGTGCGTCGCGATCGGATAGAAGGGCACCGTCTCGTCGGCGAAGACATAGTTGTTGCGGTACAGAGGGAATTGGGTGATCGTGTCGGCGATGCCCAACACATAGGCGTTCCCGCCCTGCACGGCAACCGACCCCGTCGCATCAGCCGCGATTGAGAGCATCTGTCGCCACGCTTCCACACCCTCGCTGCGCTGCAGCGGATGTATCGGGTTGGCGTCCGGCAACAGCAGTTCGCCCGCCCATCGCAACTCCAGCCCATCCACGCCAAGCGCCGCCAGTCGCGGTGCTTCCGGCAGCAGATAGCGTTCCGTCGCGTAGACCGCGTTCAGAAAGAACCGGTTCCGTCTCAGCTCACGCGGCACCTCCTGGCCCAGACCGTAGCTGATCAGGTCGCTTACCGGCAGCAGATTCGATTGCAGCACTACGTCTGTAACGGGAAGGAAGCCGCCGTTTTCCAGAATCGCCAGCGTAAAGTCGCTCTCAAGGAAGATCTTTGCTCCCTGACTTTCCTCGGCACTTCGCAGCCCATGAACAGCCGCTACCAGTTCCCGCAATCCCTGCGTGCCGCCCAGGCGCCGGTCGGGCGGCATGCGCTTTGGCAGGTTGCCTTCATAGCCGTCGTTCTCCCACCCCATCAGCACCACGTCCAGTTCGGTCATGTTCGCCGCGTGGAAGGCGCGCGCGATTTCCTCTGCCTCGTCAAAGCTCGTCGCGGTCACGAATCGCCGCCATAACAGACCCGGTTTCTCTGCGCCCATCACCAGCCGCAGACGCAACGCCGCCCTGCCCGTCCCGCCCGTTGCTCCGTCCGAACCCGATCCCAGACGACGCACACCGCGGTCCTCAATCAGGTGTTGACGCAACCTTTGCGCCATCCCCACCCAGCTGGCCTCTTCACCCGCCAGAAAAAAGTATCGGATCGCCCGGTCGCCGCGCGCGCTGTCCGACTCATAATACTGTTTGAAGACACCCTGTCGCATCGGAAACTGTGCCAGCCGGCGATAGATAAGACGTATGTTGGCGCGGCTGAACGCCAGCTCATTGTGGCTGACGTTTGCTTCGATCGACGTATCGCCACCCCCCACCGTCGCCACGCCAAGCACCGCGCCGCCTTCCGCTTCCCCTCCTCCAGCCGCGGCACTGGCCGCAGGATGCACAATTCCGAACGCGGCCAGCGGCGTGTGCTGCTCGGGCGGCTGGCCGAAAAAGTAGGTATGCGAACCGTACGCTGCTGCGCTGAACTTGCTGCGAGTGCCGGGCTGCGCCCCACCAACATAGGTCAGCGCACCGGGGCCGTCCGGCAACACAAAATAGGCCGCTGTCTCCGCCAGGTATGGCGTCGACCCCAGATAGGGCAGCAGTTCAACGGCCACAAATCGGTACAGGTCCGACTCCACCATGCCGGCCTCGTTCAGTGCGACATTCAGATAGTCGGGTCCCAGTTCGTAACGCAGTGCGAGCGAGACCTCCAGTTCCTCCATCTCGTACCACACCGCAGCGCCATTGGCCGTCCGCTCTATCCTGATATCCGACACCTTTGTCACGCTGTTCTCGCGTCGCGCCTGCGTGCTCTGCCCCCGTGTGAGATAGGCAAAAAACACCGAACCGAAGTTCTCGCGCAGACTGTCCGGGATCTCTTCGGACTGGGTGGCAGACGGTGTGCTCAGCCAGACTCGGGACGAGCGCCGGTCGCGTACTGCAATGCGCGCCGTTTGCAACTCCATGTACAGTTGCAGGTGGTTGCTTTCCGCCACCAGGCTGTAACCCGCGGGAACCTCGTCCACGACCGACCGCGCGTCGCGTAGCGGCTCTTCTTCCTGGGCCAGAGCCGTGCTGGCGGCAGCCAACAGAAGGAGGAGCAGACCACCGCAAATCAGCCTCGAACTCCTGGCGAAGGCGCTACAAGTAGAAGATGAGAATGCCCTCATACAGAAGCTCTCCCAAAAAGGTGACGACCTCGCCGCCAAGCAGTCCTGCCAACAGGATCGCCGCCGCCAGAATAGCCGTGCCAAAGGTCATGCCGGCACCCACGCCCAGCGTGCGCAGCGCCGGAAAATTATGCACGCTGAAAACCTGAAGCACGAGAAGCAAAAGCACCCAATAGAAGACGATGCCCCACAGCGTTTCGTACAACCCGCGTTCCTGCGCCGTCATCGCGTGGCTCATCAACGCGATCGGCACCGCGAACACGATATATGGGACCAGGCAGAAAGCCGTGGTCCGGACCACGCCGCGGAAAGTGCCCTCCCCGTCGAACAGTGTCGACACGCCATAGTTGGCCGCCGTCCACAGGAGCCACGGAACGACGATGCGCAACACCTCTACCACCAGGTTCGCGTCTTCCCAACGCAGTTCCGGCAGCAGGTAAGCGGCCACAGGGCGGTACAGCCGCACCCAATTCGCCACCGAACCCGCCGACGGTGTGGCGCGCATGTGGAAGGCGATCAGCATCAGACTGAGCAGCCGCGCCAGTGCCGCCGCCGTTATCAACGCCAACGCCGGCCACAGCGCCTGCCCCATCTTCACCGTCTCAAAGGTCTGGACCGGCTTTATCAGGATGCCCAGCAGCGGATGTAACTGCCGTTCTCCGTAGCGCAGCTGTGCCGGTCTCGTGCTGCGAAGCGGCCTCAAGCGCGCCAGAGCCGGCCAAACGATCACGAGCGCCATCAAGCCAAAAACGCCCGTCACCAGCCAGCCCATGTTGCGGCGCAACACGCCCTGGCGGTACTCATAGAAAGCCAGCGAATAGCCCAGCTGATCGCGGGCCAGCGAATAGGCCTCCATCGCCTCTTCCCAGCGTTCCTTATGGTAATGCGCTGCTCCAATCCCGCTGTGCGCCAGTTCGTAGTGCGAAGCCTCTTCCAATACCCGCTGCCAGCTCTCGGCCGCCTCTTCATAGCGCCCGTCAAACTGCAGTGAACTCGCTCGATGAACCAGACCCGCAAAAAGCGTGGGCTGCAGCACATGGATTACCGCCCGGCCCGAATCCAGCACATAGAGCCGGCCGCGGCTGTCCACCTCGACCTCGGTCGGCACACCAAATTGAATGCGGCTCGTCCCTAGCCGCCCGAACGCCATCAGCAGATTGCGGTCCTGGTCGTACTGATAGATGCGCCCGGAATTGCTGTCTATTGCCGTCACCGTGCCGACCGCGTCGACGGCTAGGGCCGTAAATCGCGCCGGCGGTTCCCAGTATCGCCGCTCCTCGCCGAAGATTCGATTCAGATACAGCTTCTTTTCTAGGCTTTTCTCGATGAAAATGTTAACACCGACCGGGCTCAGCTTCTGGATTTGCCGCGTCGTCTCACCCGCCACAGCCGTGTAGATGAAACCATCGTCGCCCAGATACATATCTGAATGGGAGGTGGGCTTGGCCAGCAGCAGCTTTTCCTTCTGCTCCTCCGTTGCCATGTAGCGCGCCCACAGCCAGCGGAGACTGAATCCCAGCCGGTTGGCGCCAAAAAAGCCCCGAAACTTATTCTGACGGTCCATGACGATCATGCCAGCGCCGGACTGCTCCAGATAGTAGATATATCCGCGCTTGTCTACCAAGACTTTGCTTGGAGCCGCGCTGTCTATCTCCGCCAGCACGTCGCTTTCAGGCGGGCCGAACTCCGACAGCAGTTCCCCATCGGTGGTCATCTGGAGGATACGCGCGTTGCCCGTGTCCGCGATCCACAGCGTGCCATCGTCTCTGTCGCGAAAGATTCCGCGCGGCTCATTCAGCGCCTGCTCAACGCCGAACTGGCGCACCACCCGCTCTTCCGCGTCCAGCTCGATGATGCGGTCATTCCCGGAATCCACAATGTAGAGATGCCCGTTGTCGCGGTTGATCAAGATGTCGCTCGGCGCGGCAAAGTCGCCGATACCCAACGAGGTCCCTTCGATAATGTGGTCCAATACATAGGGGTCCGGGATCGGCACACGATACCCGGTATTGTCGACGTAGTAGCTTTGATAGGGCGCAAGCGTTCCCTGCGCCTCCACCCGCACGGCGCCAATAACAGACAGCAGGCAGGCGAGCAGCGCCACTCTCTGCGAGATTACGCTCCGGCTCATTTTGAAAGCTGCTGACCAGGCGGCCGCGCGTATTCGTCGAACAGCCGGTTTGGTACCAGCCCGGCCGCGTCTGTCGCCTGGCCATACTTGCACAGTTCGCGTCGCTCGTTCAGGCTGGCATTGCGAGAATGGAACTTCCCTGCGCGCAGTGGATTGTCGGTCTTTTGGGGTGTGAACGGTTCGAAGTCGAACCGCGCCTTCTCAGTTCCGCCGTGGCCGGCGCAAGGCAGGCATAACGCCGCTTTCGTGTCAAAATCGGCTAATTCGTCTGCCACAAACTCCTCGTACTGTACAAAAAGGCCGACTGAAAGAGAGGGTCTCTTCGGTTGGTACGGGTGGACAACAGGCGAAGGACGAAAGACAGCATCCGTTATGGGATGCCGTCCGCGGTCATCAGGAGGATCGTATTAGTGACCGGCCACTTTCCGGATCGCGTCTCCGTCCGACCGGTCTGATCGCTCGAAACAGATGCCGGACAGAAGCGCCCTCATCCTTCAGACAGGCTCCGAAAAGGCCTGGAACCAGAGCGCTTTCCTCTGGCCCCAGGCTGATAGACATCAACGGCGAATCGGTCGGCGCGGTCATACCTCAATGCCGATACTTTCGTAAAACTCCTTGCGCGCCTTGGTTGCTTCCTCCTGCCATTCCTCGGCGATTTGCTCGGGCGTGACTTTGCCGCTGGCGATCGAACCTACCTCTGCGCAGCGCGCCTCGCCCTCTTCGCCGCGGCAGCGGGAGTCGGGATAGAATGCCAACCCCAGATCGCCCCACTCCCAGCCGCCGAAATCGACGCCAAAGTCTGCCTCGATCTTGTACTGGAATGCGCGCAACTCCGTCACACGGTCGGTCTGCGCTATCTCATCCAGAACCGGGTGGTCCCGATAGGAGCGCAGCGCCGAACCCGCGCCCACCGTCTTCTGGATTTCGGCCGCGACGTCCAGGTCGACCACCTGAATCATGCAGAGTTCTCCCGCCGGCACACGCTTCTCCTCGGCCACCGTGCGCACCATATGCACATGCCAGCCCCCCACCTTGATGTTGACCGGCGTCACGCCCGGCACCATCGTCGGGTTCACGTAGGGCTCGATCACCTCCGCCAGATCCCACATCTCGTCCGACTTGATCACGTTGACCGTTTCCAACCAGGGCTGCATCGCGACCACGCCTTGGGTAAGGCGCTCATGCCACGCCAAACCGGGATCATGGGCTTCATCATAGGAAATGCCATACTCGAAGATCGGATCGAAGAGATGGTTCTTAATCGCATTGACCGTCTCGTCCGATGTCAGATTGAAGGTCTGCGAGTCCTCGTCCCACCAATGTGACCCCTGCTCCTTGATCGCGCCAAGGATGCGCGAGCCCGACCACTGTGTGCTGGCGTCGAACCCCCAGCGTGTGACGTTGCCGCTCGCATCCCGCTCCATCACCTTGGCCGCGGTCTCGTAGAGGTCGGCCCACGATTCAAAGCTGTCGGTCGCCGGCGGGCCGGGTACGCCTGCGTCATCGAACAGGTCTCGCCGGTAGAGCCCGATGTAGAAGACAATGCCGTGCCAAATTGGCATCCCGAACTGCCTGTCCATCAGATAGCTCGCCAGCAGGTCACCCTCGAAAAAGTCGTCGGTCGTCAGCCCCGCTTCCTCCATAAAGTCGTTCAGAGGCAGGAAGGTCTCCTGCGCATACAAGGGGACGATCGCGCGCGGGAAACTGACGACCGTGTCCGGTGCCGTACCCGCCGCCAGCGTCGGCGGAAGCGCCTCTATCGTGTCGTTCACCAGCTGCACTTCGACCTTGTGCCCCGTCTTCTCCTCAAAGGCGGGCACGACCGCATTCGCCACCGATTCGAAATTGTAGGTGTTGCGAGTCATATACGAGATCGTGACCCCCTCGGCCATCGCCCCTGCATCCTCTTCCCCTTCCGGGGCCGACGGAGCGACCGGCGCTGCACACGCGGCCAGCGCGGCGCCGCCTGCAGCCATCGCCAGACCCTGCAAGAACTGCCGTCTCGATACCTTCCCGTTAATCATCTGATCTCCTCCTTGATTTGCCCGACTGTGAATTCCGCCGGATACGATAATCCTGTGCACGGACTACGGAATGCGAAACGCGCGTTTCGTCATCTAGGAAAAGAGGATCAATCAACGATATACACGGTCACTCGATATTGTAAGACTGTTGTGTAGCGGCCCTGAGGGCGGTCTGAAGCAGCGCGCCGGCGCTGTCATGCTGCAGGCGCCCAGCGGTGGAGCGTGAGCGAATGCGTACGGGGAGACAGTTGATCAAGCACGCGGACGGCATACCTATGGCCGGTACAATGCGCCGCTTGACACATAAACGTGAACGACATGTAGGCCGGAAAGGCGTCTCCCGCTCTCCTTGTCCGACCGCTGACATGAAGTCCCGAACAGATCCCCTCGTGACCACTATAGCATCAATTTACAACAATATAAAGTACAATTGAGAAGCAGGGAGCGCTCCGGAAACGGGTGAATCTCCGGCTTTCTCCACTCCACTGGCCCGCGGTCCCGCCGCTCACTCGAGCCACTGCCCGACCTGTTCGGCGATGCGGGCAGCCGCGCTGGCGGCGCCCTGCTCGCCCGCCAGGACCCGGTTCACTTCCGTAAAGTAGACCAGCGAGATTTCAATATAGTGGCGGCCGGTCCTCGCAGCCGGCCGCGCCACGGCATGCTCGCGTAAACTCTTCTCGATCTGTTCCGCCGCCCCGATGCGCGCCTGCACATCCGCATCCGCATAGAGCGCCGGGATCGCCGGAACCGTGCCGTCGGCCAGCGCACGCCGACGCTGCGCGGCAAGGTCGGTCAGGCAGTGCGCCGCGGCCGCGGCCGCGTCCGGGTTGCTGCTGTAGCGGCTGACACCAATCTGCTGCCCGCCGATCACGCTGGCATGACGCGCCGCCGTACCCTCCCCCTTGGGCAGGTGCGTCACGCCAAACAGGTCTCGGACCGGGCTGTCTTCGGCCTGGCCCAAGGGATAGGCGTAGGGCCAGTTGCGCATGAACGCGGCATTGCCCATCTGAAACAGCGCCCGCGCATCCTCTTCCTGGTAGACCGTTACCTCCGGCGGGCTGATCTCGCCCACCCACGCGGCCGCCCTGTCCAGCGCGCGCGTCGCGCCGGCATTTTCGACGGCCAGACGCCCCGCCGCGTCGACGATCGGCTCGCTGCCCTCGCTTACCAGCCACTCGACCGCGTTGACCGTCAGACCCTCGTACACATTGCCCTGCCACACGTATCCCCAGAATGCATCGTTTTCAAGCCGTTCGCCGGCCTGGATCGCGGCCGCCATCTCCTCCAACTCGCTCCACGTCGCCGGAGGCTGCGCGTAGCCGTACTTCTTCAGCAGGTCGGCGCGATAGTAGAGCAGCCCGACGTCGGCCATCTGCGGCAGGCCCACCAGCGCGCCGTCGATGCTGTTGTTCTCAAGAAGGATGGGGAAATACTGCCCGCGTTCCTCGGCCGTAAGATACCGGTCCAGGTCGAGCAGGTGGGGCGCGAGCAGGCCGGACCAGACAACGTCGAAATCGATCAGGTCGATGTCATCCGATTCGGCCGGCAGGAACTGACGGTAGAGCCCCAGGCGGTCCAGCGGATTGGCCGGCGCCGGCAGCATTTCGATTGCCATGCCGACCTGCTTGGCGCAGCGGGCAACGATCTCGGTGTCGATCTGGCGCACAAATGCCGGTCCCATCCAGCGCAGCCTGGCTCTGGCTGTGGCCGCCGGCGTTTCTGCTGCGGGCGCGGGCCACCCGTCCTCTGCCTCGCTTCGGCAACCGCTGAGCAGCAGTGCCGCGCAGAATAGGGCCGCGAGCAGGCGGGAAAGGACGCTACCGCCCGCCGGCGCAGCCGGTGCGCAGACCAGAGATATGCCCGATCTCATCACGCTGTCGTTTCCTGGCGCCGGCGGTCGAACATTTCAGGACTGCGCCGCTTCCGTATTCCGCACAAACGTCACCACTGCGGTCTCCGCCGCGTCCAGCTGTACCTCGGCGCTGACCGGGAGATCCGGGCTGTGGACGCGGTACATTCCGGGCGCAAACGGCCCGAACTCGACGCGATAGGGCGGCTCGTCCCCACCCGTCTTGCGCGCCTCCTCTCCGTCCTCCATTTTATCCACGACAACTGTCAGCCCCGGCCGCGCCAGCCACTGCACGTGGATCAGCCCCGGCGCCTCCGCGGCCGTACGGACGCGAGTGTGATGGCTCCACTCGGCTGCAGGCCGCGCCAGCTGAATGCTGAACCGGTCCCCCGCATCCAGATGGATGCCCCGCCGCTCAAATCCTTCTGCGTAGATGTCGTAATCTCCTGCCGGCAGGCGGTCAAACGCAAATGCGCCCGACGGTTTGACTTCCGTCACGTAGCGCTGCCCCCGTGCGTCCAGCAGCGCCACCAGCTGCCCTGACTGCTGCTTCTCCTGCCTCTCTTCCGCGGCCTGGTGGTTGCCCGTACGCCCAGCTCCCGCGCCCGGCAGCGTCTGACCCTGCAGCAGAGCAGGCTCCGGCTGTGTCGGCAGGGCGCAATCCGGCAGCAGAAAGAGCTCACGGCGCGCCGCGTTGCGCCCATCCAGGGCCACGGGACGCGGGTAGTTTCGCAGCTGCCTGTCTTTCACATCCAGGGAATATGCGCCCGCGGGCAGTCCACTGAACAGAAAATGGCCGTCCTTGTTCGCTTGCGCGAACTGCTCGCCAGACTCCGCTCCCCGCAAACGCACAGTACGCACGCCCTCGCCATCTACTGTGCCTGCGATGCTGGACTCCCGCGGCGCCGCCCTCTTCTCATCATGCGAGTGGACAAAGCGCACATCGGTCACCATGCCGCTGTTGATCGGCGCCTGGCAGCTCACCGGGCCCGCCCCTTTGGCAGGACTGGCACCGCTTTCCGCCAGGCCCAGCACCTCCAGCCGGTAGCTGTCCGAGGGCAGCGGCCCCACCTCACAATGCGCCGTCCGGCCCTCGCCGCCGCGCGCCAGTTGTGTGACCCAGCTCTTCTGCTCGCTGCTGCCGACCCGCAATGCCGGCGTGCCTGTCCGGCCTCCGCCGGCAGCATCCTCCGCACCCCGGCCGCGAACGACGTCGTCGCGCGGCAGAAGCTCTACGCTGCACGTCAACATGCGCCCGTGCTTTACCGCCCGTTGCTCGATCTCGAAGCCCCACCCGTAGACCGACAGTTCGCATACCACTTTCTGGCCGGGCGCAAGCTCGATGTCGTCCAGGCGGCTGCCGTGCGGGCTGATTATCTCCAGGCTGTAGCGGCCCGCCGGCAACTCCACGAAACGGAAAGCGCCGCTCCTCTCCGTCAGCGACTCGTAGGCGAAACCGTCAGCGTGCGTCAGCCGCAGCTGGGCCTCCGCGCCGCCCCGCACCTTGCCGCTGATCACGCCCTCGCCGCCTGGCGGAAGCCCGTTCCTAGGCGCGGACAGCGAGAGGGCCTCTCTCTCCTCTGTCTCCTCTGTCTCCTCTTCTCGCTCTTCTCCCCCCGCCGCCGCTCTCGCCCGTTTCGGTTCCGCCTTGAGCAGCGGCACGATCGGCAGGGTTGCCCAGCCGAACGCTTCAGGGCCGTGAGGTCCCCCCGGATTCGCCTCTTCCGAAACCTCCTCCACCAGGTGCACAGGACTGTACCAGGCGCTCTGCTCGTCCACTGAGCCTTCTCCCTGCAGCGCTTCATGCGCCAGCAACCAGAACGCGGTACAAAAGTAGTAGTCCGGCGGGGAGGCAGAATGGCGGCTGGTACCCATCATCGCCCGGCAGATCTCCAATGTCTGGGCCATATGCAGCATCGGCGTTGTGGCGGGGTAGCGCGGGTCGGCGTTCTCGTTGATGAGATAGCCGTTCGCGGTCGACAGAATCGGCAGGCTGCGGCCGACCAACGCCCGCACCTGGTCGTTCAGTTCTTCAAACGCACGCCAATGCAACCGATGCGGCGGCAGCGCCGGGGGCGGCTGGCTGCGGGTCACGTGCGCCAGCGCCGTCGAAAGCTTCGTCCGCCAGTTATTGGCCGCGTCGCTCTCCGACGCGACGGGTTCCTCCGTTTTGCTCGCCAGCCTGCGGCGCAGATCGTTGATTTCATCCAACGACCTGCCCTGCCATGGGTCTTCCCGCCTCGCTTCGGTCGCCAGCGCGAGATAAAGTTCACGCGAGAGCGGCGCCCCCTCGCGATGGACCGGATCTTCCGGATAGTGCGGCGGACGGTTGCTCGAATAGTTGTGGATCGCCAGCCAGATCGGTTCATCGAACAGCGCGTCACCGCCAATTCGCTCAATCTCCTCGACCAGCTGCCAGTCGCTTCCCGGCCTCAGCGCGGGGATCGCGGGCAGACCGCCGCGCGCCAGAATCGCCTCCATATTCTCGACCGCTGCACGCGCCGTCGCCTCGACGGCGTCCGGCGGCAGCTTCTCCTGCGGCCACAGCGACGCCCGGTCCGGTTCGTTGTCAAACTCGAAGTAGCGCACTCCCGCTTCGATCAGCTGCTCGATCTCATCCAGCTCCCCGGGGGAAAGGGGGCCGGGCCCGGGGGTGCCGCGCACAATTTCGACCAGCGGCATGATGCGTTCGGCCAGCAGCGTCTGTGCCAGATGCAATGTATTCCGCTGCCCTGCAATCTTGACCCATTTCACGCCCAGTTCGATCAGTTCCGGCAGCCAGAACTCCTCCACCATGTCCGGCGTCGCCGCGCTGACGCCTGCGCACCAATGGATTCCGATGCCGGTATCATCTTCCGGGCGGGGATAGGCTTCCAGTTTCATGAGCTGGGATTATACAGTGGTTGCAGCACTCTGGCCAGTGACCGGCGTATCACCGCCGCAGGCCATGACGCCGGCCGCAGACCAAACGGAAGGTCCGCGTAACTGCCTGTCAATAGATTGCTGATCTGCCCGTCCGTGCTGTAAACTTTACCCCTGATTCATCCCACCTGAGTGATGACAATGTTTCCCAACATGGGACTTCACAACACAGGGATGATTCGTGTTAACGGCATGAATTGCCGTCGAAGACGATAACTTTGTAGCCTCGCGTACACGTCTTTGCCCGCGTAAGCGGCATAATTGAGGAATCTGTCGGTTCATCAGGGCGCGCGCAGGTCGAACATGGGCCGGAAGGCGTTTGCGCGATGGCGGGGCCCCATCTGCCGTCCGCCGCAGCTACCTGTAAGAGGATATCCCCATGCAAGAAGTGCAAGATGTCGCCAAACGCATCATTGCCAATGTCGAGCAGGTCATCATTGGTAAGGATCGAGAGATCCGCATGACCGTCGTCGCGCTGCTCTGCGAGGGCCACCTGCTCATCGAAGATGTTCCCGGCGTTGGCAAAACGATGCTCGCACGGGCCATCGCCCGCACCGTCGGCAGCACCTACCGCCGCATTCAGTTTACGCCCGACATGCTGCCCAGCGATGTCACCGGTGTCAGTGTCTTCAACCAGAAAACGCTCGAATTTGAATTCAGGCCCGGGCCGATCATGGCGCAAATCGTTCTCTCCGACGAGATCAATCGCGCCACGCCCAAGACCCAGTCCGCCCTTTTGGAAGCAATGGAGGAACGGCAGGTCACCGTTGACGGCACCACCTATGACATGGCGCGGCCATTCCTCGTCCTCGCTACCCAGAATCCCATCGAATATGAGGGCACGTTTCCCCTACCGGAAGCCCAGGTCGATCGCTTCCAGATGCGGATTCGACTCGGCTATCCTTTGAAAGCGCATGAGGTCAACATTCTGGGCTTGCAGGCGCAGATGCACCCGATCGAAAGCCTGGAAAGGACCGTTTCCGTGGACGAACTCGCCCAGGCCCAGGAGGCGGTGCGCGATACCTACGTTGACGACAGCATTAAAGAGTATATCGTCGATCTCGTGACCACAACCCGCGACCATCCCGACGTCTATCTTGGCGCAAGCCCGCGCGGCAGTCTCGCGCTTTTCCGCGCCGCGCGCGCTTGGGCAGCTGTCGACGGGCGCGAATACGTGCTGCCCGACGACGTCAAGCTCCTGGCTGAAGCCACCCTCGCGCACCGCTTGATCGTCAGCCCGTCGGCGCGTATCAAGAACGTCGATGCCGCCCAGGTGATCGAAGACGCCTTGGCCCATACACCTGTGCCGGGCAGCCGCGTCAGATCCCGATAGGCCTTATTCACTGTGGCCGGAGGCCTGTCCTCAATAGCACTGCCTATCCTGGTGTTTCGCAAGCCACTAGCCACTGGTCACTGGTGTTCATGTCGTCACGTCTCATCTTTCTTCTGGTTGCATTGATCGTCGCCTGGATCTTTGCGCTTAACAGCGGGCGCACACTTGCCTTCAATCTCGCCTATCTCCTGACCGGCATCCTTGCTCTCAGCTATTTCTGGTCCTGGAACAGCACGCGCGCCATTCATATCAATCGCTATACCCGCGCCCGGCGCAGCCAGGTCGGGCAGTTTTTCGAGGAAAGTTTCGAAGTCCGCAATCAGGGACGGTTGCCGAAACTGTGGCTGGAGGTACGCGATTTCTCGACCGTCCCTTTCCATGGCGCCAGCCGCGTCGTCAGCCATCTCCAGGGGCGCTCGCGTCATCGCTGGCAGGTCCGTACATACTGCCAGCAACGCGGCTACTACCGTCTGGGGCCGATGCGACTCTTCAGCGGCGACCCTCTCGGCCTTTTTGCCGTTGACGAGACGTTGAGACAGACCAGCGACCTCATCGTCTATCCTGCCACCGTTGCCCTCTCCACTTTCCAGCCCCCTGCCGCAGACCTCGCCGGCGGCGAGGCTCTCAGCCGCCGCGCGCAATACCTGACGACCAACGTCTCCGGCATCCGCGAATACGCGCCTGGCGACAGTTTCAACCGCATCCACTGGCTCTCCACGGCACGTACCGGCCGCCTTATGACTAGGGAATTCGAGCTCGACCCCTCAGCCGACATCTGGGTTTTCCTCGACCTGAACGGCGTCGCCGTGCGCAGCCTGCCCTGGGAGCTCTCTCCCCCGCAATCCGGCATCTTTGCCCTCACCAGCCGTTCGGACACCCTTGAACTCGCGCCCAGCACCTTGGAATACGCCGTTACCGCCACCGCCAGCGTCGCCCGCTACTTTCTTTTGCGCAACCGCGCCGTCGGCATGATCTGGCAAGGCAGCCAGCGCTACCTGTTGCAGATCGACCGCGGCGAGCGGCAGATGCGTAAAGTGTTGGAGGCATTGGCGGTGGTTTCGGCCGAGGGGCTAATGCCCTTCGATCAGTTGCTTGTGACCGAGGGCGTGAGGCTCAATCGCAACGACATGATCCTGGCCGTCACCGCCGACCCCGACCCGGCCTGGGTGCGTGCACTGCGCGAAATCCGCCGTCGCGGTGTACACAGTGTCGCGCTCGTGATGGACGGCTCGACTTTCGGCGGTGAGGATTCCTACCAGGATCTCGCCCACGAGTTGGCGATATCGAACGTCCCGTCTTATCGCCTCCGGCGGGGCGATGACATCGGCGCCGTCCTCGGCCGCCCTCCCAATGGTGAGTGGATGGGAGAACAGCAGGCCCCTTAACTGCTGTCGCGGACGATCAGTTGGGTGTCGCTGATGTGGGGCGTGTCCAGGTCCGACTCGCTAATCTGCTCGTTGATCAACTGGAAAAGCGTGCGGATCGCGAGTCGCGGCTGGCTGTCCATGTCCCGGTGTACCGTCGTCAGCGGCGGGCTTGAGACGCTCGCGTCCGGCAGGTCGCCAAATCCGACAACCGCCAGGTCGTCCGGCACCGAGATTCCCGCCTTGCGCGCACCGCTCAGTATTCCCAGCGCACGTACATCGCTTACACAGAAGACCGCGGTCGGGCGCCGGCTCAGTTGCCAGATGTTCTGAAAGGACTGGATCCCTGCCGAAAGGACCCCGCGCGCATGCACGACCTGCACCGCCGTCGGCGGCAGTCCCGCTTCGGCCACCGCTTGCGTGAACCCCTCCACCCTGCGCTCCATCGACGGGATCACGACGCCGTCCTGCCGCGGCGTCATCGTCGCGATCGCAAACTGTCGGTGCCCTTTCGCCAGAAGATGCTGCGCGGCCGCATACGCGCCGCCGCGATCGTCGATGTTGAATGTCGGCGCGTCAACGTTTTCAGCGCTGTCCAGCAGCACAATCGGTCGCGAAGAGCGGTGCAACGCCTCGGTTAGCGGATGGGCGCTGTGAACGCCGAAGATGAGAAAGCCGTCCGCCGCAATCGATGCCAGCCACGTTACAGACGCGATCGAGTCGCTGCCCGGCCGCGGCTCGCGCCGCCCAATATCGTGCATCGACGCCAGCAGAATCCGCATCCCTTCCCGGTCACACGCCGCCCCGATTTCCCCCAGAAAATGGGTGAAAAGCGGGTCGTGCAGCATCCAATTCAGGCTCGTTGGCACCAGCAGACCGATCGAATTGGTGCGGCCCGTGGCGAGCGTGCGCGCAACCGGATGCGGTTGATAGCCCAGGTGCTCGGCCGTGTCGAGGATATGTTCTCGCGTCGTGTGGCTCAACTGGTGTGGGGCGTTGTAGGCAAATGAGACCGCGGTCGGCGATACGCCCGCATGGCGCGCTACGTCGCGCAAGGTGACCCGTTTCCCCTTTCTGCTCACCGTGCCACTCCCCTGCAATCTCGCGGCAGCCAGGACTGTTTGCTGCCTACCAGGAGCCGATCTCGAATCCCGCCTCGTCCAACGCCGCTTTCTGCATCGCCAGCAGCTCGCTTATCCCCATCTCCGCCAGCAGCATCATCGCGTTGAACGCGCCCTTGCTGAACGGTTCACCTTCCGCCGTCCCCTGCGCTTCGACAAACTGACCGCTATCGGTCATCACAACGTTAAAGTCAACATCGGCGTTCTGGTCCATCTGATAGTCCAGGTCGAGATAGGCCTTGCCGTTCAGGATGCCCACGCTCACCGCTGCCACTTGGCGGATCAACGTTCCCGGCTTGGCCCGCTTCTTACGTTCCAGCCGTTTGACCGCCAGCGCCAGCGCGACGTAGCCGCCGGTGATCGCGGCCGTGCGCGTGCCGCCGTCAGCCTGGATCACATCACAATCAACGATGATCTGCCGCTCGCCGAGCCTGTCCAGGTCGACCGCCGCCCGCAGGCTGCGGCCGATCAGACGGGTGATCTCCTGTGTCCGCCCTTTGGGGCGCATCGTCTCCCGGTCCACGCGCTGGTGCGTGCTGCGCGGCAACATCGCGTACTCAGCCGTCACCCACCCGTGCCGCCGCGAGGAACGGTGCAGCCAGCGCGGCAGCCGCTCCTCCACCGTCGCGTTGCACAGCACCTTCGTATCCCCCATGCTGATCAGCACCGAGCCTTCAGGGTGGAGGATATAATCAAGTTCAAATCTGACCGGGCGCAGTTCGTTCTCGGCCCGTTTTTGTCCTGCCACGCGTTGTCAACGTTCCTTTCCCGCCTGGCCGCCGCGGAGATGCGCGGCGGCGGGCGTGCTGGCCATTCCCGCCGAATATTCGCGCAATCATACGTCCTTACGCAGCGCGACGCAAACCGGCCGGCGGTTATGGTCTTGGGGCTTGCACGGCCTCAAGTCCGGGGATCCCGCTGAAGTCCCGGTCGTGGGAGGCCAGGGGGCGGTTCAGCATGATGGCAGTGGCGGCGGCCCTGTCGTCTCCACTGAAAATGTATGACACGACGTTGGTGTCCAGAACGATCAAGCCGTTTATTCCTTTCGGCCCTCGTCACGGTCGGCGTGGATGTTGCGGACGAACTCATCCACGTCGAACGGCTCGCTGGCGGTAACCAGGTTATCCGAATCGAACGTCTTCGGACTTGGATCGTTCAGGAAATGCTCCATATCAAAAGGTTCGCCCAGTGAGCGCACAGCGGAAATCTCTTCCACGGCGACAGTCGTCCAGTCGCCGTTTTGGTCAAACCTCCCGCGGCCTCTTATCTCCACATACTGCGTCGCCAGACGTTTCATGTCCTGCGCGTTCGCGTCCCCAAAACTCAGGCGCACGTATGAGCCACTGTAGTCGTGCAGTTGAGCCGTGCCTGTATGCCGGTTTACCTCTTTGAGCCAGCCGTAAAGGAGAGAATTTTCCCCCACGTGCGGTCCTTCAAACGTGAGATACAGTCGATTCATCTGCGTGACCTCCTTCTGTCTGTCGGCCTTCTCAAACGAGGTCCTGGTCAACGAGGTCGTCCAGCGTCGGCGCACCCGCCTTGGGCAGC
>DAOUHX010000477.1:0-2093 GCA_034428395.1 Caldilineaceae bacterium
GTTGCAGTTGCAGTTGACGCTGCAGTTTTCGTGCAAATTCGTGTCGATTCGTGGACAGAGCAGTTGCCGCTGACGTTACTGACCACTGCAGTTCGCCGTTACCAAAAACTCAAAACGGAAAACCAAGAGCGATCATGTACGACTTCACCCGCTATCTCGCCGCGAAGCGCAGCGTGGACGACCGCGCGCTCAACCGGCATGTGTGGCAGACGCTGGCGGAAGCGCTGGGCGCGGCCGCGCCGGCGGACCGGCCGCTGCGAGTGTTGGAGGTGGGCGCGGGGATCGGCACGATGGTCGAGCGTTGTGTCGAGTGGGGACTGTTCGCGAGCGCGGATTACACGGCGATCGACAGCGACGAAAGTAACACACGGGCGGCTCGCGCGCGGCTGGCCCACCTGACGTCCGGCGATGAACCGGGGTTACGGGTGCAGTTGCAGACAGCTGATCTCTACGAATTCTCAGCCCGGAAGGAGAACCGACAGCGCTTCGAGCTGTTGATCGCGCATGCGCTGCTGGACCTGCTGCACCTGCCGGCGGCGCTTCCCAGTCTATTGGGCATGCTGCGACCGGGCGGGCTGTTCTATTTCAGCATCAACTTCGACGGCGCGACGCTCTTTCTGCCCGAGGTCGACCCGGCACTGGACAGCCGCATCGAGGCGCTCTACCACCGCTCGATGGACACGCGCGTCACCGACGGCAAGCCCTCGGGCGACAGCCGCACGGGGCGCAAGCTATTCCACGCGCTGCGGGAATGCGGGGCAGAGGTGCTGGCGGCGGGCAGCTCGGACTGGGTCGTGCATGCGGTGGGCGGAGCCTATCCGGCCGATGAGGCCTACTTTCTCGGCTGCATCCTGCACTTTGTCGAGTCGACGCTGCGCGGCCATGCGCAGCTGGACGCGGGCGCGTTCGAGGCGTGGCTGGCGACGCGACGGCGGCAGGTTGCGCGCGGGGAGCTGGTGTACGTGGCGCACCAGTTGGACTATTGTGGGCGTGTCGATTGACAAATGATAAATAACAATCAAAACTGCAGATGTAAGTTTTTGATCCAGCAGTGAAGTTTCGAAGAGGTGAAAAGATGCCCATGCACAACCCTCCCCATCCAGGCGAGATCGTGAGATGGGAATGTCTTGAACCGTTGGGACTGACGGTGACGCGAGCGGCTCAGGGGCTGGGAGTGAGCCGGCAGGCCCTGTCAGGCCTGGTGAAAGGGAAGGCTGACCTATCGGTTGAGATGGCGCTGCGGCTGTCCCAAGCGTTCGGCTCTACACCGGAGACATGGCTGGGCATGCAGACGGCCTATAATTTGTGGCAAGCCCGCGAACGAAACGAAGAGAGCAAGGTAGTGCGGTTCACGATGCCAAGCTCAGTTTAGCCGCTCGGAAACTCAACCATCACTGACACAGCCAGTTGATCCTTTTTCGTCTCCAAAGTAGACGGTGTCGATCCTCTTCGTCGTCAAACAGCAGTCACCTCGACAACTAAACTGTGCCCAAGTGCCCGGAGTGCCTTCTGTACCTTGTCGATGGAAGAATCGTGCTCCGGGTCGATCAGTTTCTTCGCAGCCGCGTTGCTGATCCTTAAACGGCTGGCAAGCTCTCCGCTACCGATACGCTGGGCGCGCATCGCTGAGTAGAGGGCCAGCTTGGCGGCGACAACAGTTGGCACCGAGACAAGCTCCTGACCTGCTTGAGGCTGGCTGGGCGTGGGAATGTCCCACTGCGCGTAAACATATCCGGCCAGGGCTGTAGCGAGAGCGTCTTCAGCCATTGCCCGCGCTTCGGCCCGATCGCTGCCGCCGGTAATGGCCTGCGGAACGTCGGGGAAGGTGGCTACTAGGCCTCCATCTTCGTCGGGGGTAAATTCACATGGGTATGCATAGATCATGGTTCAGAACTCCCTGCGGTCAATATCCAATTGGCGAAGCATCGCGGCCAATATACCCTTTGAAAGTTCGCCCTGTTTCACCGTTGTGAATCGGGAACCGACATAGAGTCGACCATGACTTCCTTTGCCGCGGGCCGGATCGAATCGAAACTCTTGCCCAGTCTTGCGTGCATAGCTCCTAGCCCGTCTGATGAAGTTCCGACTGTTCA
>DAOUHX010000478.1:0-4936 GCA_034428395.1 Caldilineaceae bacterium
TTTGCAGGTCAGTACCCTCTCTGAGCTGACGGCTGCGGTGGACCAGTTGCTCGTCGAAAAATAGTAGCCGTCTGCCCCGCGGAGTGGGCGAAGTAGCGTGACAGAATCCCGCACAAAGACAATCGCAAAATTCGGAGGTTGGATCCTTGCGCTCTACCTGCTCGGCGCGCTTCTCTTCGTCGCGGCACAGCGCTCAGGTCTGTTGGAGCGCGCCCAGAGGACGCTGCTGAACGTCTCCGCCATCAACCCCGTTCCGGTCGTGGACCCCTGCATTCAGAACGAGACGGCAGGCGCCATCGTGGCCCGTATCGACTACAGGGACACCGAGGCGCTGCACGCGCTCTTTGAACGCGTCGACATCTGGCACGTGGAACCGGAACAGCGCACGGCGATTGCGCTGGTAACGCGAGCGGAGCAGGCTTGGCTGACCGGCGAGCGCTACCTCTTCGCCGAGGAGACGGAGATGACCGCCGGGCTGCCTGACCCTTGCGCTATCCAGGCGCTGTCCGCCGAGAGCGACGAGAGCGACGAAGGCGGGATCCCCGGCTATGCCTGCTATCGCACAGTCGAGGAGACCTTCAGCGACCTCGCCGCGCTGGCCGAGGCATACCCTGCACTGGCAGAATGGGATGATATCGGCAACAGCTGGTACAAGGTCCGCAGCCTGGGCCTGGCCGGCTATGACATCGTATCTCTCGTTCTGACCAACAAAGAGAAGACCGGCATCGAAAAGGGCGAACTGGTGGTGACTGCCGCCGCCCATCCCCGCGAATTGACGACCGCTGAGCTGGCCGTTCGCTTTGCCGAAAAGCTGCTCGCAGGATACGGGGAGGACGCCGATCTGACCTGGCTGCTCGACTACAACCGCATTCACGTTATCCCCCTGGTCAACCCCGACGGGCGCACCTGGGTCGAGCTGGGGCATCTCTGGCGCAAGAACACGAACGGCACCAATGGCTGTGAGTTTCCCCGCAACGGCGTCGACCTCAATCGCAACGGCAGCTTCTTGTGGAACCACTGCGAAGGTTGTTCATCCGGCGACGTCTGCTCGGTCTTTTACCGAGGCCAGAAGGCGGCTTCCGAACCGGAGACTCGGGCAATAGAGAACTACCTGCGCGCCGCGTTCGAGGACCAGCGGGGTGAGGGCTACAACGATGCGGCGCCGCAGGATACCAATGGCATCTTCATTTCGCTCCACTCCTATGGCAGGCTAATCCTCTACCCCTGGGAGCATTCTTCCTACCCCTCGCCCAACCTGGATGGGCTGCGCCGTCTCGGCCGCAAGCTCGGCTATGCGCCCGGCTACAGAGTCTGCAATCCCGAGTTGTGTATGTACCGTTTTGACGGCAGCACGACCGATTTCGCCTATGGCACGCTCGGCGTTGCCTCCTATACCTATGAGCTCGGCACCGCGTTTTTCCAGAGCTGCTCCTATTTCGAAAAGGCCGTCGTCGAGCAGAACCTTTCCTCGCTCGTCTACGCGGCAAAGGCGGCCCGGCGCCCCTACCAGGTGGCGGCCGGGCCGGATGTGACGAAGGTGAGCGCGGCGCCGACCTGGGCCGAGCCGGGGGCGCCCATCACCTTGACCGCGACCGCGGATGACACGCTTAGCGCTGGCAGCGGCGCCGATAAGGAGCCGTCCCAGCACATCAGCGCGGCCCGCTTCTCGATCGAAGCGCCCTCCTGGATCACGTCCACGTTAGGAACGCTGCAGGCGGCAGACGGCGCCTTCGACGCCGCCACCGAACTGCTGTCCGGGACGCTCGACACGACCGACCTGCAGCCAGGCACGTACACAGTTTTCATCGAGGCACAGGACGCAGACGGCAACTGGGGCCCGCCTACCGCGCTCTTTCTTGAGGTCATCGCATCCGGGGTAGAACTGACGCCGACGCCGACGCCCCGGCCGACGCCGACCCCGACGCCGATACCCACGCCTTACAGTCTCTATCTGCCTAATGTGTGGCGGTAGCAGCGCTCGATTCTTAGCCAAACCGATTCTTCCACTGTATAATGCCAATTCGAACTGCCGGTGCCCGGTGGCTGCGCGCCCTTGCGACTTCTGGCCACCGACAACCGATCACCGACAACTGCGGCTAAAGGAGTGCAGCGATGGCGAAGATGCAAGCGGACTATATCTGGATGAACGGCGAGATAATCCCGTGGGAACAGGCGACCGTCCATGTATTCACGCACGCGCTGCATTACGGCAGCAGCGCGTTTGAAGGCATTCGCGCCTACGAAGTGAATGAAACGGCCGCCATTTTTCGCGGTCCCGAGCACTTCGAACGGCTGCTCTACTCCTGCAAGGTCGCCCGCATCCCATCGCCCCTGGAGGTAGACGAGTGGATGGACGTGGCCAAGGCCGTCCTGCTAAAGAACGATCATCGCAGCGCGTATATCCGGCCACTGGTATTTCGCGGCTACGAGAGCCTGGGCGTAGACGGGCGCGGCTGTCCGGTGGAGTCGATCCTTGCTACGGTGCCCTGGGGACGCTACCTGGGCGCGGAGGCCATCGAAGAGGGTGTGGATGTGCAGGTGAGCAGTTGGCGGCGCATGGCCTCGAATATGCTCAGCCCAATGGCGAAGATAGGTGGCCAGTACGTCAGCAGCCAGAATGTCGTTATGGAGGCCAAGGACAACGGCTTCACCGAAGGCATCGCGCTCGACGTTAACGGGCAGGTCAGCGAAGGCAGCGGCGAAAACATCTTTGTTATCTACAAAGGCGTGATCTACACGCCGCCGCTGGGCAGCAGCATTCTCGGCGGCGTTACCCGCGACGCGGCGATCACGATTGCCAGGGATTTGGGCTACGATCTGCGTGAGCAGGCGATGACGCGTGAGATGCTCTACCTCGCCGACGAGATCTTTTTCACCGGCACGGCGGCGGAGATTACGCCGGTGCGCTCTGTGGACCGGATGCCGGTTGGTGACGGCAAGCGAGGCCCGATCACGCAGGCGATTCAGGGCGTTTTCTTCGGCATTATTGAAGACGATATGCCGGACAAGTGGGGTTGGCTCACGCCGGTTTCGTGATTGCATAACAGAGGAGCGGGCGTTCTTCCGCTCCTCTTCATTCGCCTCGCGTCAGCTCCCCGAACCACCGGTCTTCCAGCAGTTCCAACTCCTTTTCCTGCTCCAGCGTCGCAAGAGCTTCATAGAGGGCGGCTTGCAAGCGGTGCGCTTTGATCGACACGGCAATAACATAGGGGTCGGCGTCCAGCGGAGGTCCGACGGCCCGGACCTGCTCGCCTTCGCCCTGGGCCAGCCGCAAGCTGACGCCGTCAAGCAGGAGCGCGTCGCCGGCGCCGGCGAGCAGAGCATCGAGCGCCTCTTGCGTTGACTGAAACGGCAGCCTCTCCAGCGCGATGCCCTCTCGCTGCAGGCGGCGGGCGACGGCGTCGCCGCGGCTGCCCCACTCTACCGCGACCGCGCGTCCCGCAAGCTCTTCGACACTTTCGATCGCAGTGTCCGCGTCGACCACAAGGCGCACGCCGGCTTCAAAATAGGGCGGCGAATAGTGTATTTCCTTAGTCATGCGCGAGTCGAAAGGAAACGCGCTGACCACCGCGTCTACACGGTCAACCCGCAGCGCGTCCAACAAGCTGTCGTATCCAATGGCGACGATTTGGGCCTCCAGGCCCCACTCAGCCGCAAGCGCCCGCGCCAGGTCCACGTCATATCCGACCGGTGCGCCCTGCGCGTTCAGCGATTCAAATGGGGGAAAGCTGGGGTCCATGCCGACGCGCCACGTGCCCCGCTCCTGCATCTTCAGCCAGGTTCTGTCCACCGATGGCCCGCCCTGTCGCAATAGGATCCATCCGCCGGCGGCCAGCCCCGCGACTACCACGCCGGCAATGAGCCACAACCAGGGCGTCCCGATTGCGTCGCGTAGATTCCAGCCCCGTTTGTCGTTACTATCCACTATCCGCTATCCACTATCCACTGCTATTCGCTCGTTCATGGCGCTGCGAACCGGCCCTGCGCGTACAGTTGCATTTCCAGGTAGATCGCCTTGGGCTCGAAATCGGTACCGACAAACGTATAGTAGTCCTGGTAACTCTTCTGGTCCCAGGGGAAGCGAAAGACCCACAGGCAGAGGTTTTCAAGCCAGGGCCACTCGGTGCGGGCGATTTCGAATGCCCGTGCCGAGTTGAGGATGCGCTGTCCCGGGCGCACGGCCCTGGTCCAGCGGGGATGATCGTTCCACCCGCCTTCGGTGATCATTGCCGTCTTGTCAGAATCGCCGTTGCGCACCATGATCTCGCGTAGCAGTTCGGCGCGACGGAAATTGACGACCGACGCATCGGCCGGTTCGTCCGCGTCGAATCCCAAGCCGTAGGCATGAATCGCCAGAATATCGAAATGGCCGGCCGCGCCGGCGTCATACATCGCCTGCAGATAGTCCAGGTCGTTCATGCTCCATTCGCTGCCGGGCGGGTCCAGCGTTGGGGCGAGCGCGCCGGCCAGGACCTGCATTCCCGGCGCGGCCTCTTTCACCATGGGGTACACCACCTTCAGCATCTCCACATAGCCGGCCGGGTCGACCGGGCGAAAGCCCCACTCCAGGCTCAGATTCGGCTCGTTCCAGATAATGAGATGGCTCACTTTGCCCTGGTAGCGACGTGCGAATTCAGCCGCGTACAGTCCGAACGCCTCGTAGCTCTCCTCCGGCAGGTAGAGGTGATGAGACTCCTCCGGACGCGCCCACTCGGGCACAAAGCCCAAGCGCGCGATCACGGTAAGTCCCTGTCGGTTGGCGTGTTCGATCACCAGGTCCGGATGACCCCACGAGAAGTGGCCGCGTCGCGGCTCGTAGTAGGCCCAGGGAAAGTATTCTACAATCCAGGGCGCGCCCATCTCGCGCACCATTTCAAGGCTGCGCTTGACCTTGGCCGCGTCCGGCTCGTCGGTCAGGCGGGTATGCACGCCCATC
>DAOUHX010000479.1:0-1500 GCA_034428395.1 Caldilineaceae bacterium
AGCAGTCGAGGCCTATCTCGATGCCCTCGACAACTTCATCTTCACGCCGCAGCTCCCCGGCGTCCTCGAATGGTTCGGCGAGATCAAGATCCTCTGGGGCGACGTGCTGCGCTGCGAGGTAAGCGTCGAAGAGCAGGTCGTCATCGTCGACCAGAAGACCGACGAAATCCTGGCCGCACACTCCTGATACCTTCCGCACAACAGTGGATAGTGGCACGTGTAAACGCGTGCCGCTATCCACGACCCACCATCCACCTGGATAGCAGATGCAGAGCCCCAGGACAGTTGCGCCGAATATCAGTTGGGCCAGGCTGAGGCCGCACATCGTCGGCTGGGCCTTCATCTCCCCCTGGCTGGTCAGCTTCAGCTTTCTGATGGTCTACCCCTTCATCGCCTCCTTCGTCCTCAGCTTTACCCGCTATCAACTGATCGGCGAAGCGCAGTTCATCGGCTTTGAAAACATCCAGCGCATGCTCTTCGAGGACGAAAGGGTCGCCGACTCGCTGCGCGTTACCTTTACCTACGTTCTCCTCACCGTCCCCGCCGGCACGGCCATCAGCGTCCTGGTCGCCATCCTGCTCAACCAGGCAGTGCGCGGCATCCCCTTCTTCCGCACCTCCTTCTACATGCCCAGCGTGATCGGCGGTGTCGGCCTCGCGCTGTTATGGACGACCATCCTCGCCAAGAACGGGCCTGTCAACGCCGCGCTCGGCTTGGTTGGCATCGAGGGACCGAACTGGCTCTTTGAAACCGCCTGGGCCCTGCCTTCCCTTGCGCTTAAAGCCCTCGCAACCGCCGGCGCCGCCATGCTCATCATCCTCGCCGCCCTGCAAGGCGTGCCCCAGCATCTCTACGAGGCCGTCGAACTCGACGGCGGCGGCGAATGGGCCAAGTTCTGGCACGTAACTCTGCCCCAGATCTCGCCCGCTATCTTCTACAACGTTATCGTTACCACGATCGGTGTCATGCAATCATTCGTCGAGGCCTTCATCATGACCAATGGCGGCCCCGGCACCGCCACCCTCTTCTACGGCCTCTATCTCTATCGCCAGGCCTTCGAGTTCTACCGCATGGGCTACGCCTCTGCCCTCGCCTGGATGATGTTCCTCATCATCCTCGCCCTGACCATCATCAACTTCCGCGTCGCCCGCTACTGGGTCTACTACGAGGGTGAGGAGTAGTCGCGCCGTGTCCGTTCTGACCGCTTCCTGGACAAAGAGCAAGACCACCCAGCGCCGCCTGCGCGACCTGCTCGCCTACACCTTGTTGGCCGTCGGTTTTGTCTGGTTCATCTTCCCGCTCTTCTGGGTGATTATGGGCTCGCTCAAAACCTTTGAAGACTTCAATCAGATCCCGCTGCGGATCTTCCCCTCCGAACTCTACCTGGGAAACTACCCCAGCGCCTGGAACAGCGTCCCCTTTGGCCGCTACTTCATCAACACCACCATCATCGTCTCACTCTCCGTCGTCGGCGAACTGATCAGCGCCTCCATCGTCGGC
>DAOUHX010000480.1:0-3551 GCA_034428395.1 Caldilineaceae bacterium
TGGTGCCGGGGTCGCACGAGTACGGCTACGAGGGCACCTGGGGCGCCGGCATCGTCGCCACCAGTCCTCCGGAACACCACGAAGCGGCCTTCGAGCTGGCTACAATGCAGCTTCAGTCGGAAATCGCCCGCGCCATTATGACAATTGCAGGGCCTCCCTCCGCGCTGAAGAGCTTCGGCGACGATCCCTGGCTGGATGAGCTGGCCGCCAAAGACAATTCGGGGGCAGTTTCGGTCGCCAACTATCGCAGAGACATCAAGTATCCGCCCACCTTCTCCGGCTGGGATTGGATGGACGGGGACATGATGCACTGGATTGAGGCGCGTTGTGGAGGGAGATACGGCGGCGAAGAGCGCTGCGGCGATAACGGGGTCGGCCACATTTTCGACGGCAAAATAACCGCCCAACAGCTCGTTGAAGAATGGCAGGCTGAGGCGACCAGGGTTCGCGCCGAGCTGAGAGAGGCCGCCGGCCTCGAATAGCCGGGCCGTCCTGGATTTCGACAGCAAAATAGAGGGAGCGGGGGTCGGGAGGAATCGGGCCGCCGCTCCCCACGTTAGGCAATCTGTACCAGCTGCATTGCCAGTGGCAACAGGCCGGCAGGCCGTGCGGGTTGCGCCGCGGGCACCGAATTCACGTGCCCAGGCGTTCCCTCCGGCAGACCGGTCTGCAATCCGATAGCGCCCAATGTAACCCGCCGCGCACAGCCCGGTTGTCCGTATGAAACGATCGCATTGTCTCATCCTGTTGACCTGTCTGCTGGTCCTGGCCGGAGCAGGCGTCGCACGCGGGCAGGAGACAATCGAACAGTACCGCAGCTACACCGTCGACCACGCCGGCCGCCAGCTGCCGATTCCCGATCCATACGTCCTCGACCATGTTATCGACAAGTTCGCAGCCGACCCGGACGAACTCTCGACCCCGCGCGACATCTTCCTCAATCGCGAAAACGGACATCTCTACATCGCCGACACCGGCAACAACCGCATCATTGAGCTGGACGCAAACGGCGAGATTGTGCGCATCCTGGGAGAGGAGGTTGGATTCGACCGGCCCCAGGGCGTCTTCCGCAACCCCCGCGACGGCACGCTCTGGATTGCCGATACCGGCAACGCCCGCATTCTGAATATCACCGAGGAAGGTGCCCCGCTCCAGGAGTTCGGCGCGCCCCAAAGCGACGTCCTGACCGGAATCAACGCCGCCGCGCCCAGCAAGGTCCTGATCGACAAACGAGGCTATATCTACTATCTCGAGGGAACCGGCGCCGGCATGATCGTGATGGACCAGCAGAACCGTTTCCGCGGCTTCTTCGGCTCAAATCGCAAGGCCTTCACCCTGCGCTGGCTGTGGGCCAGGTACTTGGCGACCGAGGAGCAAAAGGAAAAGATCCTTCTCTCGACGCCGACCGCCCATTCGGACATGTACCTCGGCAATGACGGCTTCATCTACACCTCGGTCGGCGGCGAGTCGACGCGGCAGGTCCAGAAGCTGAGTCCGGTCGGCGTCAATATCTTCGTGGAGAAGAGCCTGGAGAGAAAACTCTACAAGAACCGCATTTTCGGCGAAAAGCGCCGCGGCTGGGAGCCGCCCCACCGTTTTGGCGCCGTAACCGTCGACGACGTCGGGACGGTTACGGTGCTCGACCAGAGCAGCGGGCGCGTCTACCAGTATGACCAGGACCGCAACCTGCTGATGGCGTTCGGACGCATGGGGATTGGACGCGTCGAGTTCGGCCTGCCGAGCGAGATCGAGGTCGACAGCCGCGGCTATCTCTACATCCTCGACGCGGCGCGTTCGGTCATCTACGTGCTGCGGCCCACTCGTTTTGCCGGGCTGGTCCACGCGGCGAGCGCGCTGCAATACGACGGCCGCTACGCCGAGGCGGCCGCGGCCTGGCGCGGCGTACTTCAGCTGGCGTCGAACTACGAGCTGGCCCACAGCGGCATGGCCGCCGCCTTCTATCACCAGGAGCGCTGGCAGGAGGCCATGCACGAATACGCGCTCGCGCACGATCAGCTCGGCTACGCGCTCGCCTTCTATGAGCACCGGCAGGACCAGCTGCGCCAGAACATGGGCTGGCTGGTGTCGGTCGTCTTCCTGGTTATGGCCGGCGTCGTCGTCTCGCCGGCAATTTCGCATCAGTTCAGGAGGCTGGCGAGAAGGCGCAACGGCGATGCACTGCCCGCCGCGGCTGCCTACGGCGCCGCGCCCGGCGAAGCTATCGACGCACACGGCCGCTTCGGGCCCGCAGGCCCGGTCATTTCACCGCTCCTGCGCGGCTTGGCCCTGGTCTGGGGGATGTTCAGGCGCCCTGTCGAAACAATGGAGGACGTCGCGCTTGGGCGCTCCTGGCGGCTGGTGATCGCACTCGTGGTGCTGGCAGCCGCAGCGCGGGTCGTCAGCCTGTGGCTGATCGCCTTTCACATGCGTGCGACGCCGACCGTCGGGTCGGTGCTCGACTGGGTGCGCTTGTACCGTCCGGTCGCATCCTACCTCCTGCCCGAGCTGCGCTGGGAGGACTCGAACCTGTTATTCGAGGCCGCGCGCATCGTCGTCCCCTGGCTCTTGTGGACCGTCTCGAACTACGGTGTTTCCGCGCTGTTCGACGGCGAGGGGACGTTTCGGGGCGTGGCGCGCACGACCGCCTGCTGCCTCACGCCCTACATCGTCTTCGCCGTGCCGATCGCGCTCCTGAGCCACGTCATGACGGTGCAGGAGCGGGGCATGTACGAGGCGCTCTGGAGCCTGCTTTACTTCTGGATTCTGGTCCTGTTGATCGTGCAGATTCGGACCGTCCACAACTACCCGATCGGCCGCACCTTGGGCGTGGGCGTCCTGAAGCTGTTCGGCATGTTGATCCTGGCCGGCGCGCTGATTCTGGTCGGGTTGCTCAGCGTAGAGCTTATCGGTTTTCTGGGGGAAGTCGCTCTTGAGATTATGCGGATTGTCATCTAAATTGTTTCTCTATTGGAACCCGAATTTTCCGGCCGGCGGCCGTGCCGGCGACTCCCCCATGATTCGCGGCTCCCACTCTTCCGATATTTCGTCGTTTCACAAAGGACTTCCACTGGAAACAAGAGACCAACAACGAAGACTGACCCAAAAAACGCAACTGCGTGCAAATGCCAGCCGCACGAGCTATAGTGGAACATGTCCGGCGCGAATTTCGCCGGCACGTACAGGAGAAACAACAAGGCAGGCGCGCCGCAATGCAATTTCGCACGACGCCGGGCAAATGGTTCGAATCCCTGCTACACTGTCTTTATCACGCCAATCCGACCGGGGGGTCCGGCCCAGGATCGCGCCAATTTCCGCCTTTTCCTTCGCCGGCTACACCCTCCCGAAAGAAAAAAAAGAGGGGCGACATTTAGGGACATTTGGGGACATATGTCCCACTTTCACGCCACAACGAGGAGATTGCAGCCCCATAAGGCAAAGCCGCCCGACATCCGCAATCTTATGTTCACAAGCATGCAGATCGTGGGACCGGCCGACGCACGAACCGGGACCGATCTGGGAGACTGAGTGAATCGGAACGCTCGGCCTCAAAA
>DAOUHX010000481.1:0-6732 GCA_034428395.1 Caldilineaceae bacterium
CTGCCGCGATCGACTCGAACTCCGGCGCGTCGACCGCCGGGATGCCGTCTTTGGGCGGGCCGCCGGAAAGGATCTCTCCCCAACTCACCGTGCGGCGGCTAAAGTCGGTCGAAAAGCCGCGCGTGCGGATCGGCGGCGGGCTGTCATCGACGATTACCTCCGTGTTGAGCTGGGGCACGCCCGTGTCGCGGCTGAATGTTTGCGCGGTCTCGTCGCTGTCCCCCGTGTCGGCGGACGCTGGGGCGCTGTCCGTGTCTGCCGGCGCTGCCGCTGGCGCTTCATCCGGCGCTATCGGAACGCAGGCCAACAGGATGATTGCAACGATCATAAGCAGGCCCGCAAGCTGGGTCCATCTCTTCCTCGGCATGAAATACCCCCTTGAAATGGCTAAAACGCGCTGTCGCTCTGTTGTCCGGGCGCGACGTCGGTCGTCAGGTTACGCGTATACAGGGCATTATGCCACAGAGGGAAACTCTGGGCTGTAGTGAGGCTTACGCAATCGCCGCCCGTCTTCTGGCCGCCCGCACCGGATTCGTCAACACACCTTGCCGTCCAGTTTCCGTGCGCACCGAAATGGTGCAGTCCAAAACCTGGGGTGCAGATTCCCATACCTCAGGCAGCAACCAAGCCATCCCCGGCCCCTGCAGTTCCTGGCCACTAACCACTGTCCACCGCCGCATGGACGGTCGGGCCTTCGGCCCTCCCTTGTGCGGGGGAAGTCCCCCCGCAACGCCCCCCTGACACCTCTTCATCCGCCAATTGAAGGATCTATTGCCGCCCTGCGCAGCCAGCGGCCCAGGCCCCCGCCCCCCAATCAGCGAACGCTACGGCCTCGGTAGGGGCAGGCCCTGTACCTGCACTGCGCCTGCCCTCTCCCTCTCCCAAAACCGCTAAACAGTTCCTCCCACCGCAGGCATGAATTCCCCGCCGGACGATTCCCATCCCAAATGTGGGCTGCAATCCCGCCGAAATTGGGTCTTGACATATAAGAACATGTGTGCTATATTTTGCTCATGTAATGAAGTTGAGACTGACGGGCAGGGACCCAGGAGAAGACAACATGGCCAGGGACATCAAGCAGATGAGCCGTGTCGAGTTGGAATCCGAACTGGTTGCCGAGCGCGCGGCGGCACGACGGAGTAACACGATCATCGTCATGATGACCGTGCTGGCCGTGCTTGGATTCATGGTGATGGCCGGGACGCTAGCACCTCTCGCTGGTTAACGCTGGCGAAACGGATACGACACGCTGCCGGACGAACCGTTTTGCCGCCATCCTCCAGGACGGCGCAATCTCGCTCCCCCGCGTATGGTTGCGCCGTCCGTTTCATCCTCCACTAGACAAGACCCGATATGGTTGACTCTGCGCGGACGCCGCCGCTCGCCGCGCATTCTCGATGCACGCGCATCCGCGGCCGGGCTTGCCAATGAGATGGGCGCCACCTGTGCCGCCGGCTGGAAACGCAGGTCTTGTAACTCTTTTGTCCTTCAATTGGGGAAATGTAACTGTTTTACTCATCACTTGACACAAATTAGCCATTCTAATAGCATAATAACCATTTTGCTAGCCAACTGGCGAAATATAATCATTTTGCTACCTCCATAACTGTTTTGCTAAACTAAATCATTGTGGCATCGGAGAACGACGCCTCAACAGCTTCTTCCCTGGACAGAACCCATGATTGAAACCGACCAGAATAAGCCGACATTCAGGCCGGCCGGGTATGTGGCTCTGATCGAACGGTACAATCTCGAAGCAATCACCAATTGGCATACTTCGGTTGTTACGACCAGGGGGGCTCACCGGGTCGACTCGCTGGCAGGTGCCACTAAGGAGGTGTATCCGCCCTACTACTGGCCCGGGGACCGTCTAGGCGATCAACTTGAATTCGCGCTCAAGTATGACGGAACGAACCTCGCGGTCCTCGCCCGCTTGTTCCAGGAATCCGTGGAGGAGGAGCTGCTTGAATACATTCACGCCAAGCCGACCGGCAAATATGCCAGACGGTTGTGGTTTTTCTACGAGTTCCTGACCGGAAAACTGCTTCCTCTGGATGACCTGGCGCAAGGAAACTACATAGAACTGCTCGAATCTGACGAGTACTATACGGTTAGCCCCGCCCGTCGCATTCGCCGTCAGCGCGTCTACGACAATCTCCTGGGGGATAGCCGTTTTTGCCCAACGGTCCGGCGCACACCGTTTCTTGAAGAAATCGATTCGTCCGACTTGCCTTCACGCTGCAGGCAGGTCATTTCCGAATACATGCCTGCATTCGTTGAGCGTGCGGTCAGATTCCTGTATACCAAAGAGACCAGATCGTCATTTGCCATAGAAAAGATCAACCCTTCAGCCGCCCGCTCTGAACGCTTCGTGTCTGTACTCGAACAGGCGGGACAAGAAGAGTTCCTAAATAAGCGGAAGCTTATCGAACTTCAGAACGAAATTGTCGATCATCGTTTCCGGGAATCCGACTATAGGAGTTCACAGAACTATGTTGGGGAAGCAATAGGCCTGCATAGGCAAAGAATACATTTCGCCAGCCCGAAGCCAGAAGACCTGGCCGACCTGCTTGACGGGCTGGAGACAGCCCATTTGCGGATGGGACGCGGCAACGTGCCCGCGGTGGTTCACGCTGCTACGGTCGCCTATGGTTTCGTTTATCTGCATCCGTTTGAGGACGGCAATGGTCGCATCCATCGTTTCTTGATTCACAATGTTCTGGCTCGACGCGAGTTTACGCCCCCGGGGATAATTGTTCCTGTCTCTGCAGCCATGCTGGAGAATTCCGCCGGCTATGACGCTTCCCTGGAGGCGTTTTCCCGCCGGCTGATGCCCCTGGTGGACTATACTCTCGACAGAGAGGGCCGCATGACCGTTCGCAACGACACGGCCACGTGGTATCGCTTCATCGATATGACGCCCCAAACTGAGGCGCTCTTTCGTTTCATTGAACGGGCAATTGACGTAGAACTGGCTGAGGAACTGGCCTTCTTGAAGAACTATGATGCGGTCAAAAGCGCGATCAAGGAGATCATAGATTTGCCCGACCGAAAAATCGACCTTTTCATTCGCTTTTGCATTCAAAACAACGGCCGTCTCTCCACTCGCAAGCGGACCAGCCACTTCGACCTTCTGACGAATGAAGAGATCGCGGCAATGGAGCAGGCCATGGGGTCGGTCTATGGAGACGGAAGTTCCTGACAGCCGTGATTGGCGACGCGGTAGTTCCCGTTGCCGGTCGCAATCCGTTCAGCCTTCGCGGCGGCGGCAGAGGTCCCTGACCGCCTCAGTCCATGAGGGAAACTGAAACCGGAATCCCCGTTTCGCAAAGATACCGGGCACCACGCGCCGGCTCTTCAGGATCAGCTCCGTCTCGCTGCGCATGACAAACGCACCCACTTCGAGCATCCACTCTGTCGCAGGCAGCCGGAAGGGAATGCCCCAAGCCGCGCGCAGATGGCGCATGAATCCGGCGTTCGGCAACGGATTGGGCGAAGCGATGTTGATGACATCGTCGATCTCGTCGTGGTCGATGAGCCAGCGGACGGCCTGCACGAAGTCTGCGTAGTGAATTCAGGAGATGTACTGGCGCCCGTCGCCCGCCTTCCCGCCCAGGCCGACGCGTACCAGGGAGAGCAGGGTGTCGAAAACACCGCCGCGTTGGGGACTCATCACCATCGCGGAGCGCATTTTGACCTTGCGCGTGTCAGGAACCGAGGCATTGTCCAGTTCCAGTTCCCGCTCCCACGCCTGGCAACGTCCAAGCAGAAGCGCCAACTGTCGGGGAGGTCCGCTTCGGCGCTGCCGATGACGCCGCCGGCTTCGTCGTTGGGTGCGTCGTAGCGGTGCGCGCAGATGGTGGCGGTGCTCGCTTGGCCGCGGCAACAGCTTCACCGACGAGACGGGTGGTCACGACGCGGGACTGCATGATCTGCTGGCGATTGCTGGGGTTGTATCTGCAGTTGACGCTACGCCCGGCAAGATTGATGACCGCGCCCGCGCCATCCAACTCGACGCTCCAGGCACCGTGCGTGGCTGCATCCCACCGGATGGAACGCCAGGGCGTCTGCACTGCGCCGCGGCTGATCGCAACGACCCCCCTGCCCGGCACGATGAAACGCGCGCGCCAGAATGGTTCCCAGCTCCCCGCTTCCGCCCGGGATGATCACCTTCATACGTTCTTTCCACGTGCTATACGGGATTTCGGTGTTCCCTGTAGACCGTCCTCTACGGAATCTCGTCAAGCGGCTGGTGGAAGTAGTAGCAGAGGCCGTCGGGAGCGATTACAAAAAAGACCTGGAGCTTCTGGCCGTTCTCTTCGTCCACGCGCCAGTTGCCTGTTTTAATCCCTTTGGCTTCCAACTCCTGCTTGGCGCGGTGGATGTCGCGCACGCGAATGGCCGCGCCCTCATTGCCGGGGTCGCCGCCATTGACCGCGAACCCGATCTGAACGCCGTCGCGCTCCAGTACCACTGAAGGCGTCGGACCATCCCGCCGTTCGACCTCGGTCATCCCGAACATGTCGCAGTACCAGGCCGAGGCGCGCTCGATGTCTTCCACGGGCAGCGCCAGGATGTCGTCGGCGTACGGGAATGCCGCTTCGTACAGTCTTTGCGAACTCATCTTTAAAGTCTCCTTTTCGGGCCGATTGCTCGCATGCGAATATGCCTCGGCATCACGACAGGATTCTGCAATTGCTGCAAAGCAAATGACGGAGGATTGGCAGGACATACCCAACATAGTAGATTATGGGCAGTCGGTCAAAAGAGGAATATCAAAGCGTGCAGGCCATTGACCGGTTTGGTCGACATGATCATGTAGAATTGGCTGAGCGAGACAGTGGAAAGTTGGTGTATGCCCGCAAGGGATTCATAGACTTCGAAGTGCGCGGGGCCATTGACCAGACCCTTGGCCGTCTCGTGAAGGCTGCCCTTGGCAAACGGGCTGATGAACCACGGGTACCGGAGAACAGAGAGTCGGCCCCGTTGCCGCCTATGGGGTCAGGACCTTGACTTGTGCTTTTCACGATGAGGAATACCTCTCCATGACAGGATGCTACAGTGCCTTTGAAAGCTTCGTCGTTCTGTAGCGTCCCGAACAGGAATAACCATCGCGAAAAACCTCGTTAGACTGTAATGCTATTGTCTGGCATCGCAGGAGTCGCATGTGGCTAGGACGTTATCGGAAGAGATTGCCTCCTGGGACGGCAAGTCGGTCGCTGAGTTGCAGTCGACCTATGAGCGCCATAGCGCTGAAGAAAACTTCGTTGCGACGATCCTGGTACATATTTCAGATATCGAACTGCAACGGGCGGCAACCTGGCTGTTGAAGAAACATCTTGAAGTGGGAAATTCACTATCCACAGCCGGTTGCCGTGCGGTCTTCGGCAGTCTTTCCGTTCAGGCGCATTGGGAAAGCAAACTGCACATCCTCCAGTGTCTTCCCTATCTGGACATTCCTGAGGACGAATGCTTCGTTCTTGAGAAATTCCTGGATGCCTGTCTCAAGAGCGATAGCAAGTTCGTCAAGGCATGGGCCTACACCGGATTCAACGAACTTTCGCTTCGCTTCCCACGATACCGGGAAAAGGTGGACGGAATGCTTGCCAGGGCCATCGAATCAGAATCTGCGTCGGTTCAGGCAAGAATCCGCAACATTCTGAAAGGGCGCTGACTTGTCTGCTCCAACGTTCCCCGTGGTGTGGAATCGACTGGGCCTTTCGGCCGGCGCCGGTTAGGCAATGTCGAAACGCGGGAGCCCTTGGAGAAATATGAGATAGACAAAGCCCCGAAGGGGCCGCCCTCCGGGGCTTTGTGTTAACCGTCGCGGCGCCGTAGTTCACGCTCGCAGAATGGCTCCTCGGGTTGGATTCGAACCAACAACCACCCGGTTAACAGCCGGATGCTCTGCCGATTGAGCTACCGAGGAAAGTTCCGGTCTCGAATCGCCGCTATCCGCCTGGAAGACGGGGTCGGCCACGGTCGAGACAACAGTGGATCATTATACGAATTGTTGGGGCGCCAGTCAAAATTCCGCTTCGATAAATGCATTTGCGATTGCGGAGGATGCAGACGGACCAGGCCCCGGGCGCGAAATGATCAGCCCAGATAGTCGCGCAGTTTGCGGCTCTGCTGGGGATGACGTAACTTGCGCAGTGCCCTGGCCTCGATCTGGCGCACGCGCTCGCGCGTGATGTTGAACTCTTTGCCCACATCCTCCAGCGTATGGCTCATGCCGTCCTCCAGCCCGAAGCGCATGCTCAGCACTTTGCGCTCCCGTTCGGGCAGCCCGCTCAGAATCTCGCCCATCTGCTCCCGCAGCAGCCGCCGGCTGGCAGTATCCACCGGAGCGGGAATGCTCTCGTCCTCGATGAAATCGCCCAGATAGCTGTTCTCCTCCGCGCCGACCGGCATGTCGAGGCTGATCGGCTCGCGGCTGAGGCGCTGGATGCGCTGTACTTTGGCCACAGCCTGGTCGAGCACACTCTTCAGATCGCCTGAGAGCGGCCGCTTCTCCTCCAACGCTTGCCGGACGTCGGCCGCCACATCCTCTCCCAGATAGCCCATCTCCAGCGCGATCTTTTCCAGCGACGGTTCCTCGCCCTTCAACTCCTGTTGCAACTCCCTCTCGGTACGCATCTGCCGGTTGATCGTCTCCACCATGTGGACCGGGATGCGGATCGTGCGCGCCTGATAGGCGATCGCGCGGCTGATCGCCTGGCGAATCCACCA
>DAOUHX010000482.1:0-2115 GCA_034428395.1 Caldilineaceae bacterium
TTCGTCCTCTCCACCACCATGGTGCCCTTCCTCACCCTCCTCATCCCCCTCTACATCGTCATGCGCGAGCTGAACCTGCTCAACTCGCTCTGGGGCGTCTGGGTGCCCAGCATCTTCTCCTCCTTCGGCGTCTTCCTTTGCCGCCAGTTCGTCTACGGCATACCCCGCGAGCTCTACGACGCCGCCAAAATCGACGGCAGTGGCGACTTCGGCATCTACCGCAACATCATCCTGCCCCTCACCAAGCCGATCCTCTCCGCGCTCGCCATCTTCGTCTTCCTCGGCGCCTTCAACGCCTACCTCTGGCCCCTCGTCATCCTCAACGAAGAAAAGAAGCTGACCCTCCCCCTCATCATCGCGCGCATGGCCAACCGCTTCGGCGGCACCGACTACCAGGCCGTCATGGCCGGCTCCGTCCTCGTCTCCATCCCGCCCCTCATCGTGTTCCTCATCTTCCAGAAGAACTTCGTCCGCGGCATCGCCCTCACCGGCCTCAAAGGCTGACCCGCCCTTCCCGCCCACACTTTCCACTGACCACTCACGACCGCAGTCAGCAACCTCCGCCAATAGAAAAGGACCGTCCCAAAGAACGGCCCCATCCGCTCAATTCTTCCCGCCGTACGCCTGCCAATCGGCACGACCGCGCTGCCTATGTCAACACATCGCGGGCCCTACCACCGCAGTGAAACACCTCAAAGTCATTGCCAATATTGAACTCGTAGGGCTTCCCGTCCGCGTATGCAGTCGAAAGCCGGACGATCTTGCTGTCCGTGATGTAGTCAAAAACGATCTCCTGGTTCGTGCCCGGATGCAGGCCCCCGTACAACACGATTGACTCCAGCCCTTCGTTCCCCGTGTTCTTCAAAAGATGGGCCACAAATCTGCCCAATGCCGAGGGATTGACCTTCAGGACAGATTGGCTGTCTTCATTGCCAACACAGTAGTATTCGATGCTCTGGTCTTTGGAAAATACCCTGATCGGCGTAGCCGCGCGGTCGCCCAGGTTGAGGACGCCCTTAGGCAGTCCTGCGTCGAAGTCATGCCGCTCAGTCACGGTGGTCTGTATTGGACAGTTATGTCGTTCGCAATCATTCCACACATGGCAGTTCGCTCAGAGTGGGCTGATAGCGTACGAAAACGAGGGCCAGTACAATACCACCGCGACCAGAATGCAGAATAGGCCTTCGACGGCAAATCCTCGATCGTGTCGTTACCTGATTTCTTCTCTCGAACTTGGACGGGTCCTTGCCGCCTGTAATATCGGTAACGATCCGGGAGAAAAGATCGTCTGGCACAAGCCGCCAAAGATATTCCTCTTACACCTACGCAATTGCCATAGTGGGGAATCTGCCAAAACGACGAGAATGCCGGGCCCAACTCTCGCATTCAAACAATTTCTGTCAGATGCCCTCCCCGCCTGCATCCGCTCAACCTCTCAGCGCCTTTATAGCGACATCTGAGCAGGCCTCTCCCCCAACGTCTGCAACCAAAGCTTCGTCAAAAATGCCACATCGTCAAAGCACGGCAATCGAAAACCTAAAATGGTTTCATTATAGAAAGGTTGTATATAGTAGTATAATATTCATTACAGTTCCAACAGCCGAACAAACAGGTAGTCAAAGTATGCACCTTCTCTGTGGCCTTTCAGTGAAAATATGCCTCTTCTCGCTAGCAGTCCTGTCACAGTCCCGCCGGTTGCGACCCACTTGGGCCCAGTTCGCCTACTCTTGCTTCAGCCCCGGCTTTGCCGGCTGCAGAGTCCCGCAACCCACGCTTACCCCCGAGGACGCAAGTTGAACTAAAGGTGGCCAAATGAAGCAGACCGACGATCCAACCCTCGAGATCGCGGCCCTCCAACAACGCATGTCGCTGCTCAGCGAGGCCGTCCAGCGCATCAACGAAGACCTCGACTTCGACAACGTCCTCCAGGGCGTGGCCGACAGCGCCAGGGCGCTGACCGGCGCACGCTATGGCGTCATCGTTACACTCAACAACGCCGGACAACCCGAGGACCTTGTCACCTCCGGGGCTAGCGCCGAAGAACGAAAACGCCTGCGGGATACGCCGGGAAGAATGCAGTTCTTCGACTACCTCAGCAACCTCCCCTCCCCCCTG
>DAOUHX010000483.1:0-5101 GCA_034428395.1 Caldilineaceae bacterium
CTGGCCATGTGGATGACGTGGAAATGCGCGTTGATGGATCTGCCCTATGGCGGCGCCAAAGGCGGTGTCATCGTCGACCCCAAAAGACTCTCGGAAAGGGAGCTGCAGGCGATGACCCGGCGCTACACCACAGAGATCAGTCTCTTCATCGGGCCGGAGATGGACATTCCCGCGCCGGATGTGGGCACAGATGCGAAAGTGATGGCCTGGATCATGGACACCTTTTCCATGCATAGAGGCTATTCTGTGCCGGCTGTGACGACCGGAAAGCCTCTGGCGATAGGCGGCTCAGCCGGCCGGGAGTATGCCACCGGCCTGGGCATCACTTACGTAACCAGGGCAATGCTGCGCCGGCGTCTGGGCCTTCATCTGGAAGACACATCGGTTGCCATACAGGGGTTCGGCAATGTCGGCGGGTGGACCGCACGCGCTATGCATGAACGGGGCGCGAAGGTCGTAGCCGTTAGCGACGAGAAAGGAGCGGTGTACGACAGTCGAGGGCTGGACCCACGCCATTTGAGGCGTTACGCTGACGAGACGGGCACGGTCGCCGGTTATCCGCACGCGGACTCTTTGACAAACGGGGAGCTGCTGGAACTGAATGTAGATGTGCTGATTCCAGCAGCGTTGGAGGGGCAGATCACCAAGAAGAACGCGGACAGGATCCAGGCCCGGGTCATCGCCGAGGGCGCAAACGGGCCGACCACGCCGGAGGCCGACCGTATTCTGGAAGACAAGGGTGTCCTGATCATTCCGGATATTCTCTGCAACGCCGGCGGTGTTGTGGTCAGTTACTTCGAATGGGTGCAGGATTTGCAGGCTTTTTCCTGGGATGAGAGCGAGATCCGGCATCAGATGAAACGCAAGCTGTTGGAGAGCCTGGACAACGTATTGGCGATCACCCTGCAGACCGACTGCGACCTGAGGACGGCAGCCTACACAATCGCCATTCAGCGGATTGTGGATGCGGTAAAGTACCGGGGTATCTATCCGTAACCGGCCATGCAGTCCCGCAGCCGGAGCGCCATTCCTTGCTCCGGCATTGGAAGAAGATCACCCAAAAACCGGAATATGACTGGGGTCGGGTCGCCGGATTTGGGGAGCGACGTGGAGGCGGGCAGCGTTTCCTCGGGTCCGGCGGCGTCATCGGCCGCAAGAGCGGGCGCGACCAGCCTCCCTGTACCCTGACCCGCACACCGCCCCAATCAGCCGCGTGTACTCCTCCACCGCCTCCCGCAACTGCGCAACCGAGATCCGCTCGCCCACTGCGTGCGCCTGGGCGATGCTGCCCGGGCCCGGCGCCAGCGCCTCCATGTACTCCTGGTAGCGCCCGGCCTCGGTGCCGTAGGGGACGATGATCGCGCGCGGCGCGCAAGTCGGCGGCGAAAGTCAGGCCAGTAGGAAACTGGCCATGACCGCGACTCCTGCGTTGAAGATAGAGGGAGTTCTTCGCGTGGGACTCAGTGACGGCCCTGAACACGCCAGGAGCTCTGGGCAATGTCCCGCATAACGACTAGCAAACCGGGCCATTCCGAATCGGGAAAACGGGTTAATGCTTGCATGATGCGCGCGTGGATTTTGCGCCGGTTTGGTTGTCGCAGTTGTATGACAAGAACGCCGTGATGTTGCCTCATCCGGTAGTGCGTAAATCCCTTGTCAGTGGTAATCAATATACGTTCTTCTTGCTGTGCCATGTCCCACAGAGCGTCATCCTGCATTCCTTCATCTACAGTGCCGCGAATGTCGTGAACGTCATGTCCCAAGGAGCGAAGTTCTGTGACGGTCATGAGGGGGATGTTTTCATCAACAAAGATTCTCATCCGCTGTCGACCAGGGCCTCAAGGGGGGTCACCTGCTCTTCGGCCAAGGACGCTACGTAGTCAAAACAGGCAAGGATATCTTCGCACGTTATAGAGGGATATTCCTGGAGGAGCTCTTCGACGCTGTCTCCACATGCAAGCATTCGCAAGATCTGATGCACAGGAATGCGCGTGCCCTGGATGCAGGCCTGCCCGTGACACACTTGTGGATTGATGGTTATCCGGTTGTTCATTACTTTCATCCCTTTGGGCATTCATACATATTTCGCACAGACTGGCGGTATGGCCCGATTCCCTGTATCTGCCTTCTCCGGCAAATCGATTGGTTAGGGCATTATATACATGACTTCGCAGCCGGACAATTGGCGGGCGAAGTCATGGTCCTGGTGTCAATGCCTATGCCTGTGCCTTCGCCAACTCCGGTGTCGCTGGTGAGAGAGGCCTTGACGATCTGCGATGACGATAGAAGTGGGGTGGCTGTGAGGGTGGGTGGAGCTATGGTTGGCCCCAATCGTTAGACCACGAAATGGGGGAAATAAGGTGCATTCAGGCGAATGCGGCCGGCTCTGAACAGAGCACGAAGTGCTCTTCCGCCGGCGTGCGATAGTTGAGACTCTGATGGTTTCCCTTATGGCTGTAGAAGCTGTTTCTCACAGCCCGAAGCGGGCAACTTTCTCTCTCGGCCATTCAATTTCCACCTTGAGCCGCCCGATCTGTTCATGAAGTCTTGCTTCCTGTTCCCGCTGCTTGCGTTCGCTATTGCTGGCGAAGACACTGGGTCCGTCTTCCAGCAGTTGCCGTTTCCAGGCTCGTATCAGGTTGGCATGAATCTCGTGTTCCCTCGCCAACTGACCTATCGTCTTGCTGCCTTCGACTGCTTCCAGCACAATCCGAAGCTTGTAGGCCGCCGAGTGTCGCCGCCGTTTCTTGACCACCGTTCTACCCTTCCACAGGCTCGGTGAATTGCTCCAATATACACCTTAACCGGTGGTCCGGATTCTGGGGCCGAGCTCAGCGTTCAATTCTACCGAACGTGCCTGACACGAATTTCGCGCTCTGGCAAGGGAGTGAACGCCACGTTCTCGATCCCGCTTTTCTCAATAACCGTCTTCACCTTGTCCACGACGACGCGAACACCGCCCACCCAGAACATATCGCTGCCATCCCATTGATCCTCATCAAAGAAGAGCCCCTTGTATACGTCGTAGCTCTTGCCGCGGGGCGCAGGCGGCGGCTTCGTTATCACCGCGCTGCGGCTGTAATCGGCGTCGCAGACCCCGCCTGTAACGACAAGGCCGTGGTAGTCCGCCAACAGCGCGCCTTCCGGGTCGAAAACTTCCACAGGGTACGTCGACCACCCGCTGACTTCGCTCTCGCTAAGGATGCGTATTACACGTCCTGACACGCAGACAGGCGTCACAAGCTGCGTCCACAGAATATTGGTCGCTTTCGAACCTTGAGCGGCGTCAAACTGGATTGGCCTTTTTGTTTGCGACTCGCCCCGTGAAAGCGCATTCAAATCAACGCCCTGAGCTTCAGCATCGCCAGGGAGGCGGCTGCGAAGACGATAAGGCTCAACTGCCATCGGATCAGCCAGCAAAAAGAGTGATTCGTACTTGAGTTTTCCGGAAGAAATCATGATTTCCTCAATATTGGTCTCCGAGAAGCATGGAAGCCGCTCACCCTTCTGCGGTCACTCGGCAATCTCGAATAGAACTTTGTATCCAAATTCCTCGGAGAGTTCCCGAGCTTCTTCCAGGATTTGCAGCCTGGTTGCGTCAGGTGTCCTTTCGAAAAAATCAGCCCAGGCATTGCTGTATGCGCTACTCCAGGCCCTGTGCTCATCCGGATTTACCCAGACCATCAACCTTGGGTCATGGACAGTTTCAATTCCGTGTCTAAGAAACTGTTCTTCGAATTCCTGCGGCAAAATGTGATGGGCCTCTAGGCCACTGGCTGCTTCTTCGCTGATTCCTGTAAACCTGCGCAAAGACTCGCGATAATTGGTACTCGTGAACTTTGAGATGTTCATTGAGTCAGCCAGCTCTTGTGCCGTTGTTGCACCTTCTCCTGCCATTGTGCGGAACTCTTTGAAGCGGGGATGCACAAGGCCGGACACCAGCCTGAGACGCACGGAAGCGGGTAAATCGGGCAGAAAATTGACTAAGCCTTTATTTACCAGTGGCAAATAATTGTCTACCTGCTTTGCGGCAACCCTGGCGCTCCTTACAGAGAGAGGCAGAAAGGGAATAATTGCGATTGCGACCAGAACCTGCTCCAATTGGGTGAGGCACTCGCCGGTGTAGGGGTCCTTACCAATGAGGAAAGCGACGCCGTCGACAATATCGCCCCCAACTGGCACAAAGGCTATTGCGATGCCTGCGCCGTCGGTGATAATAACTTCCAGATTTACATCTTGACCTTCGAACGGAGTGCCTTCCGGCCAATTCAGATGACCATCGCCGTCGGTGTCTTCGAATCCCAGTCCGCGCAAGAACCGTTCAGCGCGATGAACGACGAGATCGAATATTCCATCTGCCGCAGGTAGCTCATCCTTCAAATCCCTCAATTCCAACCACAGATCCTTAGCTTGTTCGAAGCTCAGTTCGGGCAATGCTCCTCTCAGCTCTTGCAATTCAAACCAGAGTTCTCTGGCCTCGTCAAAACCCAAGGACGGAACTTCAAGCCGCAGTTCTTTAATCTGTTGCAAAACCCGTTCCAGTTCGGGGAAATCTGGAGGAGATACATTTTCACTGAGCCGCTGAATCTGGACCCATAGGGCTCTTGCCTCATCATCACTGACTTCCGGCACACCTATTTGCACGGTTCGCAGCTGGCTCAGAAAGTCCTGTGCATTCCCAACATCTACGTCAGGAAACTCGATCTGCATTGCCTGTATGTGTTTCCATGCCTCCCTCGCGTCATTGAAACTCAGGTCAGGGAAGTCTACTTGCAAGCTCTTGATCTTCTGCCAAAGCTCCAATGCTTTTCCAAAGCCAAGATCAGGCATCTCGATGCGTAAGGCGCCAATCTGATCCCAAACCTGCTGCGCTTCATCAAAGGACAAATCGGGAAACTCCAACTGTAGTTCCCGGATTTCTACCCAGGCCTCCCGCGCTTTCTCGAAGCTCAAATCGGGTGATTCGGCTTGCAGATTGCGTATCTGTTCCCAAATCTCCTTTGCTTCCTCAAAACCAAGGTCAGGCATCTCAACGCGCAGATTGCCGATCTGGCCCCATGCATCCCGCGCCTCGTCAAAGCTCAATTCGGGTACTTCGACC
>DAOUHX010000484.1:0-2191 GCA_034428395.1 Caldilineaceae bacterium
CACCTCCGGAAATCCCTCCGCCACTTCGATGACACTATCCATGTAACCGAAACTGGTGGCAAAGATCAGGTCATAGCCTTGGGCAGCGTAGCTCTGCAGCACCCGCGCCGCGTCCGGTCCCTCAGCGACGAGCTCGCTGTAGGCCGTCTCCACGCCGAGTTCCTCCAGCGCCAACCGACCCTGATCATGCGCATAGCTCCAACCGAGATCGCCTACCGGGCCAACATATACGAATGCGACCTTCACATCTGCAACCGTATCTGCGGAGCCAACCGGCTCTTCAACCGCTGGCGCCTCGCCGATCGGCTGACAGGCGCTGATCAGCAATGCCAGAATGAGTGATACGGTCCACACTGTCGACCAATTTCGAATCCTCATGTGATCCTCCCTTTCAGCAATCATCCAGAGGGACTCGCTCATTCTCACTTCAGGTCGTGCGAAACAGATTGCCCCTCTCTTTTGAAGCTGTACGGTAAGAGAGGAGCAATCTCAGATACTCACGTTCGATTCAGTTCAGGCAGCAAGTTCCGACATACAAACGAGCCGGTTCAACAGGCGGCACGCACCAATTCACAATCGCAGTCCAAGGCGCAGGCTAGTTTCCTAGCGGCGCAGCCTCACCCGGCGCCTCACCGACGACGCCTTCCACAAACCAGTCCATCCCCAGCATCTGGCCGTCATCCATGCACTGGCCGTCATCCAGGAATTGGACGCCGTTCTGGCCGTTCATCGCGCCGCAAAACACGTCCGCCTCACCGGACACGATCATCGCCTGCTTCTCCGCGACCATCGCGGCAACGTCGTCGGGCACCATCGGGCTCATCTCTGCCAGACCCACGATGCCGTCGTCCATGCCGCCCCAGTACTGCGCGGTCTCCCACGTGCCGTCGCGCGCCTGCTCGGCGAACATCTGGTAGCCCGGGCCCCAGTTCCAGACCGGAGCGGTCAGGACCGTGTCGCCGACGAACGCGCGCATGTCGCTGTTGTAGCCGATGCTCGTCCCGCCCCGCTCGGCAGCAGCCTTCTGCGGCTCGGTCGTGTCCTGGTGCTGGGCGATGATGTCCGCGCCCTGGTCCAGCAACGCTTCGGCTGCCTCTTTCTCCTCGGGCGGGCCAAACCAGGTGCTCGTCCACACAACCCGCACCTCCGCGTCCGGATTCGCCTCGCGCACACCCAGCGTGAACGCGTTGATGCCGCGAATCACCTCAGGAATCGGGAAAGCCGCCACATAACCAATGACGTTACTTTCCGTCATACTGCCGGCGACCAGGCCGCTCAAATAGCGGGGCTGGTACATGCGCCCAAACAAGGTGCTCATATTGTCGGCGGTCTTGAATCCCGACACATGCACGAAGTGCGCATCCGGAAACTCCTGCGCCACCGTCAGCGTCGGATCCATGAAGCCAAAGCTGGTGGTGATGACCAGGTCAAAGCCCTTCTGCGCAAAGTCGCGAATAACACGTTCCGCGTCCGGGCCCTCGGGCACATTCTCAATGAAGGCCGTCTCCGCGCCCTCCATATTCTCCTCCAGGTAGAGACGTCCCTGGTCGTGCGCATACGTCCAGCCCAGGTCGCCGACAGGCGAGACATAGACAAAGGCGACCTTTACCGCCGCGGCCATCTCTTCATCGTCTGCCATCTCAGTCTCAGCAGGCGCCTGCGCGACCGGCTGGCATGCGCCAATCAGCAGCGCCAGGATGAGCATGAGGCCCACCACTGTCCACAATTGTCGAGTTCTCATGAAACTGTCTCCTTTTCTTAGAAAATGGGTCCGCGCATTATTTCAGTGTGTACACGAGGAAACTGAAAAGGCTCTCTGGTCAGGGGACAGCCGTTGACGCGCTGGAATAATGATGAATATATCAACAATGATATACCCAAGTCCTTGGCATGGTAACGCAAATATGACCAAAATCCAACTGGGAAAACAGGACAAACCCGCACAGAAGCATCTGTTAGGCATTCCGGCGCGCCACTCTGTATAATTCGACGATGGACGGTGGCGACTGGCCGCTGACTTTGAGACCAATGAGGTATGTCAACGATGACAGAATATCAGATTACATACTGGCGCGACTTTCCATCGATGGTCGTGGCCAGAGCCGGCGCCCGCGACCGCCACAAGGTCCAACTGCCGGCCCGCTTCCAGGTCGCAATCGACGAAGCCGCCATGCGCGCCGGCGCAACCGGC
>DAOUHX010000485.1:0-1898 GCA_034428395.1 Caldilineaceae bacterium
GGAGCTGATGGCCGTGATCAAAGGGCTGGAGGCTCTGAAAGAACGATGCAGCGTCGCACTCTACAGCGACTCCAAATACGTCCTCGACGCGCTGTCCAAGGGCTGGGCGCGCAGATGGCGGGCGAACGGCTGGCGGCTCAGGAAGAGAGGCAAGCCGGCGGTCAGCCCCGACCTATGGGGCCGGCTCCTCGACCTCTGCGACGGCCACGAAATGAGCTACAACTGGGTGAAAGGACACGCCGGCAACGTGGAAAACGAGCGCTGCGACCGGCTCTCGAACGCAGCCATGGCCCGGCCCGGCCTGCCCGCCGACGAGGCCTACGAACGCACCGAACGGGGACCCGCCCCGTCGCTCTTCGACCCGGCGCCATGATCAGCGCCGCCCAGACCGGGTAGAGCGGCCGCAAGAAAGCCGCGGCTGCGCCCCAACGGACCGATCACAACCGTAAAACAGCACGCGTTGAATACGGAGACGCTTCAGCGCCATGACCAGGCCGCCAATTCCCCGCAGCGCCGACGACGTAACAGCCCGGTGGATGCAGCAGGCGCTGGGCGCGGGGCGCGCTTCCGGACGTGCCCCGATCAGGGAGATCATCCTCGAAGAGATCGACGCGCGCGCCGGCGTCATGGGCACGGTCCTGCGCTGCCATCTCACCCGCGAAGAACCTCCCCCCGGCATCCCCGCCACGGTCATCGTCAAGCTGCCGGGCACGAACGCCGGCAATCTGCGCATGAGCAGGCGCCTGCAGATGTTCAGGCGCGAGTACGACTACTACACGCTGGCCGCGCCCCTGTCGCCGGTGCGGTCGCCCGCTCTCCTGTACGGTGACTTTGCAGGCGGCAGCAACCGTTTTGTGCTCGTGCTCGAAGATTTGAACGAGATGCAGAAGGTGAGCCAGATCGATGGCGCCAGCGTTGGGCAGGCCAGGCGCGCGCTGCGCACGCTCGCCAGGCTGCACGGGACCTTCTGGAACCGCGGTGAGCAGCCCCCGCTGAATCGCATCTACGATGTCCTGGCTTCCAGACGCAGAGCAGCGCTGCAACTCGCCTATGTTTCCAATTTGGCGCCAACGTTCGAACGGTTCGGCAGCCTCTTTTCGCCGGCGATGCGCGGCCTGGCCGAAGCCTACGGACCCCGTATCGCCGCCCACATCGACGCAGTCGCCGCCGGACCCAGAACGCTGATCCACGGTGATGCCCGGCTGGACAACATCCTCTTCCCCGCGACGCCTGGATTAGATGAAGACACGGCTGCCCGCGAAGGGCAGGAGGAAGTCGCGCTGATCGACTGGCAGGTCAGCGGGCTGAGCACGCCCCTCTACGACGTAGCCTACTTTCTGGGCAGCAGCGTGACGACCGAAGTCCGCCGCCGCGTCGAGCACGCGGCCCTCGCAGAGTACACCGAGATCATCGGCAATATGGGGGTTGAGGGGTTCACCTTCGACCAGTGCTGGCGCCTCTACCGCGAGAGTACACTGGGCCGGCTGCTGGCCGCCGTGCTCGTCTGCGGCGGGCTGGACCTGGGCGACGACCGCGGCCGCGAGATGGCCGAAGTCGGACTGCAGCGCACCCTCGCCGCCATCGAAGACCTCGACGCGGGCGAGTTCCTGCCCGCGCCGGCCCCGCGCTTCAGCCGCGCCGGCGCCTTCGCGGCCTTCTCGCGCGGGGCGTACGGCCTGATCAGGAGGCTGCGGCAATAGAAGAGCGGCCTAGTCCGCAAACGCGCCGCGAACAGAACTGTCGGCGCAATCCGGTTCCCATGATAGACAAGGGCGCGGTGACCATGGTCATAACCATGCTATAATGCGGTCAACTTAGCACGAGGGGAGGACAACATGCCGACCGAAAGCGATAAAGCGACAGGCCCCCGCACGATCAAGGCGTCCGAATTCAAAGCC
>DAOUHX010000486.1:0-1982 GCA_034428395.1 Caldilineaceae bacterium
ATCGTAGCGCCATACGCCCCAGCCGCCGAAGACGGCAATCCAGACCATGCCCTCCTCGTCGATCGTCATGCCGTCAAAGTGCCCCGGCCCGTTGTTTTCGATGACGACGCGCTCGTTGCCGATGTCGCCGCTCTCCAGATCGTAGTCCCACGCCCTTACATTTTCGCGCGCCGTGTCGATGTAGTACATCGTGCGGCTGTCAAGGCTCCAGACGATGCCGTTCGAGATTGTTACCGGCTCGACCTTGCGCGACACCGAGTGGTCGATCTCCAGGCAGTAGAGCGCGCCGCGGTCCGCCTCGCCGTTGAACTCCATCGTGCCGGCCCAGAAGCGGCCCGCGGGATCGCATTTGCCGTCGTTGAAGCGGTTGGCGGGAATATCCCGCTCCGGGTCGGCGACCGGCGTCAGCTTCTCGGTCTCCAGGTCCAGCGCGGAAAAGCCATTGTGCAGCGCCACCATCACCCCGCCGCTCGCTCTCGGCACCACCGCCCCCACCGTCTGCCCGACGTCGATGGCGCGATTGTGCCCCGTCTTCGGGTCAAACACGTACAACTGGCTTCCCAGTACATCCAGCCAATAGAGCACGCCCTTCTCCGCGTCCCAGATCGCCCCTTCGCCGACGATCGCTTCGATGTCTACGGCTACTTCCGGTTCCACTCGGGTCTCTTTCACTTGTCATCTCCTGCTTTGGAGTCCGCTCCTTCCATAGAGCAGCTTGCCTTCGGCCCATACCCCGCATGGCAACGAAGATTTCACCTGACAGCCGCGCTGAAACTCGGCTTTCGTCAGTACGATTACATCAACCGGGGTCGTTAAGCCCCATAGAAGATCGGACGAAAGCGCCTCGCGCTTGTGGCGAGGCAAACCAGAGTCCGGCAGGACGAGCAACAGGTCGATGTCGCTTCCCGGACTGTCCTGCCCACGCGCCTGCGAGCCATACAGATAGATACTGTCCGGCTGCACGCCACCTACCAGCCGGCCAACAATTTTCTCCAATGTCTCAGAGTGAATCTCGAACGCTACTGCGCGTTTCGCATTTAGGCGGCAAGGAAATGGATCCTGGATCTCGACCTCATTTTGTCCCGTTACGGGCGGCCGCGATATGCTCTTCGATCGTCAGAAACTCGGTTTCGGTCTCCAACACGCCGACCTCCAGCTCATACGTCACAGTCTCAGCCGGTTCGAGCACCTTCAGCCGGCCCTGGGCGCGCTCGGCCGCCCTGCCGCCCTGGCGGCAGTTCCCTGGCTCCAGGCCGACGACGTAGGACTGGTGCTGCAGCACCTTCCACAGCGTGAATTCGGGCAGCGTCCTGCCGCTGTACTTCAGGTACAGGCCGATGCCGTCACCCTGTGGAAACCCGCGGTTCAGCAGCGCCACCGTGACGTCGCCGTTCTCGTCCGCCCCCATCACGAGATTGTACACGCGGTTGACATACTGCGGCTGCTGTGGCGGGCCAAAGCGATGGTAGCGCTCGATCTCCTCTGTCGACGCCTCGTGGATCGCCCGGCTCATCTCCGCGCCCAGCATCTGGTCCCACGTGATATCCCAGGGGATAACATCGTGCGCCGGCGCAACCAGCTCCGTACCCGCGTCCAGCAGCGGAAAACCGAAATTCATGTGGTAGACCAGCATATGCGCGGCCGGCGCAAAGCCCAGGTTCTCGACCGTATCGCGGATGTGCAGCGCCTTCTCCCCCATCCTGCACCATACCTTGCGTGTCAGACTCAGGTTTTCTCCCAGCGGCACGCTCTCGCGCACCCTCCCCTGCGCCCACATCACATAGTCATCGCCTTCCCAGTAGCCGTCCAGCATGACGTTGCGCGCCGGGATATAGCTCGCCCTGCCGTGCAGCGAAAACTCCTGCCCCTCGTCCACGCTGGCATGTCCCGCCGCGGCCAGGCCGCACGTCGCCAGCAGACCGCCGAAAAAGCCCCTGGACCAGCCGGCCGGCGAGAATTCATAGTACCAGGGCCCCACTTCC
>DAOUHX010000487.1:0-3185 GCA_034428395.1 Caldilineaceae bacterium
TTCTGCCCCGGTAGCTCAGTGGATCAGAGCATCTGACTTCGGATCAGAGGGTCGTGGGTTCGAATCCTACCCGGGGTGCTCATCTTTGCGGCCATCCCGCGGTCGCGACCATCCCCGCAGCGCCAAAACGACCGCCCTCTCGCGCAGCCAGCACTGAACTGCGACCGAGAGGGCGGTTTCGCTTTGCTCTCTTCTTTCGGCTCCTACCGGCAGGCGTATTGTTCGCCGTTCCTACTCCCAGCGGATGCGGCGCACAATCTCGCTCATCATAGGCACCGATTCGGACGCGCCGCCGCCTTCATAGATGAAGGTAATCCTGATAAACGTTCCCCTGTCCGGTGACATCAGCCAGACCTCCCAGCTGATCTCCGCCGAACCAATCCCTTCGCGGTTATCCCGGGAACGTATCGGGACCGTCTCGGATCCGTCGTAAGGCAGATTGGTGACTGTTTCGGCGCTCTCCACGTCAATCCCGGACTCCCTCAGCGAGTCCTGCACGAGCGGCATCACCCGCCCCGGTTCCAATCTTCCAGACGGGAAAGCAGTGACAAACATCTGGTTGGCAAAATCGGTCACGATCTTGAAGCCAAATCCGACATGCCGTTACTTTTGCTCGGCGTCTATATCCGCGTTGGGCGGAAGCGGACCGTCTAAGGCCTTGCCTGCAAGGACCAAAGAATACACCTCAGTGAGGCCGCCCAGCTCAGCCGCAATTGGACCGCGCAGCCCGTTCTTAATGAGGTCCAGCGAAACTACGCGTCCTCCTGTATCGGCGACCACAGCATGCCAGACGCCAACCGGCGCGTCGCTCAGCCAGTTGTCGTTCTTCAGTCAGTCGTCACCGTTAGCAGCCTGGTAGAACGCGACCAACTGCCTCCTGACTGAACTGTCTGCGGGAATCAGCGCCGCGGGTGATGCCTACACTGGCGAACCACTCTGGCCGACAACCAAAACACATACGATCACAACGGAGATTACAACGGAGATCACAACTCTCAATGGGAGAGCATCCCGTCCCTCCCAATGGCAAGAAAGTAGCCGGAACGCAAATCTGCACGCACACGGCTATCAAATCACGAAAATATCATTTCTCCGCCTCCCGGCTTTCCACCAGCTGTCCAATCGAAGACTACTGCCCACCCTCCATCTCCACAACCGTGCGCGCCAGCTGGCCGAAGACCCATCCAGGCCGGCCGCCAATGTCTATCCGCCACCAGCTCCCGACCGCGTTCCTGCCGCTGACGGGATAGCGGTAGCCGGGCAGTGTCGTATCTACGACAGGGTAACGGGCATCGGGGCCGTCGTACACGTTCATGCTGCGGCTGAATGTCAACTCCGCCTCGGTATCCGGCAGCAGCGGCGGCAGCGGAAAGCCCGTCACGACCGGCACGCTCCCGGGATTGACCGGCGTAACCAGGTCGCCAAAAACCCACCCGGGACGGCCGTCATGGTCTATCTGCCACCAGTCGCCGGCCGAATTCTTGCCGGTGATCGTATACTGCTGCCCGGGCGAGGCAGAACCGATGATCGGATAGCTGATATCCGGCCCGCCGCGCACGTTCATCCCCCAATTGACCGTTATCATCGCCTCCGCAATCTGCAGCAGCGGCGGATTAGGAAAATCGATGACCGCTACCTGCAGATTCCCGGCATCGACCGCAGTCACCAGCTCGGCGTACACCCACCCCGGCCGGCCATGATCGTCGATTTGCAGCCAATCTCCCTCTTCGCTCCTGCCTGTGATCAGATACTGCTGTCCGGGTACGACCACGTCGATGATCGGGTTGCTGGCGCCCGGCCCGCTGCGCACGTTCACCCGCCTCTCGATCATCGCCACCGGCACCGCTGCCGGCGCGTCCGGTAGATTGGCGGCCATCAGATGGTCCGAAACCCAGCCCGGCTGACCCCCATGGCTGATCCGCCACCACGCCCCCGTCACATCCCGCTCGATGACAGAGAACGGGCTCCCGGCAACGACCTCGCCAATCACGGGGCTGAATGGGGCCGGCCTCGCGTGGACCTGAAGCGCCCAGTCGGTAAACGCAACCGGCCCCGCCGCGGGTTCCGGTGCCTCGCCGTATGCCCACTGCACGCGCCGCACCATCTCTTCAAACAGCGGCTCCAACAGATCAAACTGCTCGCCAGGCGCCGAAAACGTCAGCACAAGAACGAACTCGCCGTCCGGCGACATCAGGGCTACCTGCCAGCCTGCTGTCCTTGCCCCCGTCAGTACCGACTGCGAAACGGATCGCGCGGGAACGCCGCCCCGGAACCGGACAGCAACCGCCTCTTCCCTGTTTGGCCGCAACCTGGTGACCAGTTCGAGGCTGTCCACGTCGGTCCCGGTCTGCCGCTCCAACCGCGCGGCCGCACCCCAGCCGAACTGGTACAGCGTCAAGCCGTTCGAAGGGAAAATCTCGACGGCGAACTGGTTGACATGCAGCAGGTCAGTGTAAAACTGCGGGGAAACATAGCCAATGCCGATCAGCGAGTCCGGTTGCCCGCTGGACTGAAGCTGCAACAGCAGGCCCGTAAGCGCTGCCCTGGCCTGCTCCGCCACCCCGTCCGTCAACATCCAGACCTGCACGTCCTCGACGAACTGCCACCCAGGAGGACTGAATATGGTCAGCCCAAGCCCGGTGTCGTCCAAAATCTGCCAGTCAGCGAAGACCCCGCCCTCCGCCGCACCCAGGAGCGGAGGGCTTACCGGGCCGCTCTCGTCCGGCGAGGGCACCGCAGTGCCGGGGGGACTCTGAGAAGGGTGGCTGATGGCGTCCTTGCTTGAATGGGGTGCGTGATTGTACGAAAGGTGAGAGGCTGTCCCATTGGACCAGCCCAGACAGAAGAGGCACAATGGCAACAGGCAGAGGATGCCACGCATATATGCTTCCTTACCCCGGCGGTTCGTGGATAGAAGATGCCACGCGCCGGCAATCACGGTCTACTCAAACCAGTGCACACGCTGCACGACCTCGCCCAGCAGCGGCTCAAGCGCCGCGAAATCTTCGCTGAGGATACCGAAAGTCAAGAGCAGCATCGTCGCTCCGTCCGGCGATAGCAACCCGACCTGCCACGAAACGATCTCCGCATCCGGCAAATTGTAGAGTGCGCCATCCATGCGAGACAGGATCGATAGCGCCTCCGCACCGTCGGGCCGCATACCGGCGACCACCTCCGCGCTCACC
>DAOUHX010000488.1:0-19126 GCA_034428395.1 Caldilineaceae bacterium
CATCGTCCAGCTTGGGTCGTCGAGACGCCTGTATTGCCCCGACACCTCGCCGCTCAGGTCGATATTCGTGTCCGCGCCGAACCCGAAACGATTTACATATTGGTAGAACGGTTCGGGGCCGACGCTCTGGGCGATCTGAACTGTGATCACATTGTTGGAATGGGCCAGCGCATCCGCGACCGTCAACGGACCCACCGCCTTGCGATCGCTGTTCTGGATCGTATGTTCACCCATGAGGATCGTGCCGGTGTCAATAAAAACCGTGCTCTCCTCCACCGCGTCGACATCGAGCGCGGCCGCGAGCGTGATCAGCTTGAAAACGGAACCCGGTTCATATTGGGCGCTGATCGCCGGATTGGTAAATGTGTCTGGATCCCCTTCTTCGAAACGGTTGCCATCGAATGTGGGCCAGTTGGCCATGCCCAGAATCGCGCCCGTGTTCGGGTCCATTACGATGACCGTGCCCCCCTCGGCCCGGTAGAGAGCGACCCCCAGTCGCAGTTCTTCTTCGATAATATGCTGGACGGTGCGGTCGATGGTCATCACCAGGCCCTTGCCATTGCCGCTGGGCAGAAACCGCAAGACACTGTCATCAAGCTCGGTGCGCGCTATTTGCTGTCCCCGTGGGAGACCAACGCCGTCGCTGGACAGGAAGTTCCGGTAGTAGCGCTCGATGCCCAATACCGGCACCCGTTCGGCGTTGAGAAAACCCAGAATCTGGCCGGCCAGCGTTCCCTGTGGATAGAAGCGTCGAGGGTGGGCCGCGACATGAATATGGTCCAGCAGAAAATCCTTGTCAGCCAGTCTTTGCTGCCGTTCTGCCAGCAGCAGCTGGCCCTGTTCAAAATCGAGCTCCGTCGCAATGATCAGGTAGTCTCTGTCGCTGTTTTCCGTCAGTAGATTTTCAATCTGCATCGGAGGCACGCCGATCCCCTGCGCGAGCCGCTGTGCGATTGCGGTGTAGTCTTCGGCCGCGATGAACTTTGGCGTTGCCGTGATGCGGTAGGTGAATCGGTCCGCGGCAAGCAGGCTGCCGTCCCGGTCGACGATCACGCCCCACGAGGTTGTATCGTCCACCGTGTTGCGCGCCGACGCCACCGGCTTGGGCGGCTCATACTGCTGCCAGCCCATCACCTGCAAATCCAGCAACCGCAGGATCAGCAGGACCAGCGGCCCGGTCAACATGACACCGATAAAGCCGATGCGCCATATCTTTGTCGTATCGGTCCGCGTGACGGCCGGCTGCGAGCGCTCCTGGTCGCGCGGCGGGCCCGGCGCGCCCGGCGCGGCAAGGCCGATTCCGTGTCCGCTTATAGGCTGTGCGGTTCGGTTTTGCGCGCGCATGCTGCATCTCACAAAGAGTGCGGCGGCCAGTGGCGGCGGCATTGCCCCGGGCCACTGGCCGCATTTCAAAGACCGCGTGAGCGGATCAGTCCTGTTTCAACTGGCCCAGGATGAAATCACCGACCTGTTCCAGCAATGGCTCGCTCCACTGGCGCACACTCTGCCAACCGGTCTGCCAGCTATCGTTGATCTGTCGCTGCCATCCGGACGCAAGCCGCTCAAACTCCTCAATCGGAAACAGTTCAGGCACATGCCAGGAGGCAGGCTCCTCCGGAGCGGACGCCTCAGCCTCCGGTAGGGTCGGGGCCCCCGCCTGGGATGCCGGTGAAACGGGCGGCGACGCGGCAGCCCGTCTGTCCGGCACGCCGCCCGAGGACGCGCTCGCCGCCGCGATATTCGTCTGCGATGCCGCGGCGTTTCCAACGTAGTTGCGCTGCAGGGCCGGACGAAAACCGAGTTGGACTGCCCGAATCTGCACCTGTTCCAAGGTGGTGCGTTGACCAATTTGCCACAACAGTTCAGCGTTTCTCTGTTCGATCAGGTTGTACTGCACGCTGAACGCGGCCAGCTCGGCGCGGGCCTGTGTAATCCGCAACGACGTCCAGACCTGAAACACAGCCAGTCCGCAGATGACCGCCAGCGCCAACACGAAGAAAAGGTACCCTCGCAGCGTTTGCGGAAGCGGCACGAAATCATCCAGCCAGACCAGGCCGCGCAGAACGCGAATGTGGGACAGGCTGGTTGGTTGCGTCTGTCCTTGCTCGATCGTATCGGTTGCGCCCCTATCCGGCTGAGTAGATTGCGCTTCCCCGCCGGAGAGGGGCGATGGTGTGGCCGCGCCGTGCAAGTCAATAGACGGTGTAGTCAAAAGTCTTATCCTGCCGAAACACTCGGTTCGCACCGGTCGCGCAAGGGGGCGGAGCACGCCCTCTGCCAACCGGGCGGAGGATTTTGCCCGACGCCTCGGCCTATCCCCCGCAGTTGCCGTTTACCGTTCGGCCCTCTTTTCAGCGATGCGTAGCTTCGCTGAGCGGCTGCGCGGGTTTCTTTCAATTTCAGCGGCCGCCGGCACGATCGGCTTCCTGTTGTAAATGGACAGGACAGGAGCCTGCTCATGGCCGCCGCTCGGCAGCGTCGGGTCAGGCCGAAATCTACGAGCCTGATCTCGCATCCACCGTTTGACGAGCCGGTCCTCCAGGCTGTGAAAAGCGATGATTGCAACCCGCCCGCCCACCCGCAGCAGCCCGGGAATCTGGGCCAATGCCCGCTCCAACTGACCCAACTCGTCGTTGACCGCAATCCGCAGCGCCTGAAACGTGCGCGTAGCCGGATGGATCTTCTGTCTGCCGCGCCTGCCCACAACTTTCGCCACGATTTCCGCCAGTCCAGCAGTGGTCATGACCGGGCGGTTGGCGACGATGGCACGTGCGATGGCGCGGCTCTGTCTCTCCTCTCCGTACCGGTATAGAATCTCGGCGATCTCCTCCCAGCGCCTGCCGTTTAGCAGTGCGGCTGCACTCTCGCCTGCCGAGGGATCAAAGCGCATGTCCAGCGGGCCGTCGTGCTGAAATGCGAAACCCCGTGCCGGTGTATCCAGCTGATAACTGCTGAGACCCAGATCGAGCAGGATGCCGTCGACGGCGGCAAACCCCTGTTGGCCGGCGACCCGGGTCATCTGATCGAACGGCGTGTGCACCAGGCGCAATCTGCCGGTCTCAATCTCTTCCGGGAAGCGCCTTCGTACCCGTTCGACCGCTCCCGGGTCCGCGTCCAACCCCAGTACCCGACCGTTGCCGGCTCCATCGGCGGAGCTGGTGCGGCGCAACAGCAGTTGCGTATGGCCGCCGCCGCCCACCGTCCCGTCGATAAAACAGCCGCCCGGTTGAGCATTCAGTCCCGTCAGCGCTTCATCCGCCAGAACGGGACGGTGTTCAATGCCCTCTTCGGGTCGGGGCTGCTCCAATGGTGTCAGACTCCCAGGGCGGCGAACAGGTCCTCTCCCAGTTGCGCAGGGGTGAGCATCTGCTGCTCCCACTGCGCCGGGTCCCATAGTTCGATATAGGTATTCATGCCGGCGATAATCACCTCGTTTTCGATTCCCGCGAACTCGCGCAGACGCTGGCTGATCAGGATACGACCCTGCCGGTCCGGTTTCAGGTCCTCTGCAGCGCTGAACAACGCCCGCCGCAGCTGCGCGGTCCGCTGGTCAATCAGGGGAAGAGAACTGACCCGGGCCGCGACATTCTGCCATTCGTCCAGTGGCATCAGCATGAGACAGCCGCCGGTCGGGTTGCGCGTTACCACCAAGCCGGGCATCAGTCGGTGCCGGAACTTGGCGGGAATCGTGACCCGTCCTTTTTCGTCCAGATTGTGGGTAAACTCGCCGAGAAACATGAATTTGAGAGAGACTACGCTATAGGCACCACTTACAAGCAGAGGTGCATCCAACCTTCAATACAACGGATTTGTCAGGGGTATCTCAGGGCGTAGGGCAGGCCGGCGGCGCGTTCCTCTGAGCGAACGGAGCGCCTTCCCGCCCTTCTCCGAACCGGACGTGAAACTTTCCTTTCATCCGGCTCTCCAGCGTCACATTCAAAGCGGCGAGTTTGGACTGTGCGGGCATTCCAGGTACAGACGGGCGAATGCGCACGAGCTACACATCATAATCCAACGTCATGTCGTGCTCTTCAGCATGTCCGGCTGAAAACCCGCCGGTACCCGAAAGCCCGGCCAGTTCGTCGGTGCCCGATCCCGGAACCACCTCGTACTCCGCCGTGGCCTTTTCGCCGTCGTAAGACCCCGAGTGCCGGAGCACGAAGCTGCCTGTTCGCCCGCCCAGGCTGCCCACAACCTTCTCGAAACCTGAAAATGAAGCGATCCCGCCGTCGAGGTAGGTCATTACGTACATAAGGTTGCCGGTCCCGGTCAGATCGCCGTGGAAGGACTTCTTCACGTGCGCCCGGGTGAGCTTCGGCCCGTCCGCTGGTTCGTCAAATGGCTCTTCGTCCCAGCTTATGATTTTGAACTTGGCCTCTGTGCGCATCTCTTCTCCAGCATGGCGAATGTGAATCTGCGGCGCCGGTCTGCCACGTTGTCCCAGGTCTCGCCGTCTTGGGCCGCCTGCGCTACCTGAATGCTCTGCCCGGACGAGCACCCGGCATGGATGTCCGCGTGGCCTGACGCAATGACGGCGGGCACGACAAAGGGAACGACAAAGGGAACGACAGTGGGCACGGCAATGGGCGTTTTGCAATGCTGATTTTTCGTCATCTCCACCCGAACGGGCCTTGCAGGGCAGCCGTCCCACTTTCTCCCATATTGTCCCATACCCAAAACCCAGCGCAAAACCTATTTTGGTGAAAACGGGCGCGGGCCGCCAACAGAAACGGCTTGATTTCGCGCCCTTTTTGAAGGGGAAACGCAGCCGTATCATAGAATTTTAGGCTCTTTGCAGCCGTCCCGCACTCGCCGTATCGAAGCGCCCGGAACGGCCTTCCGATGCCTCCGATTCGGTCGTCCCCTTATCTGGTGCCGGGCGTCTATTCGCCTTACTTATGGCGCGCGGAGACTGATTGACGGAGGCAGTCAGGTCCGTCTGCACATCTGCCGGAAGCGGGCCGAGGCTTTGTCATCGTTTCATGGCGTCGATTCACGCGTGCGGCACCCGGGCCGTTTGCATCGTAGGCATATCGTAGGCAAATTGCACGGGATTGTTCACGGCCCGATTTCAACCGCATCCTGGCGGTATTGCACCCTATGTCAACGGAGCCGCGCCCGAATACAGCCGGCACCCTGCCCGCATTGGCGTCGCGCCCCGCCAAAATTGGCGCAGAATCGGACTTTTCAGGTCTGTTTCGTCCAATTGCTCCCTCGCGCCGCACCTCTTTCCGGCCGGAAGGCAGCCGTTGCACAAGGAGCGACTGCCCGAAAATTCAATATGCAGCGATTATCTGACAGAGTTGACAGGTGATCCTGTATGCAGTAATATCGACATTGCCGGGCCTTGTACCGGCAACTATGATCTCATCCGGCGTGTCCTTCCGGCGTGTTGCTTCCGGCCTGCAACCCAGGCATCTCACCTGAGGACCATCTATTCTGATACCCAAGATCCGTTTCAGGCCGCATACCCGGGAGGTACCGCCAGCCAGCATTTTATAGTGAACGCAAAGAAGGAGACGCGAATGTGAACGCCGCTGCCCAAAGTCGACAAATGCTCTTTGCCATCGTCCTGGTGATCGCCTTGTTGGCGATGCTCATTTATCTTTACCCGGCCCTGGCTTCGAGCTACGACAACGGCGCTTCGACGATTACGGGGAACGACCTCAATATCGAAACTGTGGACGACTCGACGATTCAGCGATAACTCGCAACAACCTCAACACCGGCGCAATGAACACAACGGCGTGTAGCGCGCTAACTTTTCAGCCGCAGCGAAGCACCTGTTTTCCTATAGAAGATCTATCCCGATGTCCCGGCAGAGGTTTGCCGGCGATAGCGGTTCCGTATTCCCTTCTCTCAGACATGCTCGACCTGCTCCCGTCATTCCGTGAGCCTCCCGGCCCCCGACCGTACACGGACTACATTTCGCTTCCGCAAATCTTTTCCCGCAAACGCTTGTGATCGCTTGTAAAGCGCTCGTGCATTGCTCGTAGAGCGCCCTACGAGCGCTCGTGTATTCGGATCGCGCCGTCGGTCTCCCAATGCTTTTCCTGTCTTCCCATCCGCGTCGCCGGACCTCTGTTCTTTCCGGTCCCGCGACAAATTTGGAATTTATTTGTCAACTCAAAGATTTTGACATTGGACAGCTCATGCTTTATACTTACCCTTTCAGGGCAAAGACCATTTTCGCCTGTTGCGTTTCGGCGTCATATCGCGGGAGTCATAATTCAATGCCCCCAGGATCCGCTTTGACGGGGCGGCCGGTATCCGGCCCGGCGGGGCATCCGCTGGCCCAACCCATTGTGTCCAATGGCGTTGGGTCTTTGATTTTTGATACAGCGCTCAACGTGCCCCAGGCCCCGGCCTGAGGCCCAGATGCGGTGGGAGCGGAAGTCTGCAAAGACCCGCCCCTCATTAAAGCCCACTCGCTTTGTCGCACGTTACGGCCGCCGCTTGCAGGTCAGCTGACAACGGCGCGCGAAGCGGGTGAAACTGTAATGCAAAGGAGTATGCGCTATATGGTTCGTACTGCCGTTGGTAACGGAGTTGGCGCAAAGACCCAGCGGAAGTCCTATGCACGGACTTCCAATCTGGTTGAACTGCCCCGGCTCATCGAGATTCAACTGCAAAGTTTCGATTGGTTCCGCAGCAAGGGGCTGAAGGAGCTTTTCGAAGAGATTTCGCCGATCGTCAGCTTCAACAAGCATCTCGAGCTGCATTTCGGCGACTTCCGCTTCGATGAACCCAAACATCCCGAGGAGGCGTGCCGCGAACGGGACATCACCTTTTCCGCGCCGCTGTGGGTAGAGGTCAAGCTTGTCAACAACGATACGGGCGAAATCAGCGAGCAGGAAGTCTTTATGGGCGATTTCCCGCTGATGACCGACTCCGGCACATTCATCGTCAATGGCAGCGAGCGCGTCGTCGTCAGCCAGCTGATCCGTTCACCCGGCGTCTACTTCACCATTGAAGAGGACCGCAGCACCGGCCGCGACCTGACCGGCACCAAGCTGATCCCGAGCCGCGGCGCCTGGCTGGAATTCGAGACCAGCAAAAGGGACATTATCAGCGTAAAGGTCGACCGTAAGCGCAAGCTGCCGGTTACGATCCTGCTGCGCGCCATCGGCTTCGGCACCGATGAGGAGATCAGAGCCCTGTTCTCCGGTGTCGATGACAATGAGGACCATGCCTTCATCGAGGCGACCCTGGAACGGGATCCCACGGCCAATCCGACCGATGACCAGCAGAAAGGGATCGATGACGCACTGCTCGAATTCTATAAGAAGCTGCGCCCGGGCGATCCGCCGACTCTGGACAACGCGCGTAACTTCCTGCAGAATCTGCTCTTCAGCCCGCGTCGTTACGATCTCGGCCGCGTGGGGCGCTACAAACTCAACCGCAAGCTGGAGTTGGAGACGGAGCTAACCACCCGCATCCTGACGAACGAAGACATCGTCGCGGTTGTCCGCCGCATCATCGACATCAACAACGGGCGCGAGGTCGCAGACGATATCGACCACCTGGGCAACCGGCGCATCAAGACGGTTGGCGAGCTGATCCAGTACCAGTTGCGCATCGGCCTTCTGCGCATGGAGCGCGTCGTGCGCGAGCGCATGTCGATCCGCGAACCGGAGCAGGTCACGCCCCTGAGCCTGATCAACATCCGGCCGGTCGTCGCCGCCACGCGCGAGTTCTTCGGCAGCAGCCAGCTGAGCCAGTTCATGGACCAGACCAACCCCCTCGCCGAGTTGACCCACAAGCGCCGCCTGAGCGCGCTGGGACCCGGCGGGCTGCGCCGTGAGCGGGCCGGCTTCGACGTGCGCGACGTCCACTACAGCCACTATGGCCGCATCTGCCCGATCGAGACGCCGGAAGGCCCAAACATCGGCCTGATCGGCTATCTCGCCACCTATGGGCGCATCAATGATTTCGGCTTTATCGAGACGCCCTACCGCCGCGTTATTAATACCGTAGAGAATAATGTCGACGCGCTGACCGGGCGCACGCTCGCCCAGGACATCATCGACGCCGACAGCGACGAGGTGCTCATCGAGAAGGGCGCGGAACTGACGCCTGAGCTGGCCCGGCAGATCGCCGCTCTGGACGGCCTGCTAGAGGTGCGCGTGCATCCCTTTGTCGGCGAGGAGGTCATCTTTCTCAACGCCGATACAGAGGAGCGCTCTTCGATCGCCCAGGCTTCGACTCCTCTCGACGACGGGGGTCACTTCCTCAACCCGCGGCCATCCGTCCGCCAGGCGGAGGAGTTCCGCTTCGAGGAGCCGCAGCGCATTCAGTTCATGGATGTGTCGCCCAAGCAGGTCGTCGGCGTCTCCGCGGCGTTGATCCCGTTCCTTGAGCATGACGATACCAACCGCGCGCTGATGGGCTCCAACATGCAGCGCCAGGCCGTACCCCTCGTGCAGCCCGAAGCGCCGATTGTCGGCACCGGCATGGAGTGGCAGGCCGCGGTCGATTCCGGCCAGGTCGTTGTCGCCCGCAAGGCCGGCGAGGCCGTGCGCGTCGTCAATACCGAGGTCGTCATCCAGGAAGATGACGGCGAGCAGCGCGCCTACCCGCTGCGCAAATTCAACCGCAGCAACCAGAGCACCTGCATCGACCAGCGCCCGACCGTGCAGAAAGGCGACCGGGTCGAAGCCGGCACTGTGCTTGCGGACAGCTCCTCCACGCAGAACGGCGAGCTGGCCCTCGGCCAGAATGTGCTTGTCGCCTATATGAGCTGGGAGGGCGGCAACTACGAAGACGCCATCCTGGTCAGCGAGCGTCTGGTCGAGAACGGCAAGTACACGTCGGTCCACATCGAGAAGCACGAGATCGAGGCCAGGGAGACCAAGCTCGGCCCGGAGGAGATCACGCGCGACATTCCCAACGTGGGCGAGGATGCGCTGCGGCACCTGGACGAGGACGGCATCATTCGCATCGGCGCCGAGGTTGCGCCGGGCGACATTCTCGTCGGCAAAATCACGCCCAAAGGCGAGACCGAACTGACGCCGGAGGAGAAGCTCCTGCGTGCGATCTTTGGCGAAAAGGCGCGCGAAGTGAAGGACAGTTCGCTGCGGCTTCCCCACGGTGAACGCGGCAAAGTCGTCGACATCAAGGTTTTCACCCGCGACGACCACCAGGACATGCCCGCCGGCGTCGAGATGATGGTGCGCGTCAGCATTGCCCAGCGCCGCCGCCTCACCGAGGGCGACAAGATGGCCGGCCGCCACGGTAACAAAGGCGTCATCTCCCGTGTCGTGCCGGTCGAGGATATGCCGTTCCTCGAGGACGGCACGCCGATCGACATTATTCTGAATCCGCTCGGCGTGCCCGGGCGCATGAACATCGGGCAGGTCCTGGAGACCCATCTCGGATGGGCCGCCGACCGGCTCGGCTTCATGGCTGAAACGCCGGTTTTCGACGGCGCGCGCGAGGACGAGATCGAGTCCGAACTGGCGCGCGCCTGGCTCATCGACCGCGCTTGGCAGGATGTCACGCACAGGGCTTGGGCATCGGTACAGGAGCAGGAGATCGAAAGCGAAGCCCTGGCCGACGACAACGACGCCCGCCGCATCTACCTGCTCGACTGGCTCGAGCCGCGCGGCTACGATCCGGAGGAACTCTTCTTCGACGACATTTACGCCCGCAACGCCGCCCTCACCGAATGGCTGCAAGACAAGGGGTACGAGGCCGAACGCGTCATCCCTGATGAGAGGTCGGAAGCTTCGGACCTGTACGCCCGCCACGTCTCCCTGCGCGAGTGGATGTCCTATCACGGCATCGAGGCGGACGGGCTCGACGGCGCGGCCCTGGAAGAAGCGGCGCAGCTGCACTCGAACCAGGTCGGCTGGCCGCTGCCCACGACCGGAAAGCAGAAACTCTTCGACGGTAAGACGGGCGAACCATACGACGCTGATGTAACGGTGGGCATCGCGCAGATGTTGAAACTGCACCATCTGGTCGAAGACAAAGTTCATGCCCGCAGCACCGGCCCCTACAGCCTCGTCACGCAGCAGCCGTTGGGCGGCAAGGCGCAGTTTGGCGGCCAGCGTTTCGGCGAGATGGAAGTTTGGGCGCTCGAGGCCTATGGCGCCGCCTACACGCTGCAGGAGATGCTGACGATCAAGTCGGACGATACCACCGGTCGCGTGAAGACCTACGAGGCGATCGTGAAGGGCGATGAGATTCAAAGCCCCGGCGTGCCGGAGAGCTTCCGCGTGCTCGTGAAGGAGCTGCAGAGCCTCGCCCTTTCGATCGAAGTCATCAACGACAAAAACGAGGTGATTCAGCTCGGCAAAGATGAGACAGAGGAACGACTGCCCCATCTTGGCTTCAGTCTGAACGTGCCCAGCCCGATGAGCCGCAGCAGCGAATAGTTAGTTTCTGGTTGTTTGCTTTTGGTTTCTCGTGAACTGCCGCAGGCGAATGGCGTTGCAGGAGCTGAAAACTGACGGCTAAGAGCTATTAAAGGAGCTAAAATGGAAGTACGAGATTTTGACGCAATTCGTATCTCTCTTGCCTCCCCGGATCAGATCGACGACTGGAGCTTCGGCGAAGTAACCAAGCCGGAGACGATCAACTATCGCACCCTGCGGCCGGAGCGGGACGGCCTCTTTTGCGAGCGCATTTTCGGGCCGCAGAAGGACTGGGAATGCGCCTGCGGCAAGTACAAGCGCATTCGCTATAAGGGCATTGTCTGCGACAAGTGCGGCGTCGAAGTGGCGCCGCAGCGGGTTCGCCGCGAGCGGATGGGCCACATCAAACTGGCCTCGCCGGTCAGCCATATCTGGTATGTGAAGGGCGTTCCCAGCCACCTGGGGCTGCTCCTCAACATCAGCCCCCGCCACCTGGAGCGCGTGCTCTACTTCGCGCAGTTCATCATCACCGAGGTGAACGAAGACGCACGCAGCCGCGCCATCCAACGCCTCGAGAAAGAGATGCAGATGGGCATCACGCGCCTCGAAGGCACCGCGCAGGAACAGATCGATGCCGTTGAGGCCACCGCGCAAAGCCAACTTGACGAATTGGACGCGCAGGAGCAGGCCCAGGTTTTTGAGCTTGATGACCGCATCAACCGCTCTTCGTCGGAGACGATCAGCCAGGCGCAGAAGCTGCAGGATTGGATCAAGAGCAATCTCCGCAAAAAGGCGCGCGAGGACAAAGGGCTCGATTGGGTCGATGAAGCCATAATTTCGGCCAATGATACCGTCGGCGCCAAACATGAACGGCTTGTCAACGACCACGTCCAGAAACGCCTTGACACGCTGCAGGTCGAATCCGACGAGGAAAAGTCGGACATTCGTGCACAGGTCCAGGCGAAGCAGGCGCTCGTGCACCAGGAGTTGGAGGCGCTGCTGCTGAAGCTGCGCGAAGACCTGGGCGAACAGCGGGGCCGGCTGCAAACGAACGCCGACGACGAGCTGGACGAGTTGAAGAGCATGCACGAGATGCAGCTCCTGACCGAGACGCGCTACCGCGAACTGGCCGACCGCTGGGGCAATATCTTCAAGGCAGCCATGGGCGCCGAAGCGATCCGCGATATCGTCGCCAAGGTCAACCTGGAATCGCTGGCAATGGAGTTGCGCAAGGAGATCAAAGAAACGAAGAGCAAGCAGCGCCGCAAAAAGGCGGCCAAGCGCCTGCGCGTTGTCGAAAACTTCCGCAAGAGCGGCAACCGTCCCGAATGGATGGTGCTGACGACGCTGCCGGTCATTCCGCCGGAGCTGCGCCCGATGGTGCAGCTGGACGGCGGGCGCTTCGCCACCAGCGACCTCAACGACCTTTACCGCCGCGTGATCAACCGCAACAACCGTCTCAAGCGTCTGCTCGACCTCGGCGCGCCCGATGTCATCGTCCGCAACGAGAAGCGCATGTTGCAGGAGGCGGTCGACAGCCTGATCGACAACGGACGGCGCGGCCGCGCAGTCAGCCGCAGCGGCAAGCGCAAGCTCAAGAGCCTCAGCGATATGCTCAAGGGCAAGCAGGGCCGCTTCCGCCGCAATCTTTTGGGCAAACGCGTCGACTACTCCGGCCGCTCAGTCATCGTCATCGGCCCCACACTGAAACTGCACCAGTGCGGTCTGCCCAAAAAGATGGCGCTGGAGCTGTTCAAGCCCTTCGTCATGCGGCGCCTGGTCGAGGACAACTACGCGCACAACATCAAGAGCGCCAAGCGCATGGTGGACCGCCAGCAGTCTGAAGTGTGGGATGAGCTGGAAGAGATCTGCCGCGAGCGGCCCGTGCTGCTGAACCGGGCGCCCACCCTGCATCGCCTTGGGATTCAGGCCTTTGAAGTGACGCTGGTGGAAGGAAGCGCGATCCAGCTTCATCCGCTCGTCTGCGACGCCTTCAACGCCGATTTCGACGGCGACCAGATGGCCGTACATGTACCGCTGAGCCAGTCCGCGGTCGATGAAGCTCGTCAACTGATGCTCTCCAGCCAGAATCTGCTCAAACCAAGCAGCGGTGAACCGATTGTCGGCCCCTCCAAAGATATGGTGATGGGTGTCTACTATTTGACCACAGAAGAGAACGAGGATGCGGCGGACACGGAGCTGCCGCTCTTCAGCTCGATGGACGAGGCAGAGTACATTTACAGCCTCGGCCACATCCAGTTGCGAGATTCGATTCGAGTTCGCTTCACCACGCGTTTCGACGTGCAGCCGATCGAGTCGATGGAGGTGAGCGAGCGGGTGATGGATGCCCTCAAAGAGCACGGCATCGCTACGGTTGGCGAGTTGATGGACATCTACGCCAAGGGCGAGCGTCATATGGTGCAGGAGATCGCAGCGTTCGGGCTGGCGGCCATGGGCGAGGTGCGCGACGCGCTGCGCAATCTGCGTCTGCTGGGTGCCAACTGGCCGCAGGATCGCCTCATCCGCACAACCATCGGGCGCATCATCTTCAACCGGGCGCTGCCGGAAGAGTTGTGGTTCGTCAACGAAATTCTCGACAAGAAGGGCGTCAACGACGTCATCGACGACTGCTACAAGCATCTCGGCCGCGAGGTTACAGCCGAAACGGTCGACAATATCAAAGACCTGGGCTTCGAATACGCCACCCGCTCGGGCATAACCATCGCGGTGAGCGACATTCAGGTGCCCCATGAAAAGGACGAGATCGTCGAGCGCACTTCCGAAGAGGTCGCGGAGGCCGAACGTCAGTACCGCCGCGGCCTGATCACCGAGGAGGAGTTGTACGAAAAGACGGTTGAGCTGTGGACGCGGGCCGCCGACGAGGTGACGGCCGCGGTGCGCAAGCTGCTCAGCCCGCTCGAAGGGCTGGGCGCGATGGCCCACTCCGGTTCGACCAAGGGCGGGGTCAACACTGTGCGCCAGCTGGCCGGAATGCGCGGCCTGATCGCCGGCCCCAACGGACGCATCATTCCCTTGCCGATCCGGTCGAATTTCCGCGAAGGGCTGACCGCGCTCGAGTATTTCCTCAGCACGCACGGCGGACGCAAAGGCCTCGCCGACACCGCCCTGCGCACGGCAGACGCCGGCTATCTGACCCGCCGGCTGGTTGACGTCGCCCAGGACGTGATCGTCACAGAGGATGACTGCGGCACGAACGTCGGTATCAGGATAGACGCCGAGAGGTCACAGAAGATGGGTGAAAGCTTCGCCGACCGCGTCGCCACCCGCACGCTGGCCGGTGCAATTGCGCTCCCAGATGAGGATGAGCCGTTGCTGAAACGCAATAGCGTCATCGACGAGGCCGCCCTCGCGGCCATTGAACGCCACAATGTGGAAGAGGCTACCGTCTTCAGCCCGCTGACCTGTGAATCCCGCTTCGGGCTGTGCAAGAAGTGTTATGGCACCGACCTGGCCCGCGGCGGAACGGTCGAGCAGGGCGAAGCGGTGGGCATCATCGCCGCGCAATCGATCGGCGAGCCGGGTACGCAGCTCACTTTGCGTACATTCCACACCGGCGGTGTGGCCGGCAGTGACGACATCACGCAGGGTCTGCCCCGCGTCGAGGAGCTCTTCGAAGTGCGGAATCCCAAAGGCGAAGCGGTCATCAGCGAGATCGATGGCAAGGCCGATATCTGGTGGGAAGGCGACCAGCGCATGCTCAAAGTGAGCCGCACCGAGCTCAAGCGGCGCGAAATCACGATTCCCGAGGGTTTTGAACTGCTGGTCGATTCGGATGATCGCGTGCAGGAGGATACCGTCATCGCCCGCAACGGCGACGAGGACGAGCAGGGCCTCCTGGCGGGGATGGAAGGCCAGGTTTTCGCCGAAAACGGCCAGGTCGTCGTCCGCCGCGAAGATTCGCTGGTCTGGGAGACCGATATTCCCGCCAATGCCCGTCTGCGCGTCGAGAAGGGCGAGGAAGTGGCCGCCGGCGAGCAGCTCACCGAAGGCTCGAAGAACCCGCGCGAGATTCTGCGCATTCAGGGCCGCGAGGCATGTCAGCTCTACCTGTTGGAGCAGGTGCAGCAGGTATATCGCAGCCAGGGTGTTGCCATCCACGACAAGCATATCGAGGTGATCTTGCGCCAGCTGCTGCGCCGCGTCATGATCCGAGCGACCGGCGACACCGAATTCCTGCCGGGCGAGTTGGTGGACCGCTTCCAGTTCGAGGACGAGAACAACAGTATCGTCAAACGCGGCGGGCGCCCGGCCAAAGCCGAACCGGTCGTGCTCGGGCTGACCAAGGCCGCCCTGAATACCGAGAGCTTCCTGGCAGCGGCCAGCTTCCAGGAGACCACGCGCGTGCTCACCGACGCCGCCGTGCAGGGCCAGCGCGACGAACTGCGCGGCCTCAAGGAGAACGTCATCATCGGCAAGCTGATCCCGGTCGGCTCCGGTTTCCGTACCCGGCGCATGTGGGAAGAAGAGAAACAGCAGGCTATTGAACAGTTGAGCGAGCAGCAGGATGTCAAGGGCATTGACGAAATCGTCGATGAAGAGCTGAGCGAACTCGAGTTTGACCTCGACGACCCCGATTTGGACCTGGCCGACCTTTCCGGACTGGCCGAGATGGGTATCGGTCCGCTCGGTATGCTGTCCGGCTTCGGCGGCAGCGTCGAGGACGAAGAGATCGACTTGGACTTCAACAACCTGAAAGAAGAGGAAAACGAAGAGATCAACGTCGATCTGCGCTGATAGCGGACCGGAGTTCAAATGCAAGGGTGGAGGCGCGAACTGCCTCCACCCTTTTTCGTCGTCCCGTCGCGGGCTGTCAGGCAATCCCTTGCAACGACAGCACTCTCCCCGACCGTATCATCCGTTTTCTATTCCTTCACTCGACTGGCAGCCGGCAGAAAGCCCCGCTTCACCCCCACCTCGATTGCGTCCATGTCAAAACAGCTATGTGATGAAGACGGATTTGCTTGCGGCAGTTCGGCTGTGATAGACTATTAAATCTTGGGTTTGAGAGACGACCAGGGAGGAGACCTTTGCCGACGATAAATCAACTGGTCCGCAAGGGCCGCAAGACCAAACCGAGGAAAGAGACCGCGCCGGCCCTGCGCTTTACGCAGAATACACTGACAGGCCGCACCAAGCGGGTCAAACAGGGCAACCCCCAGAAGCGGGGTGTTTGTACGCAGGTGCGCACGACCACGCCAAAGAAGCCCAACTCGGCCCTGCGCAAGGTGGCCCGCGTCCGCCTGACAAACGGCGTCGAGGTTACGGCCTACATTCCAGGCGAAGGTCACAATCTTCAGGAGCACAGCGTGGTTCTGGTGCGCGGCGGGCGCGTCCGCGATTTGCCCGGCGTGCGTTATCACATCGTGCGCGGCGCCCTGGACAGCACCGGTGTGAATGAGCGCAGGCGGAGCCGCAGCAAATACGGCACGAAAAAGCCGCGCTAAGCCCTGGCTCCGAAGCCGCTGGCGCAAACGATAAGGATGGAGTTGCAGAATGCCGCGACGAAACCGGCCCGAAAAACGTCAAGTTACGCCCGACCCCCGTCACAACAGCGTTGTGCTGGCAAAATTCATCAACAACCTGATGGAGCGGGGCAAGAAAAGTCTGGCCGCCAGAATCGTCTACACCGCGCTCGACACCGTAGCCGAACGCACCAGCCGCCCGCCGATGGAAGTCTTCGAGGAGGCGCTCAGGAACGCGACCCCTCTGGTCGAGGTCAAGCCGCAGCGGGTTGGCGGCGCAACCTATCAGGTGCCGATGGAAATTCGCCCGAACCGGCGTCAGGCCTTGGCCATGCGCTGGCTGATTCAGAACGCACGCGGGCGCGGTGGCCGCAACATGGCCGCCAGGCTGGCGAATGAAATCCTGGACACCGCACGCGGCGAAGGCCAGACCGTGCGCAGACGCGAAGAGACGCATCGGATGGCAGAGGCAAATCAGGCCTTTGCCCACTTTGCCAGGCGGCGATAGCCCACTTCCCCGCGCGGCTGCCCCGCCATGACAGAACAAGCAAAATAGTTTGATTTCCTGACGTGTCCGGTAATCTTTGCCGGGCACTGTCTTGAAGCGATCCAGTCCATTCGATGCAGGCGAGGCGCCTGTGTTCCAAATGGCTGGATATTTTTCTGAACCGAATCGGATGCGGTGCATTCGAACCAATAAATTACGCAGCGCCGCATTCATCGCCCAGCCGGGTGAAAGTCGGCCTGCCGCATGAGAGATTGTGTGTCCCGCCCGAAAGGGCACATGATCTTCTCCAGGACCAGGTCAGGTGAGGTTTGATGAGTCAGATACCGTTACACAAGATTCGCAATATCGGAATCATTGCCCATATCGACGCCGGCAAAACGACCACGACCGAACGGATTCTCTTCTATTCCGGTCGCATTCATCGCATGGGCGAAGTGCATGAGGGCACCGCCGTTACCGATTGGATGGCGCAGGAGCGCGAACGCGGCATCACCATTACCGCCGCCGCCATCACCACCAACTGGGTTGACAGAGGCAGCGGTGAGGAAGCCCAGATCAACATTATCGACACGCCGGGACACATCGATTTCACTGCCGAAGTGCAGCGCAGTCTGCGCGTGCTCGATGGCGGCATTGTCGTCTTCGATGCCGTCGCCGGCGTCGAGCCGCAGTCCGAGACCGTCTGGCGGCAGGCGGACAGCTACCACGTGCCCCGCATCTGCTTTGTGAACAAAATGGACCGCGTGGGCGCCGACTTCGAACGCACCGTCGGCATGATCGTCGACCGGCTCGGGGCCAACCCGCTCCCAATTCAGCTGCCCTGGGGCGCCGAAGAGGAGTTCCAAGGCGTCATCGATCTCTTCACGATGAAGGCTCTGCGATACAGCGATGCACTCGGCGCAACACCGGAAATCGTTGACATCCCGGCGGAAATGGAGGCCGCAGCCAACGCCGCGCGCGCCGCGATGGTGGAACGAATCGCCGAAACCGACGACGAACTGACAACGCTCTTCCTCGAAGGCGCTGAGATCAGCCATGAACAGCTGATCAAGGCCCTGCGCAATGCCGTCATCGGCAACGTCATCGTACCGATCCTGTGCGGCTCCGCCCTGAAGAACAAAGGCGTGCAGCCTCTCCTGGACGCAATCGTGCGCTATTTGCCCAGCCCGCTCGACGTGCCCCCGGTCGTCGGCATCGACCCTGCAAGCGACGAGGAAAAGATACGCTTCGCCGACCCGGACGAACCCTTCGCCGCACTTGTCTTCAAAATCGTAACCGACCCCTTTGTCGGGCGGCTGGCCTATGTGCGCGTCTATTCGGGTACGCTGGCGGCGGGCAGCATGGTCTACAACGCCAACAAAGGGCGGCGAGAACGGATTGGCCGCCTCTTACAGATGCACGCCGACAAACGCGAAGAGATCGAAATCTGCCGTGCCGGCGATATCGCGGCCATAGTCGGCCTCAAACAGAGCCTGACCGGTGAGACGCTCAGCGACCAGAAGAACGAGATCCTGCTGGAAACGATCGAATTCCCCGCCCCGGTCATCGGAATCGCGGTCGAACCGAAATCCAAGGCCGACCAGGATAAGATGGCCGACGGCCTTCTGAAGCTGTCCGAAGAAGACCCGACGTTCCAGGTGCGCTACGACGATCAAACCGGCCAGACGGTCATCAGCGGCATGGGCGAGTTGCACCTGCAGATCATCGTGGACCGTCTCAAGCGGGAGTTCCGCGTGCAGTGCAACGAAGGCCGCCCTCAGGTAGCCTACCGCGAAACGATTACAAGACCGACGCGCGCAGAAGGCCGCTTCGTCCGCCAGACCGGCGGACGCGGCCAGTACGGCCATGTCTGGATCGAGTTGGAGCCGAATGAACAGGGCGAGGGCTTCGAGTTTGAGGACAAAATCGTCGGCGGTGCAATCCCCAAAGAGTACATCCCGGCGGTCCGCAAGGGCATCGAGGAGTCGATGGGGAGCGGCGTGCTGTCGGGCTACCCGGTCGTCGATGTGCGCGCCGCGCTCGTAGACGGCCGCTTCCACGAGGTCGATTCCAGTGAAATCGCTTTCAAAATCGCCGGTTCGATGGCGTTCAGGGAGGGTATGGGCAAAGCCGGCCCCGTCCTGTTGGAGCCGATTATGCAGGTTGAAGCGGTCGTGCCGGAAGAGTTTGTCGGCGATATCGTCGGCGATTTCGCCAGCCGGCGCGGGGATATCGAAGGGCTCGAACCCCACAACAACAAGGTAACCGCTGTGCGGGCGGTCGTGCCGCTGGCGGAAATGTTCGGGTACGCGACAACGCTCCGCTCGATCACCAGCGGCCGCGGTACCTTCACGATGCAGTTCGACAGCTATCAGCCGGACAGCCAGAAGATGAGTGTTCTCAACGCGTCTCCTATCGAGCGCGGCCCGATATTCCAACGCTGAGTTCTGCGTTTGGTTCGTGTCGAGACTTGTCAACCGCGGGGAGTTTCCGTATACTGTGCAAGTTGCAGAGGCGGTGTGCAGTCTGCCGAAACCGATTACCCATCCGCCCCTGCGTGAAACAGGCGATTGATCGCCTGAGCAACTGTGTTTAGACGAACTCTTCAGGTTCGTCGCGAAGCTGTCAGATCCGGCATAGTTGACATGCGAAACAGTCAGGAGAGAGAGAATGGCGAAGGCAGTATTTGAGAGGAACAAGCCCCATGTGAACGTGGGGACGATCGGGCATGTGGATCATGGGAAGACGACACTGACGGCGGCGATCACGAAGGTATTGGCGATGCGAGGGATGGCCGA
>DAOUHX010000489.1:0-7452 GCA_034428395.1 Caldilineaceae bacterium
GCCGCGCATGTGCACCGGCATGATCGCCCTGGTGTACGGCGTGATCTTGGCGGCAACGTCGGCCGGGTCCAGCAGCAGCGTCTCGTCGATCTCCGCGATCACGGGGATGCCTCCGGCCGCAACCACCGCGGCGGCCGACGCGATCCAGGTGTAGGCCGGCAGGATTACCTCGTCCCCCGGCCCGATGCCAATTGCGTGAAGGCCGGTGGCAAGAGCGGCCGTGCCTGAGGTAACCGCAACCGCGTGGCGTGCGCCCTTTATGGCCGCAAACGCTTCCTCCAGCTGGCTGGCCTTCGACTCTGCCTCCCCTGGCCCGTAGTAGCGGAAAAGACGCTTCGATCGCAGCACTTCCAACACGGCCTGTTCTTCTTCCTCAGCGATCGCCATCCCGCCCGGATACATCGGCGGGTCCGGATTCTGCCGCGCCGGTTGACCGCCGTGAATCGCCAGTCTGCCATTGTCCGCTTGCATCATCTTAACTCTCCGTATTCTGCCGTTCGGCACGCCACCGTTCTGACAGCTACCGCATAGGGCAGGAGCCCTTCTTCACTCCTGCCAATTGCGCTGGCACAAGACTGCATGCCGAAGCGCGCCCCCGAAAACAATTGCTCAGTTGTGAGCCGCTTAAGGACCGACCTGCTCCACGTATACATAGTAGGCGCCCAGCGAATCGCCGTCCGCCAGCTCGAACCAGGTCTGCAAATGCGCTGGGCCGGCGGGCAGATGGATTGTAAACGCGACGCTGCCCTCCTGCGGAGCAACGGTGGCCTCCGCCTCCTGTCCCGCGATGGCGAGCCGTGCACGGCGCACCGGTAGCGCAACGCCGCCGCCCCACCGGATCCGCTCTCTGATCGACCCTGACTCTCGATCGTCAATATTATAGGTAATGCGCAACTGTCCGAAATCGACCGGGTCGCCGCCGGACAGCCCCGAAGCAATCGCAGCGTCCTCTTCGACAGGCCAGCGCCGCAACGTGAACTGGTAGGTCCCGCTTGCCGCGATCTCCACCTCCCAATGACCGTTGCACCTGTGTCCTTGCCGGACCAGGCCCTGGTTCCAGGCGCAGTCACAGGCCTCATTGCGCCAATCGTGTGTATTCAAACGAAGTGTGGTCGCGCCCGGCCCGCCGATCACGATCGGAATCTCTTCGTCGAACTGGCGCGAGACCTTCGCCCACCATTCCCCGTAGGCCCCTCGCAAAGCCGACACGACCCCGGGGTGCGCCGCGGCCAGATCATGCTCTTGCCCGGGGTCCGAACCGATTTCGAACAGCTCGCGCCCGTTCACCAGCCGCCAGCGATCGGTCATCACCGCGCTCTTGCGCCACTTCAGCGGATGCGCCAGCCGCTGCGAGTCCGTCACGAGCGCACGGTCGGGCCAGACTGCTTCCCGGTCGTCGTCGGCGCTCTCCGCGTTCGAAGAGCCGCTCTGTCCACTCCTGGCTGCCGTGAGCAGCGGGACCAGGCTGCGCCCGTCAAAGTCACAGGCATCCGGCTGCGTCAGTCCGCACAACTCGATCAGCGTCGGCAGAATGTCGACGTTGGCCGTGACCCTGTCGACGTCGCAGCCCCGGTCGAAGCCCCCGTCCGGCCAGTGCAAAAAGAATGGCACGCGGTGACCGCCGTCGTACTCCGACCCTTTCTTGCCACGCATCCCCGCGTTATGTCCGCTTACGACATATTGATCTTCGTCTACCTCCACCCCGCCGGCCGACCCGTTGTCGGTCATGAAGATGAAGATCGTGTTTTCCGAAAGCCCCATTTCTGCCAGCCGGCGCCGCAGATCGCCAACGTTCTCGTCGATGTTCGCCACCATTCCGAAAAACTTGGCCCGCTCCTCGTGCGGCGTCAGCGGCAGGTAGGGGTCGCTGTAGCGGGGGTCCACCAGATGGGGGGAATGGGGCGCGTTGGTGGGAATGTAGCAGAAGAACGGCCGGCTGCGGTTGCGCTCGATAAAACTCAGTGCCTCGCGGAACCAGACGTCGGTGCAGTAACCGTCGTATTGGGAGAACTGCTCTCCGTCCCAGTAGCTGTCGTCGAAGTAGCAGTTGCCCCAGTAGTCGGGCGTCTGTCCGACACCCCCGCCGCCGTGGACGACAACCGTGTCGAAGCCGCGGTCCTGCGGTCGATAGGGGGCATTGTCGCCCAGGTGCCACTTGCCGAAGATGCCCGTGGCGTACCCGCCGCGCTTGAAGAAATCGGCCATGCTGACTTCGCCTGTGCGCAGCAGCGACCGGCCGCCGATCGTGTGCCAAACACCGGTGCTGTTGGCGTAATGACCCGTCAGCAGCCCGGCGCGTGTCGGCGCACACGTCGGGCCCACGTGATAGTCCGTCAGCCGGACGCTGGCAGCTTGCAGCGTATCAAGATTCGGTGTCTTCAGGACCGGGTTGCCGTGGCAGGAAAGATCGCCATAGCCCTGGTCATCGGTGAGAACAAATACAACGTTTGGCTGGTCTGTACCCATACATCCTGTCCTGTTACAGTGAGGTTCCTCTGTCTCCTATCTACTCCGATTTTTTTGGGACAAGCCTCCACGTCTGGCGATGGGAGAGGAAGGCATCCGTTCTTCGTCCAAGGCACCCGGATTCTGAACATATGCACACATGCAAGCGGTCTTACCGAGGATCCTGACCACGCCAGAACTGTCCTGGTTCGTGCACTGGTCGGTCCCGCGATTTGGACTTTTGTCGTGCCTTGTCGGCCGCTAACCGGCTCCATTCCCTGAGGGGTCGAAATCATCTCCCATTCGCGCAAAAGGGGGACATAAGTCCCCAAATGTCCCCAAATGTCCCACTATTATTTTTTTTCGGAAGAGGGCGTTCGGCGCCGGTACCGGAGTCATTTTGGGCGAATGTCGGGCGACAATCAGTGGTTGGAATTGCATGATATCTACAGAGTAGCAGGTATTCCGGACTCCCGCATGAAATGGAGCGAATCTGGCAGTTGCTGTAGGGTCAAAAGGCCTGATCTTCGCGGTATAGCATGGTCGTAGAGAAATTGCACTGTTCTTCGCCTCTTCCGGTTCCTTCAGCCGGCCGTCCTGCCTGTTCCATGAGCGTTCATTCGGAATGGCGGCGTCTGGGTCCAGGTGAAGTCAGGCCGGTCAATGATGCGCCGTAGCTGATGCGATCTTCTTTGGCGACGGAGCTTGACATTAAGTCGAGCAAAGTTTTGCCAAGTCGGGTAAGGTCGGGTCGGTCTTTTCATTGAGCCGGTGCCGGCGGGTATCCCCAAGATGGACTGGCATGTCAATCACAGCATAGCACGGTTTCGGCTCATTTGCCCGGAATGGGACGAAATTGGTTCGCCTTCGCTCGCCTGTTTGTTTTACCTGTGCTCGCCGGCGTAAGGCGCTCCGGAACCCCTCCCATTGTAGCGGGCGCCACCGGCGTTTGCACGGGACCATGGATATGGGCGCTTCCAAAAAGGGTGCCTCTTCAGACCGCGAAGACTCGGAGGAAGAGCGGTTTGAAACTACATGCGGTGCGGACGCGCTGCCGCCGGTAGGAATCGCTGCAAAGCGCCGGGCCAACAGTTCAAGAGTCGGAAATTAAGGCTCAACCCGCTCCACATAGACGTAATAGGCCCCCAGTACACGCCCGTCGGCGGTCTCAAGCCATGCCTGCAGGTGCGCCGGACCCCGCGGTAACGACAATGTAAAGGATGAGCTCTCGTCGAACTGACCGACGTCTGTCGACGCTTCGACGCCGGCGACCGCGATGCGGGCCCGCCGGACGGGAATCGCGACGCCGCCACCCCATCGAATCCGGCCCTTCCAAGAACTCTCCGGGGCGCAATCTTGGCCCTGTTCGCAGGGCTCGGCGGGAGGCCCGACAAAGAGTTGGGTCCAGCCCAAGGGCTCGCCGCCAGCCAGCCCCGCCGCGATCGCCGCCCCCTCTTCCGCCGGCCACCGCCGCAACTCGAACCGGTACGTCCCCGCCTCGGCAATCTCCACCTCCCAGTACCCGTTGCAGATCAGCCCCTGCCGCACCAGGCACTGGTTCCATGCGCCTTCCAACGCCTCGTTGTGCCAGTCGTATGTATTCAAACGAAGTCGGGTCGCATCTTGCCCGCCAATTCGTATCGGAATCTCCTCATCGAACTGGCGTGAGACCTTCTGCCACCAGTCCTCGTAGGCCTGACGCAAACGGGCCACGATGTCGGGATGGACCGCGGCTACGTCGCGGCGCTGCTCCGGGTCCCGCTTGATCTCGTACAGCTCGTCGCCGTTCACCAGCCGCCAGCGGTCGGTAAGGACCGCGCTGCGGCGCCACTTGATCGGCTGTGGCAAGCGTTGCGTATCCGTCACAAGGGCGCGATCGGGCCAGCGAACGGGAATCGCGCCGGACCGATTCGCTGCCCCGGCGGAATCACCGTTCTCGCCTATCGCAGATTCCATGAGCGGGACAAGGCTGCGCCCGTCGAATTCGCACTTGGCTGGCCTCTCGAGCCCGCACAGCTCGATCAACGTCGGCAGGATGTCGACATTGGCGGTTACGCACTCCACATCGCAGCCGCGGACATAGCCCCCTGCCGGCCAGTGGAGGAAGAAGGGTACGCGGTGACCGCCGTCGTACTCAGACCCCTTCTTGCCCCGCATCCCCGCGTTGTAGCCGCTGACAACGAAATTTTCATCGTCGACGTCAACGCCGCCGGCCGACCCGTTGTCGGTCATGAAGATGAAGATTGTATTGTCAGCCAGGCCCAGCTCCTCAAGGCGCCGCCGCAGCCCACCGACTTTCTCGTCGATATTGGCCACCATTCCGTAGTAGTTGGCCCGTCCTCGGTGGGGCGTCGACGGTAGATAGGGGTCGCTGTAGCGCGGCTCGACCAGGTGGGGCGCATGGGGCGCATTGGTGGGTATGTAACAGAAGAAAGGTTGATCACGGTTTGACTCGATAAACTTCAAAGCCTCCCGGAACCAGACGTCGGTGCAGTAGCCGTCATACTGCGAATATCGCTCACCGTTCCAGTAGCTGTCGTCGAAGTAGCAGTTGCCCCAATAGTCCGGCGTCTGTCCCACGCCGCCGCCGCCGTGCACCACCACCGCCTCGAAGCCGCGGTCCTGTGGACGGTAGGGCGCGTTGTCGCCCAGGTGCCACTTGCCGAAGATGCCGGTGGCGTAGCCGCCGCGGCGGAAAAAGTCGGCCATGCTGATCTCGTCGGCGCGCAACAGGGAGCGGCCGCCGCTCGTCCGCCAAACGCCGGTGCTGTTGGCGTAGTGGCCTGTGAGCAGCCCGGCGCGGGTTGGCGCGCAAGTAGGGCCGACGTGATAGTCGGTGAGCCTTACGCTGCAGGCGTGGAGCGCGTCCAGATAGGGCGTCCTGAGGACTGAATTGCCGTGGCAGGAAAGATCGCCGTAGCCCTGGTCGTCGGTGAGAACAAAGACCACATTGGGGCTGGACCGGCTCAATGTGTGGTCCTCACTGCCATTTGCCGATTACCACGGCCGTTCCCGTTCATCGAAGTTTTTCTCTGCGTCGACGCCGCGTACTAGCACCGGATTCCAGCGGCCGCCGATCGAGGCCAGCGAGTTCTCCTCCGCCTGACGCACCCACGTCGGTATGTATCGCAGTGTCAGCCCGCAGCGCCGCCGGTCCGAACGGTTTGGCAGGCTGCCGTGGATCAGCGTTCCGTCATGGATCGAGACCTGGCCGGCCCGCAGCGTCAGGTCGACCGCGGTCTCCGCCTGCTCCGGCGAAACGCTGACTTCCTGGTTGATGCTGAGGAGATTGCCCGCCTGTGCCGCCTTTCCGTGCTCGAGGACGCCCGAAACGTGCGTGCTTGGTATGACCTGCATGCAGCCGTTTTCGACGTCGCTGTCGTCCACTGCGTACCACGCAGTGATCGCCATCGGCGGGTCCAACCCCCAAAACGTCACGTCCTGGTGCCAGGCGACGAACGCCTCCGCCTCCTTGCCCTCGCCGTACTTGTTGAAAAAGTGCGTCGCCAGCAGAAGCACGTTGGGACCGATCAGCGCTTCAATCGTGTCGAGGACCGTCGGGTTCGTGGCCAGGTCCCAGATGAACTCCTCCTCAAAGTGGTAGTCGATCACGCCGATCTGGGCGGTCTCCTTGCCGACGCGCGCCTCCAGTTCGTCGAAGCGCTGCCGGTACTGGCTGATCTTCGGTTCCTCGATCACATCGATTGCAGCGATGTAGCCGTCGCGTCGGTACGACTCAACCTGCTCGGTAGATAGGACCACAGTTCCCTCCCCTTTCGATTCGTAGCGGTGTCTTGTAGGGAAACTCCCCAACATGCCGCGGTCGCAAAGCCTGAAGGAAGAACAGTTTCTGCGAGGTTGCTCTAATAGAAAAAAGCCACAAGAAGTGGATCACAAGCCAAGGCGCAAATTGGGGAGCATTTCACTGGGCCTGAATCCTTTTTTCAGGCCGTAGTTTGGCAAAATGCGTTTCCTTCCAGTGCCAGGTTCGGCACAACCAACGTCTCCGCCTCCTCTGCCTCGCCCTACTCCTCGAAAAAGTGCGTTGACGACGGTAGCTCGTTGGGGCCGTTCAGCGCCCCAACTGCATCAAGGACGTTCAAGTCTGCGGCAATTTCCCGGATGAATTCCTCGTCGAAATGGCAGTCGAACAGGCCGGTCCGAGCCGTCTCCTTGCTCAGGCGCGCCGCCCGGTTGTAAAAGCGCATGCGCGAATAGACGCAGCGCGGCTCCTCGGTTGCGCATGAGACTGGCGCCTTCCGCACTCAGCAGAGCTCCGGTAGCGCCAAGGTGACCCGACGCGCCACAAGCGAAAACCATCACCGGGTGCGCCGGGTCTCGTACGCCGAGGGTCACTCGTCGTCTACTTCGATATAAATGCCGGAGCCTATGACGCCCTTCTGGTCCGTGTTGGGCGGATCGAAGCTGACGGCGTAGCCGAGCTTCGGGGATCCGGTCTCCTCGTCTCCCTGGATGGCCGGGTTGTCGTAGTGGTACCGCAAAAACTTCCGGCCTTCGCGCCGGGCGCCTCCGATCAGCTCCTCGGCAAACCTCACCCCTTTGGAGTCCGTCCGCGTCATGTCCGTGATCTGGCCCTCGCGGAACGGCTCGGACCCGTGAAACAGGGTGACGCCCCCTCCGCTCACGACATACAGGTAGATGGAGCCTGCCTTCCAGTCCCCTCCTTCTACGCGGAAGGCGTTTCTGACCCCGGTGAGGGCGCTGTAGCCTTCGGACTGGACGGCCTGTTGGTAAGTCTCGGCCGCCGCTTCGACGAAGGCGATAAGAGTCTCGCGGTCCACCACTTCCGACGCGGTGACGGGGGGCTTGGGAAGATCCGCGATCGTGATCGGGACATCAGAGACGTCTTTCGAGAGTCCCCCGACCAGCACGAATCGTCTTCCGGTGATCCCGGAAATGTATTCGACAGCGTATGCCGTCTTGAGCCCCTCGTCGTAGTATTCGACGATACCGCCGCCCTCGGCAGCGGCCGCGAAGAGTTCCTCG
>DAOUHX010000490.1:0-2880 GCA_034428395.1 Caldilineaceae bacterium
CAATCTGGCCGGCTACGGGAATGACGAAAACACTCCCTATCACGAACTGCCTTCCAGCGCCGCCCGCCAATCCTCCGGCGAGTCCACGTCGGTCAGCCACTCGACTGGTGTCTCGATCGCGCTGACCTCCTCCACGTGCTGCCGCAGCAGCGCGCCCCCACCCCGGTCTCCCTGGACTTGGCTCAACTGGCCGAAGAAGCGCCGGTCAAACAGCGCCGGCGCGCCGCGGATGGCGCCGTCTACAGCCACAGCCGCCAAGTCGTTGCCGGCGCGCCAGTTTTGCCATAGCTGCCTCAGCAGCGCCGCTGGGAGGCGCGGCTGATCCACCGGCAGGAGCAGGGCCGCCTCGCATGCGGCCGGCAGCGCCTCCACCGCCGCGCGCACCGAGCCTGCCTGGCCATCTTGCCACGCTGGGTTGAAAACGGTACGCAGACGACCTCCGGCTTCGCGGCGCAGGGGCTCCAGCGCGGCCTCCACCGGCGCGCTGACCGCGCCGGTGATCACAAACGTTTCCGATGCGCCGCTCTCCAGCGCGCTGCGGACGGCACGCGTCACCAATGGCTCGCCCTGCCAGCGCAGCAGTTGTTTCGGCTGCCCCATGCGCCGGCTTTCTCCCGCGGCCAGTACGATGGCGGCGGCCGGTCCCCAACGCTCGCGTACCGCCGGCCCGCTCTCCCGCCCGACCGCGCCGATCAGCGCCGGCTGGTTCTCCTGTGATAGCCGGTGTGCGATCTGCCGCGCAGCCGCCAGCCTGGGCGCGTCCTCGGCTTTGTTCAGAAGTGGAATCAGTCTTGCGCCCGGGGGCCAGGGCGTGCTGCCGTCCGGCGTTCCCTCTCGCGGCGCATAAGGTTCGACCAGGAGCCGGGCGAGCATGCGCGGCGTCAGGCGCGTTGACGCGTCCGTTTCCGCCAGCAGCGCCCGCATCCGTTCCGGGCGGTGCTGGTACGGTTCGTCCAGGGGCAGCCCCAGACCGTCCAGTCCCGCGACCGGCACAAGGTGGGTTGTGCAGTCGGGGATGACCGGCTCGTGCGGCGCCGGCGCCTTCACCGGCCGCCGCCGGCTGCCGTCGCCTTCGACCGCGATCAGCCCGATGCCGAGTTCACCCGCGCGCGCGGCCAGCGCGTCGACGGTTGCTGGCTGTAACCCTTCGCTCTTGACGCCAGAAAGCGAAGCCGCCAGCAGGCAGTGCCCGTGCCGCGCCAGCTCAGCCTCCAGCGCGGCCCAGTCGATCGCGCCCTTCCCGTCTGCATCCATGGCCAGGCGCACCGGGGCCTGCATCGCTTGTGATGTGAAGATACGGGTCGTCGTCGTGGTGACGACGCGCCGGCCTGCGGCCCGGGCCTCCTCGGCCAGCCGGAAGAGTGCGCTCGTCTTGCCGCCCGCGCCCACGAGCGTGACCACCGAAAGCGCGTCCACCGGCAGACGCAGAGCATGATGAAGTTGCATGGGGCGTCTCAAGCGTCCAATCCAAGTCCCGTTCGACAGCGGGACTTTGCGCGCGCTGCGCGCGCAGGAATCCTGGTCGTCTCCCGTACCTTTACTACCCGCCGCCGTCACCAAAAACTAAAAGCGAGTATTCCATCTCCCGGTAGGACAACACTTTGGCCCGGACCTGCCTCGCCAGGCCGGTCCACTCGATCAGTGAGAGAATCACCGAGATTGTGAAGAAGCGTTGTAATGGGGACCAATTGGCCGGCATCGCCGCGGCCAGCGCCGCCCACAGAGGAATCGCCGGAAATGACATCAGGAACCCGATGATGCGCTGGATAAATGTATCTATCCTACCGCCGTAGGCCGCGCTGAAGTTGACGCCTTCCCGTGTCAGGTGATCGAAATGGGGTGTGCGCATAAACGACGGCGCAGCCTCCCCCGCGGCGTCAAAGCGCTGCTGGTCGGTTGTTATCAGCAAGATATGGGGACGTTCCATCCGAAATCCGTCCCGCCGAAGAAAGAGAAGAAGGAATCGATTGTGCTCAATGGACTTACAACGCGGACCTGCCAGTGCAAAATCGCGCCCATCTTCAGCCGCAACTCGCCGCCACCACGAAAAACTAAGAACCAAGAACTGAAAACTAGAAACTCTCCCCCCAATGCCCGGCGATCTCCCGCGCTCCCGCGCGCATCGCCAGCAGCAGCGCGTCTTGGTCCACCGGCAGCGCCAGGCACCGCACCCCAACCGCATTGTAGATCGCATTGGTGATCGCCGGGCTGATCGGAATCGAGCTGATCTCCCCCACACCCTTGGCGCCGTACGGCCCGTCCGCGGTCGGATGCTCGACAATGTAACTGTCCATCTTCGGCGTCATCTTGATCCCAGGCATCTTGTACTGCCCCAGCCGCTCCGTCCACGGAATGCCCTTTTCGACGATATAGTGTTCGGTCAGCGCATTGCCGATGCCCATTACGATGCCGCCCTCGATCTGCCCTAGAAGGCTCTGCGGGTTGATCGCCCGTCCCACGTCGTGCGCGGACACCACCCGCTCAACCGCCACCTCGCCCGTATCCGTATCCACGCTCACCAGCGCCGCGTGCACCGCATACGAAAAGGCAAAATGCATGTCACCGCCCGTCCCCAGCGGCTGCGTCTGCGGCGCCCAGTACTCGTAGCGCAGCTTCGGCAACCGGTTCTCAGCCAGCAGCGCGTTGACCGCGTCCGCAAACGTAATGCTGCGCGTCGACCCCGGCAGGATGCCCCCGGCGCTGCCGTTCGCGCCCTCCACCGGCAGCGCCGCCCCGTGCATCTGCGCCAGACGTCTCTCATCCACGTAGGCAAGCCCTTCGTGGAAGGCGATCACCTCGGGGTGCGTGTCGAATTTTTCAGCCAGCACGTTCTGCATCTGCTGGCGCATCGCCCGCGCCGCCAGCCGCGCCGCGTTGCCG
>DAOUHX010000491.1:0-11088 GCA_034428395.1 Caldilineaceae bacterium
GACCCTCGACGCCATGCGCGACGGCAAGATCCACCTGATCATAAACACGCCGCTCGGCCCCGGCAGCCGCAGCGACGGGCAGAAGATTCGCACGCTGGCCACGCGCATGGAGATCCCGCTGATCACGACGCTATCGGCGGCGCAGGCCGCGGTCAACGGTATCCGCGCGATGATGGACGCGGAGTTGAATGTGCGCAGCTTGCAGAACTACTACGGATAAATTCAGTCTCTTCTGCCCATCAGCTTGGTGTCTCAGGAATCAACAGCCGATCATGGCAGCGACACCAAAAACTAGAAACTCAAAACAAGAAACCAGAAACTACCGATGAAATCCGTCTATCTTGCCAACCCGTACGGTTTTTCCGCGCAGCAGCGCGATCTGTTGCTGCCGCCGATTATCGAGGCGATTGCCGGGCTCGGTCTGGACGTGTGGGAACCGTTCTCCCGCACCGGCCCGGAGGTCGACCCCAGCGTGCCGGGCTGGGCCTATCGGGTCGGTCAGCTCTGCTGCGCGGACGCGCGCGCGGCCGACGCGATCTTCGCCATCGTCAACGGTGTGCCGCCGGACGAGGGCGTCATGGTCGAGCTGGGCATCGCGATTGCGCTGGGGAAGCCGACATTTCTCTTTCGCGATGATTTCCGGCGCGTCGCGGATACGGAGGAGTATCCGCTCAACCTGATGCTGTTCACCGGTATACCGCAGGACGAGTGGGAGAGCCACTACTACACGTCGGTTGATGAGATTTCGTCGCCCGGGAAAGCGCTGGCCCGCTGGGCCGCGTGTCCCGGGTAGTCCAAGAGGTATTCAGAAGCTTATCTTCAAACTGGACCGAATTGTACTACAAAGACACTTGACAATTATAAATTCAATGTTATGATTTGGAAGAGCGTCTAGGAAGAGTCGCCAAGCGTCTCCCATTGGGGCCCAAGCCCCTAACCTAGTCGCTTTTTCCTTTTGAGGATCCCCCGATGCATCTTTGTTATATTGACGAATCAGGAACACCAGATATTCCGGGCAACACGCCCCATTACGTTTTGGCAGGCCTCTCACTCCCCGATCAATATTGGAAGCAACACAATACACGACTGGAGGCAATCAAGACTAAGTACGGACTGGATGACGCCGAAATCCATGTAGCCTGGATGATGAGGACCTATCATGAACAGAGTTCGATTCCAGGCTTTGAGTCGATGACATACGTTAGACGGCGCTCGGAAGTGAACAAGAAACGTAAGGCAGAATTATTTCGGCTGCAAAAGGTGAACAGGAAAGGATATAAGCAAACTCGGAAGAACTATCAGAAAACTGAAGCCTTTGTGCATCTAACGCGGCGGGAAAGGCGACAAGCTGTAACCGACATCGCGAAGCTCATTTCGAGTTGGGGTGTTGCTCGTCTGTTTGCGGAATGTATCGACAAGGTGCACTTTGACCCAACAATTGCCAAGCGGTCTATCCACGAGCAGGCATTTGAACAGGTTGTTTCTCGGTTTGAGCAGTATCTGAAAAACAACGATGAAGGCTATGGACTTCTCATCCACGATAATAACCAGACTGTAGCCCGAAGACATACCGACTTGATGAAGACTTTCCTGAGGAAAGGCACGTTATGGACAAAGATAAGACACATCATAGAAACGCCGATGTTTGTCGATAGTCAACTGACAAGTATGGTTCAGTTGGCTGATCTATGTGCCTATGCACTAAGGCGATACCTGGAGAATGGAGAGGAGGAGCTTTTCGACTTAGTCTTTCGAAGGGCTGACAGAAGAGGACAGATCGCTGTAAGTGTAAGACATTTCACAAGTCTGGGGTGTCCGTGCAAGATTTGTGCCAGCCACTAAACCCCCAACAGACTGCTCCCCAAGTTTTGACATCTCCCGTATCACCTGCTATAGTCTTCCCCTGACAACAGAATATCTGGTGCTCTTATCCAGAGAGGCGGAGGGACCGGCCCTGTGAAGCCTCGGCAACCCGGTAGCGGAATCAGAAATATCTTCCGTGACGTAGGTGCCAATTCCGGCAGATCTATTCTGGTAGATGAGAGGCAGGAACTTTCTTTTGCTACCTCTCGTCTGCGCGACGAGGGGTATTTTATTACTCGAAGAGTGAGTTGAAGGCGCATGATCGTAATGAAATTCGGCGGAACGTCCGTCGGCACGACCGATTCAATCGACAGCGTGGCCCAGATTGTGGCCAATGTCGTCGAGAAACAGGCCGAAGACGCCGAAGACGCGCCCGCGGCAGCAGGCGGCGAACAGGAGGCGGACAGCCCCGGTGCGCTTGTCGTGGTCAGCGCCATGAGCGGCGTAACCAATACTCTGATCGACGCCGCGCAGGCGGCCGCGGCCGGCGACGAAACTCCCTACCGCGACGCGCGCAGCCAGTTGCTGGTGCGGCACCAGGTCGTGGCCGGCCAGCTGATCGAGGACGGCGTCGAGCGGGCCGCGCTCGGCAGGCTGTTCGACAACCGCCTGCGCGAGTTCGAGCGCCTCTGCCGCAGCATCACCGTTCTCGGCGAGCTGACACAGCGCGGGCTTGACGTCGTCAGCGGCGTGGGCGAACGGTTGAGCGCACCGCTGCTGGCCGCGGTGCTGCGCGCCAGGGGCGTCAAGGCCCAGTTCGTCGATGCCGGCGAACTGATCATCACCGACGATCAATACGGCGGCGCCAATCCGCTGATGGAGCCGACCGGGACTCGCTGTCGCGACCGCCTGCTGCCGATGTTGCAGAGCGGCGTCGTTCCGGTCGTGACAGGTTTCGTCGGCGCGACCGAGAACGGTGTGCCGACCACGCTGGGGCGGGGTGGCTCCGATTATTCGGCTGCCGTTCTGGGCGCGGCACTCGACGCGGCGGAGATCCAGGTCTGGACCGACGTCGACGGTGTGATGACCGCAGACCCGCGCATCGTCGCCAACGCGCGCTCGATGGGGGAGCTTTCCTACGAGGAGGTGGCCGAGTTGGCCTACTACGGCGCCAAGGTGCTGCATCCCAAGACAGTCACTCCGGCGGTCGACAGCAAGATACCGCTGCGCGTGCTAAACACATTCAACCCCGGCCACCCCGGCACGCGCATCGTCGAGCGGCCCCGCGAACTGCGCCACGGCGTCAAGGCGATCACCGCAGTGCGCGATCTGCGCCTGATTACTGTCTCCGGCCGCGGCATGATCGGCGTGCCCGGCATCGCCGCGCGCACCTTCAACGCGGTCGCCGGTCTGCCCGCCAATGTGTTGATGATCAGCCAGGGCAGCAGCGAGCAGAGCATCTGTTTTGTCGTGCCCGAGTCCGAGGGTGAGGCGGTGATCGGGGCGCTCAAAGAGGAGTTTGCGCGCGAACTTGCCCAGCACATGATCGAGGAGATCGCCAGCCAGCCCGATATCGTCATCGTGGCGGTGATCGGCGCCGGCATGAAGGGCACGCCCGGTATCGCCGCGCGCGTCTTCAGCGCGCTTGGCGCGCAGGGCATCAACGTGATCGCGATCGCGCAGGGTTCGAGCGAAGCCAATATCAGCCTTGTTGTCCTGCAGGCAGCCGCTGACGATGCGATCCGCGCCATCCACGACACCTTTGAACTGGGAACGGAGTAGAGGCATGGCCAACAGTTCCGCCGCGACATCCGACCGAGCGCAGAAGCGGCCCAAACCGGTCATCCTCCTGGGCCTGGGTGGCGTGGGCCGGGCGTTGCTGCGCCAAATCGAGGAACAGCGGTCTCTCCTGGAGCGGGCGTACGGTCTGCGCATCGCCTGGCTGGCGCTGAGCGACAGCAGCGGCGCGATCGCGGCGCCGGAAGGCGGCTTCAGCGGCGAGCTGCTGGGCGAGATTCTGAAAATGAAGGAGGACGGCGCCTCGCTCGCTTCGCATCGGCTGGGCCGCGCCTACGAGAGTCCGGCCGCGCTCGTTGCGGAAGCGGGCGAGCCGGGCGCGGTCGTGGTCGACTGCACCGCGTCGGACGAGACGCTGGATGCCCTCTTCCTCGCGCTGGACCGGGGCTACCAGGTCGTTCTGGCGAACAAGAAGCCGTTGACCGCCGCGCAGAAGGTCTACGACCGGCTTATCCGCATTGGAGGCGCTGCCGACGCGCCGCGCTCGCTGGCCGCCCTGCGCTACGAGACGACGGTCGGCGCGGGCCTGCCTGTGATCGCAACGCTCGACAGGCTTGTGTCGAGCGGCGACCGGATCGAGCGCATCGCCGGTTCCTTCAGCGGCACGCTCGGCTTTCTGATGACCGGACTTGAGCAGGGCCGCGCCTATAGCGAAACGGTGCAGGAAGCCTACCGCTTGGGTTATACCGAGCCGGACCCGCGCGACGATCTTGGCGGCGTCGACGTGGCGCGCAAGGCTTTGATCCTGGCGCGCGGCATCGGTTGGCGCATTGAGATGGCGCAGGTACAGGTCAGCGGACTCTATCCTGAGCGGCTAGCCGGCCTGGGCGTAGACGATTTTCTGTCGGCGCTGCCATCGCTCGACGAATCGTACCGGCAGGAGGTGGCGCGCGCCGCGTCCGACGGCAAGGTCCTGCGCTATGCGGCAACGCTGGCGGACGGCGCCTGCAGCGTCGGTCTGACCGCGGTCGCCAAGGACAGCCCTCTCGGCCGTCTGACCGGGACCGACAACCTAGTGGAATTCTACAGCCGCTGGTACAGTCCCAACCCGCTTGTAATCCAGGGTCGGGGCGCGGGCGTCGAGGCGACCGCTGCCGGCGTACTCAGCGACATCGTTGAACTGCACTTCAGCAGTTCCTGATCTAATTGGCTGGCAGCCGTCGTTTTCCTTATCGCGTTCTTTCCGGCCGCTGACCGCTGGCCACTGTTTACTGTTTTGGAGTAGATTCCGATGACAGGATACTCACAATTCAATCAGCCGAAGATTCGGGTGGGCGTGCTGGGCGCGACCGGCGCGGTGGGGCAACGGTTTGTGACGATGCTGCAGGGTCATCCTTGGTTTGAACTGACTGTCCTGTGCGCGTCGCAACGCAACGCGGGCAAGCGTTACGCCGACGCCTGCAACTGGCTCCTGCGCGGGGACATGCCACTCCACCTTCGCGACTGGATCCTGCAGGAGATGGCGCCGGGCATCGACTGTGAGCTGGTCTTCAGCGCTCTTCCCAGCGAACCCGCGCGCGCGGTCGAAGGGGCGCTGGCCGCGGCCGGATATGTCGTATGCAGCAACGCCAGCGCCTACCGCTACGAGCCGGACGTGCCGCTGCTGATTCCCGAGGTCAACCCGGAACATGTCGGGCTGATCGAGCGTCAGAAGAGTGAGCGGGGCTGGCAGGGATTTATCACCACCAATCCCAACTGCTCCACGACGCACTTGGTGAGCGCTTTGCATCCGTTGCACGAGGCATTCGGCGTAGAGAAGGTCTTTGTGGTGACGATGCAGGCGGTCAGTGGAGCGGGCTATCCCGGCGTGCCGTCGATGGATATCATCGACAACGTGATCCCGTACATCGGGTCCGAAGAGGAGAAGATGGAACGCCGCGAGCCGCAGAAACTGCTGGGAAAGTTCGACGGTCAGGCCGTGCAGATGGCCGATTTCGTCGTCAGCGCGCATTGCAACCGTGTGCCGGTCCGCAACGGGCATCTGGCGGCGGTCAGCGTCGAGTTCGCGCAGCGAGCCAACCTGGAAGATGTGCGCCGGGCCTGGGACGAGTACGACCCGCTCCCGCAGCGCATGGGCCTGCCGAGCGCGCCCCAGCCGGCAATTGTCTACCGCGAAGAGACCGACCGCCCCCAGCCGCGTATGGACCGGCTGGCGGGCAGCATCCCCGGCATGGCGACGGTCGTGGGCCGGCTGCGGTCCGACCCGCTGCTGGATGTAAAGTTCCTGACGCTGGGACACAATACGATTCGGGGCGCGGCCGGCGCCAGCCTGCTCAACGCCGAGTACCTGGTGTCGCAGGGCTATCTCGGCAGCGATAAGATTGACGAGAAAGAACAGTTGCCTGTTGCAAACGTAGTCCTGGCCGCGAGCCACTAGCCAAAGCGGGGCTGCGCAAACGCGCCGGAAATTTTACATAACATTCTGGCATAGGGTAGAATCGTGGGCAGCGCACGGCGCGGCGGTTTTTCAGCGGTCAGTTTTTGGACTTCGGTTGCTCGGTTGCGGTGCAGACGGACGTCTGAATACTGGAACCTGAAATGGAAGGTGTAGAATTGGGCAATACGCAGACCAAGGAAGCCTATCCGATCGCGGTGGAGAATTTCGGGCTGACGTCCCTGGATGAGCTGATCGGCGATCTGGTCGTCTACCGCAAATTGGAGCCGCTCACGCGCCAGATTCCCGGCCTGAAGTCGGCCCGCTACAAACTCGGGTTGCCCAACGACGTCGTTCCCCGCAAGCAGGATACTTCCTATGCTCAGGTCGCATTGTGGATCCTTGAGCAGGCGCAGAGGCGGCGCGCGGCAGCCGTCGAAGAGTTGCTCTTTATCGGCGATACGCTTTCCGGCGACGGAAACACATTTCAGGTGATGCGCTCCCTGCGTTCAGCGGATGAACCGCCCGCGGACGACGAGGAGCCGTTCAACGGCGGCATCCCTGCGATCCCCAGCGCCTGTTTCATCGGCAACGAAAAGGCCAACGAGCCCGAACAGTTCAGCGCCGATGAAGAGACCGGCATGTTCGAGGCCAACCGCTGGAGCCAGCTGGTGGACTGGATCCAGTGGGCGCAGCAGAACGGCCTGCGGCTGGGTGAAAACACCGCGGTCGTACTCGACCTGGACAAGACGGCCATCGGTGCCCGCGGACGCAACAACCGTGCCATCGACGTCGCCCGTCTGAAGGGGCTTTACCGTACAGTCGGCGGCCTGCTGGGCGACAAGTTCAATGCCAAGCGCTTCACGCAGCACTATGAGCATCTCAATCGCGCCCGATACCATCATCTGACCGGCGACAACCAGGACTATCTGGCCTATATCTGTCTCGTGCTCAACAATGACGGGCTCGATTGTGCCGACCTGCTTGAGCGCATCGAGAGCGGCGCGGTGCAGACATTTGAGCAGTTTGTTCGTTATGCCGAGGTCTGCATTGCCGGCGGCGGACGCGTCAGTGAAGCAATGCGCCAGGCCCACGAAGCGGTCAATACCGCGGTTTCGCAGGGGGACCCGACCCCATTCAAACAGTTCCGCCGCGAAGAGTTTCTCGCCACGCTCGAGCATATGAACAATCTGGCCGATGACGTGCCGGCGGAAGAGCGCCTCCACCATGAGATCTGCATCACGCAGGAGGTGCGCGAGGCCGTTCTGTGGTTGAAGGAGCGGGGCTGCCTGATCATCAGCTTCAGCGACAAGCCGGACGAGTCCTCGATTCCCCACCATACCCGGCACCGGGGCAAACAGCCCATTCACAAAGCGATAACGCACGCGACCGGCGTCAGCATCGTAGACCGGCTGCGAAGTCTGTGAGCGCTGCATAACTGCGGCGCGCCGATCGCAACGACACAGCGGCGGTGTGCAAGACACTGGTTTCCGGCTTACTGAATCAGGCGGCCTTCCCCTGCTATACTGGGCGCACAACGTGTACACTGTGCCGGTGCAGCCTTTCTTGGACGTCTGTTTCAGGGAATTTCCGCCATGATGAACAACGAGAGAAGACCGGACGGCGATCGGCCGCCGGATGAGAACCCGAACGACCGATACCGCCAGATGTTCCGACGCAGCTGGCTTTGGATCCTGCTGGCGATCCTGCTTTTCTTTGCCTACCGCCTCTTCATCAACCCCCCGAACGCCGCCGACAACCTCCTCGGGCTGAACGAGGTCGCCGAATACGTGCGTAACGGCTCTGCGCAGCGCATCGTTGTGCAGGGTGACGATGTCATTGTTGAAATCTCCGACAGCGATCGCCGCCGCAGCCGCAAGGAGTCGGGCGAGAGCATTCTCGAATCGCTCAAGACTTTGGGCGTGACCGATGATCAGATGGCTGCGATCCCGATAGACATTGAGCGCGCGCCCAACAGCGGCGCCTTTTTCAACTGGCTAATCATGCTGCTGCCGATGATCCTGATCTTCGGCTTCTTCGTTTTCATCATGCGCCAAGCCGGCGCGGGCGGGCAGAACCGCGCCATGCAGTTCGGGCGCAGTCGCGCCAAAAAGATGGAGGAGGCCGACCGCCCGACCGTCACCTTCGAGGATGTCGCCGGTTCGGAGGAGTCTAAGCAGGAGTTGCAGGAGGTCGTCGAGTTTCTCAAGGAGCCGGAAAAGTTTGCAGCCCTCGGCGCGCGCATTCCCAAGGGCGTGCTCATGGTCGGTTCGCCGGGGACAGGCAAGACACTGCTGGCCAAGGCAGTGGCGGGCGAGGCCGGCGCGCCCTTTTTCAGCATTAGCGGCTCCGAATTCGTCGAGATGTTCGTCGGCGTCGGCGCCAGCCGCGTGCGCGACCTTTTCGAGCAGGCCAAGAAGAACGCGCCCTGCATCATCTTTATCGACGAGATCGACGCGGTCGGCCGTCATCGCGGGGCGGGCATGGGCGGCGGCAACGATGAACGCGAGCAGACGCTCAACCAGATCCTGGTCGAAATGGATGGCTTCGACAGCGAAACGACCGTGATCGTGATCGCCGCAACCAACCGCCCCGATATCCTCGACCCGGCCCTGCTGCGACCGGGCCGCTTCGACCGTAAGATCGTGGTGGACAGACCGGACCAGCGCGGGCGCGAGGCGATTCTGCACGTGCACGCGCGCGGCAAACCGCTAGGTCCGGACGTCGATCTCAGCGCTATCGCCAGGCAGACGCCCGGCCTGGTTGGCGCCGACCTCGAGAATCTGCTCAACGAGGCCGCGATCCTGACCGCGCGTCGCGACAAACGCGCCATCGGCATGGACGAACTGGTCGAGTCGATCGAGCGGGTGATGGCCGGGCCGGCGCGCAAGAGCCAGATACTCAGCGACGAAGAACGGCGCGTGACCGCATATCACGAAGCGGGTCATGCCGTTGTGTTCGAAATACTTGAACACGCGGCCCCCGTCCGCAGGATAAGCATTGTCAGCCGCGGCTCGTTCCTGGGCTACGTCATGCCGCTGCCGGACGAGGAGCGGCGGCTAAAAAGCCAGGCACAGTACGAGGACGAGTTGGCCGGCGCCCTGGGCGGGCGCGTCGCTGAAGAGCTGGTATTCGAAGAGATCACGACCGGCGCGGCCGCCGACCTGAAGCAAGTTACCAAGGACGCCAAAGACATGGTCACGCGCTTTGGCATGAGCGAGGAATTGGGTCCGATGCAGCTGGTCCAGGGCCAGACCAACCCGTTCCTGGGCATGGAGCTGGGTGAACGGCGCGCCTACAGCGAGGATGTGGCGCGCGCCATCGACCGCGAGATGCGGCGCATCGTCGAAAAGGCCCACACGCGTGCCAAGGAAGTTCTCACGAGCAACCAGGACAAGCTGCATATCCTGGCCGAGACGCTGTTGGAAAAGGAAGTCCTGGAACGCAACGAGTTTCTGAAGCTGATGGGGATGGCATAGACCGGTCATTCATCCACGCGACTGCCTGCTCCCTGTTGCGGCTCCAACTGACGAATGTATCAACTGAGGGCCACCGCGATTGCGGCAGCGACGCGGGCATTGTTGCGCAGCAGCGCCAGATTAGCGCGCAGGCTGCGGTCGCCGGTCAGTTCGGCGATGCGCCGCAGCAGGTAGGGCGTAACCTCGGCTGAGCGCAGACCCGAGGCCTCGCTGTCGGCCAGCGCCCGCTCGATCTGCGGCTCGATCGCGGCCGAGGGAATCTCTTCCTCTGCCGGCACGGGCACCGCCACGAGCAGCCCCCCCGCCAAGTCCAGGGCCCGTTTCGCGCGCCAGATCTCCGCCACCTCCTCGGGAGAGTCGCAACGTAGATCGACAGGGAGACCGCTGTCGCGGCTGTAGAAGGCGGGAAATGCTTCGGTGCCGTAGCCGATGACCGTCACACCGTGCGTCTCCAAATATTCGAGGGTGGCCGGCAGGTCGAGCAGCGCTTTTGCGCCGGCGCAGACGACGATGACCGGCGTTTGCGCCAGCTCCTGCAGGTCGGCGCTGACATCGGCACTAACTCCCGGCGCCTGACTGCGGTGGACGCCGCCGATGCCGCCGGTGGCGAACAGCTCGATGCCGGCGCGTTGGGCGATCCAGATGGTGGCGGCGACGGTTGTGGCGCCGTCCAGTTTGCGGGCGGCGACGATCGGCAGGTCGCGGCGGCTGACTTTGCGCACGTCCGTTGCGGTCGCCAGCCGCCCGATCTGCTCCCCGCTGAGGCCGGCGATCAGCTCCCCGCCGATCACGCCGACCGTGGCCGGCTCCGCCCCGTGGCAGCGGATGATCTCCTCCATCTCCCGTGCGAGCTTCAGATTGTCCGGGTAGGGCAATCCGTGGCTGATGACCGTTGATTCCAGTGCGACCCGTGTCATTGTCGGAGTTTTCAGTTTCTTGTTTTCAGTTTCCAGTTCTTAAAGAGTTCGCCCCAGATTTTCTGTTATCGGTCGGGATGTGTCAATTCGGTGGCCAGTGGTCTGTGGATTGCTGAAGGAGGAGGTCATGACGAATAGTGGACAGGCGCTGGCCGGGAAGGTTGCCCTGGTGACCGGCGCGGGGCGCGGCATTGGGCGGGCGATTGCGATCGCGTACGCCGGTGCGGGGGCCGCCGTTTCTTGTGCGGCGCGTACGCAGGCTCAGATCGAGGCGGTGGCCGCTGAAATCGAGGCGGCCGGCGGGCAGGCGCTCGCCGTGACCACCGACGTGGCCGATCCGGCGTCGGTCGAGCTAGCGGTTGCCGGTACAGCGGCCCGATTCGGCGGTCTTGACATCCTTGTAATCAACGCCGGCGTTTCTCCGTCGAAGCGCGAGGTGGCCGAAAGCGATGCGGCCACATGGAGCGAGACGATCGCGATCAATCTGACCGGCCCCTACCTCTGTGCCCGGGCGGCTATTCCCCACCTGAGGGCGCGCGGCGGCGGCAAGATCATCACGGTCGGCTCGGGCATGGGCCATCGCGGCGCGGCAGACTCTTCCGCCTACTGCGTCTCCAAGGCGGGTCTGTGGATGTTTACGCGCGTCCTCGGAATGGAGCTGCGCGGCGACAACATCAGCGTCAACGAACTGATACCGGGGCCGGTGAACACGGCGATG
>DAOUHX010000492.1:0-41501 GCA_034428395.1 Caldilineaceae bacterium
TACGCTTCCCCAGCTCGTCTGTCAGCGACCGGGAGACAATGCCACCGTGCCTGCGCGGAACCAGCCGGTGTGTCAAAGCCAGCGAGGGTATGCCACCGTGCCTGCGCAATTCCAGCTTGTCGCCGACGCGCCGCGGACGCGACGCCAGCGCGCGTGCGCGGCTCCCGCAGTTCGAATCACAAATCACAAATCACGAGTCACGGCCGTTCTGGACGGTCGGGCCGTTCCGGCCCTCCCTTGTCCGGGGGAACGCCCCCCGCAACGCCCCCCTGTAGCTATGCCGCTTTGCGTGCGCGATTCCAACTTATGTGGCAGCGCAAGCGAAGGTGATACCACCATGCCGCCGCGATTCCAACTTGCCGCCGGCGCGCCAGTCGTGCCCATGCGACCGTGCGTGCGCCTCTCCAGCCGATCGCGCGTTCGACCGGTGCCCTCCGCCCCCCGGCGAGCGCCAGGCCTTTGCGCATTGGCCCAGCTTTGGCATACTGTTGACAGTCACAACTCAGGTTCGCTCAATCAGCCGTTGGCCGGCGAAGCCAAGCAATGTCACTATGCCGATCTACGAGTATGTCTGCCAAGACTGTGATCACCGCTTCGACCGACTGTGGCCGACTGCAGCCGCGGCAGAAGGTCAGCAGCCGGTCTGCCCTGGCTGCTCAAGCAATGCCACACGTCGGGCCGTCTCGCAGGTAACGGTGCTGGGAGCCCTGGGCGGGCTCACGCCGCAAGAGCAGAGCGCAGCCGGCGCCGAATCAGCCAGGCGACAGTACTTTACCCCCAAGGAACAGATTCAGACATTGCAGGCCAACAAGCAGAAGAAGCGCGAGCAGGGCCGATGAACGGACAGGTCCCCTTTGGTGTCGCCGACTACTTCTGGGATGAGGCGCGCAATCGGCAGCGCCTCCTCGACCGATTGATGGAGACCTTTCGCGCCTGGGGCTACGGCGACGTGATTCCACCCATGTTCGAGTTCGACGCAAACCTCAGCGCGCAGTATGACGAACGGCTGCGCTCCGACATGTATCGTTTTCTCGACCGCGACGGCAGCACCCTCTCCCTCCGCCCGGAATTTACGACCTCGGTCGCCCGGCTGGTCGGCGCCCGACTGCACGACTGGCCAATGCCCCAGCGCTTCTGCTACGGCGGCAGCGTCTTCCGCTACCTGCAACCGCAGGCCGGTCAACAACGAGAATTCTGGCAAGTAGGCGGCGAACTGATCGGCGCGCCCACGCCAGCCGCGGACGCCGAGATCCTTGCCCTCACCGCCGCGAGCTTGCAGGTCGCAGACCTGACCGACTACCGCCTGATCCTGGGTCACATCGGCTACTACCGCAGCCTCCTCCAGGCCCTGGCGCTGACGCAGGAGCAGTCGCAACGCTTGCAATATGCCTTGAATCGCAAGAGCGAACCCCTGCTGGCCGACTTCCTGCGCGATACACCCCTGCGCACCGGACAGAGGCAGGCTGTCGAAACGCTGCCCCACTTGGTCGGCGGCGATATTGATAACATCCTGTCGCAGGCCGAGCGGCACATCCAGAACAGTAGTATGCACGAGGCCTTACAGAATTTGCGCCGCATCGTCGAAGCCCTCGCCGGCTTCGAAGTCTTGGACAATTTGACAATCGACCTAACCGAGATCCGCAATCTCGGCTACTACACGGGCATCTCATTCGAGGCCCTGACACCGGGGCTGGGCACAGCAGTCGGCAGCGGCGGTCGCTATGATGATCTCGTCGGCCACTTCGGGCCTCCCCAACCAGCGATAGGTGTGGCCCTGGGCGTAGACCTGCTGCTGCTGGCGCGCAATCGGCAGCAAGCGGACGACGCGACAGCCAAGCCCCGCCACCGTCGTCCCGCGCTTGCTCTGGCACAAGGGAGTGCCGCCGCCCTGGCAGAAATACAGCTGCTGCGCGCTGCCGGCCTGCCGGTGCAGCTGGACGTAAGCGGTTGGTCAGTCGATTCCGCCCTGGACTACGCCGCACAGACAGGGATTTCCGACGTTCTCCAATGGGACAACGGCTTTCTCCATCACCGTAGCGACGGTAATGGTGGATTCGACCTTCTCGGCCCACTCGATCACGACCGGCTATCGCACGCACCCACCGTACCCATGCGAGAACCTGGCCCGTGAGCCAGCCAGCGACCACCGCCACACGCGATTCTGCCGAAACAATGGAGCTGCCCCGTCTATCGGGCGGTCAGACACCGGCTGAACGGTCCCTTCTATTCGCCTTGCCCAAGGGGAGGCTGGCGTACGATAGCCTGACTTTCCTGAAACGGGCCGGGCTGCCGCTTCCCACCGACACCGCCAGCCGTAAGCTTGTTCTGCCGGCCACCGACGGCTCCATCGGCTTTGTGATGGCCAAACCACGCGATGTGCCCACCTATATCGAGCATGGCGCGGCCGACCTCGGTATCTGCGGGCTGGACGTGGTGCGAGAGACCGATCGTGCCGTCTACGAGCCGCTGCTGCTTCCGTTTGGACACTGCCGTCTCTGCCTTGCCGGCCCCACAGACCGCTCGCCGGCACAGCTCGACGGCTCTGTCGAGCGCCCCGAACTGGTCTCCGGGGCAGCGCCGCCATTTCCAGACCTGACGGGGATGCCCTTACGCTATATGAGCCAGCCCCGCATAGCGACTGAATTCCCCCGGCTCACGCGGCAGTTCTTCGCCGCTCGAGGTGTCAACGCCGAGATTATCGCCCTGGGCGGCTCTGTCGAATTGGGTCCCATTCTCGGCCTGGCAGACCTCATTGTCGACATCGTCCAGACAGGCGAAACGCTCCGCCTGAACGGGCTTGTCGAGATGCGCACAATTCTGCAGAGTCAGGCCGTGCTGCTGGTCAACCGCACCTCGTACCAGCTCAAAGCAACCGCCATCAATAGAATTGTCGAGCGCATGCGCAGGCTTACAACATGAGTGTTGACCGTCCAGCCCTCAGGATAAGGCAATACTTTTGCCGACCGGTGGCTGCCCACACGGCCGGAAGGAACTTCCTGTGCCGAAAATAAGCGCGTCACCCCAGATTCAAGGCGTCAAGTTTGTCGCCTTGCGTCCATTCGGCGATGAACGGGGGCGATTTCTGGAGACCTTCCGCAAGGAGTGGTTTCCCGAACGTAGTTGGAAACTCCTGCAGTCGAACGTCAGCTACTCGCAAGCGGGCGTGCTGCGCGGGCTGCATTTCCACTTCCATCAAGTGGACTACTGGTTCTGCGTGCAGGGCCGCATCCAGGTAGTGCTCGCCGACCTCCGGCCCGACAGCCCAACGTTCCGTCAATCGGAAACTGTCGAAATCGGCGACCGCTACCCGTTGGGTGTCTTTATCCCCGTGGGCGTGGCGCACGGATTCCTGGCCCTGACCGATGCCGCACTCGCATACAACGTTGACAACTATTACGACAGCACCGACGAACACGGTGTCGCCTGGGACGACCCCGATCTGGCCGTGGACTGGCTCGCCACGGCTCCTCTCCTGTCTGATAGGGACCGATCCAATCCCACGCTGGCAGAGTTGCCCGTAGACAGCCTGCCCCGCCTCGCCTGAGACAAAAACGGCGTTCGCCGCCGCCAGAAAAGTGCCATGAACGAAACCGCGCCCCCCTTCCATCCCCCAGACTGCACCACACCTCAACACGAAACGGGCGAGTTACGCAAACTGCCCGCCGTCGACAGTCTGTTGCGCCGCGCCGAAATAAGCCCACTGGTCGCCGAGTTTGGAACCGGCCCCGTCACTGCCGCCGCACGCGCAGAACTCGACGCCGCCCGCGACGCCATCCGCGCCGGCGCGGTAGCCCCAACTTGGGAGCATATAACGGAGCGCATCTCACACAACCTTCTCGCCGTCGAAACGCCGTCGCTGCGCCCTGTGATCAACGCCACCGGCGTTCTCATCCACACAAATCTGGGGCGCGCGCCGCTCAGTCAAGCCGCCCAAAAGGCCGTCATTGAACTGGCCAAAGGCTACAGCACGCTCGAGTATGACCTGGAGGCCGGCGGGAGAGGCAGCCGGCACCGCCACCCTGCGCGGCTGCTTTCTAAATTGACCGGAGCGGAAGATGCCCTTGTGGTCAACAACAATGCCTCAGCCGTCTTTCTGGCCCTATCGGCCATGTGCCAGGGCCGCGAGGTGATCGTCAGCCGCGGAGAGCTGGTCGAGATCGGAGGCGGGTTTCGCATACCGGATGTTCTGCGCCAGAGCGGCGCAACTCTCGTGGAGGTCGGCACGACCAACCGCACGCATCCACACGACTTCGCCAACGCCATCAGCCCTCGCACGGCCGCGCTGATGCGCATTCACGCCAGCAATTTCAGACAGCTCGGCTTCGTCAAGAAACCGGAGCTCAACCAGCTGGTCGCGATCGCACACGCGCACCGCGCAGAAGAAAGCCCAGATACCCCCCCAGCCGCGGACCCGGTGCAAATTCCTGGCACTGCCGACCGCGCAACGGCGGAACGAACTCCAGCGGGACGACCCCGACCGGAATGGCCCATTGTGATTGACGACCTCGGCTCAGGCACTCTGCTGGACACGGCCCGCTTCGGCCTCGCTGCCGAGCCCATGGTACAAGCCAGCGTGCAGGCTGGCGCAGATATTATCACCTTCAGCGGCGACAAGCTCTTGGGTGGACCGCAAGCCGGGCTGATCGTCGGCAAGTCCAAATGCATTTCACGGCTACGAGCACACCCGCTCGCACGCGCCCTCCGGGTCGACAAAATGACGCTCGCCGCGCTGGACGCGACGCTGCGAGCCTATCGAAGCGGCAGGGCCGCGACCGAGATTCCGGTTTGGCGTATGATCGACCAGCCCGCCGAAGCGGTAAGGCGGCGCGCACAACGTCTGCAGAAACAGTTGGGCGCGGCCGGCTTCGAGGCCGCCGTCATCCGCGGCGAAAGCACAATAGGCGGCGGCAGTCTGCCCGGTGAAACGCTGCCCACACATCTGCTCGCCCTCGATACCCCCCAGCCGGACGAGTCATCCGCATCTCTGAGGAAAAACGATCCACCTGTCATCTGTCGAATCCAGAACGATCTCCTGTTATTCGATCTCCGCACAGTTCTGCCAGAGCAGGACACTGAGCTGCTCGAAGCCCTCGCCATCATAACGACCGCCAGCAGGCGCTAGTCAGACACCACAGTGACCCTCTTCTATCTGAAACTCGGCGGCTCACTTATCACCGACAAGCGCCGCGCCGAGACGCCGCGGACGGATGTGCTCAAACGCTTGAGCGACGAGATTGCCCAGGCCGTGAGAGACCACCCTCAGCTCCGGCTCGTCCTTGGCCACGGAAGCGGCAGCTTCGGACACGTCAGCGCCCGGCGCTACGGCACCCGCGAAGGTGTCCGCAGTCCGCAAGAGTGGCTCGGCTTCGCCGCGACCGCCGATGCGGCAATGCGCCTTTCCCGCATCGTAGCTGCTCATCTACTCGATGCCGGACTGCCCGTCTGGTCCATTCAGCCGAGCGTCTCTCTCCGTTGCGAGGATGGCAGCATCGTCAGCGGACCGACGGAGACGGTTCGCCTGGCCTTGGAGCGTGGACTGCTCCCGCTTGTGCACGGCGACGTGGCCTTGGACTCCCTGCGCGGTGGAACGATTGCAAGTACCGAGGAGATCTTCGAATACATGGCCGCGCAATTGCTGCCGGCCCGAATCATTCTCGCCGGCGAAGTCAACGGAGTCTACACCGGCGATCCTTTGCAGGATGCATCCGCCGCTCTCTTGACCGAAATCACACCCCGCTCATTCGAATCGCTGCGAGCTGCCCTCGGCGCCAGCCACGCACCGGACGTGACCGGAGGCATGGCCGCGAAAGTCCGGCAGTCGCTCTGTATGGTCCGCGCGCATAGCGACCTGCAGGTGGTCATCTGCGGCGGGCTGGCTCCAGGAGCGGTCTATGCCGCGCTGACCGACCTCGCCAATCCACCCGGTACCCTTGTCCACGACGAGTCCCCACAGCAACGAAACTGATTCCCCAGTGAGACCTGGCGTATCTGCCCAACGGCCGCACCGGCGCGACGCCCATGGATCCAGGCCGCCTCTCCAATGAAACTTCGTAGACTGTTGCGGGACCCACAGCAAAAGCACCAACGAACAACGAAGATGAACCAGGAGACGCGCAAGCGCGCGCATGCGCGTGCAAGCGCGAGCTACAGAAGAACCATGACCGGCGCGACAACTGCCATCGCCGGTGCGACAAACAGCTAGGCCGGCAACCCGTTGCCCAAGTCCCGGCAACGGCAGCCTGGTCGCGCCGCGGCACAAAGGACCAAAACGACCGACCAATGACGAAAAATGATGAAAAAAAGAGAAATCGCGAGCAAATGGCTTTCAGATGTGCTATGCTGGTATCAACAGCAACTACCGGCCAGGGCAACGAGCAATTGAAAGCCAGGAACGAAGAACGCAAACGCCATTACAAGAACCATCCGGTCCCCCTGCATCCGCAGCCGGGAGGCGGCCGCTCCTGCCGTCTCCACTCGCCGGAAGAAAAAGGCTGGCCCAACCTGAAAGTATTGAACCGGACCTGACCGGACTTGACGCGGCCCTTCGCCGTGAATTCGCGTCCTTCGCGGATCGCCGATCTGTAACAGGCGCCATCTGCCAGGACGCCTGTCGACCGAGGGACGCCAATTCTTACAAGAGACTTTGCAGGCGCACCAAAAACTGAAAACTGAAAACTGAAAACGCAAAACTAAGAAGACATCCCCCTCCCGAAAAAAAATATTGGGCGACATTGGACGACATTGGACGACATTGGGGGACATTGGGGGACAAATGTCCCCCTTTCACGCAAGAACGAGAGGACCTCGGTCCCGTAGGAAAAGGGTCCAGACGACCGCTATGTCAGATTCTCACATACACAAACGATGGGACCGACAGCAAAAGGAACCAGGGCAGATCTGACAAGTTGAAGGGATCGAAATTCTCGGTTTCGAAGGGGAAATGGTTTAGCCTGACCCGGCAGTCCCTTTACCAAGGGAATGGGCGGCGAACCGGTCAGTGGCCAAAACTCTCTCTTCGTCCTGCTTCTCGTGGGCGCACAAAGGTTTGGCCCAAACCATTTGCCCGCTCTTTTGGCGTACGAGTATAATGAACTCCGAAGAAACCAAAACGGCTATCAGGAACCGCGCCGATTCCCGCGTAGCCTTCGCTAAAGGCGTAAGCTTCGCCGGCCATCGGCGGTCCAGGTCTCTTGACATAAGGCGGCTGTCCGAATGGACATTGCATTCCGCCGCGGTTCACTGATTGGAGAGACGAGGAGGAGTTAGCCAAAACACTGCCCCCTCGGGACTCGGAGTAAGAACGCGGATGTTTCTGACAATCGTATCCTTTTTCCTCCTCTTGGGCGTCCTGATCTTCTTCCATGAGCTGGGACATTATCTTGTAGCGCGACGAAACGGGATTGAAGTTGAAGAGTTCGGCGTATTTGGCTTTCCCCCTCGTCTGATCAAGCTCTTTACATACGATGGCACGGTGTTTTCCATCAACGCCATCCCTTTTGGCGCCTTTGTGCGGATGAAAGGGGAGGACATGGCCGACACCAGCCCAGGTTCCTTCAATGCCGCGCGCGGGAGGGGCCGGGTCCTTACCCTCCTCGCCGGACCGGCGATGAACCTGCTGCTCGCCATCTTCTTCTCAATTGCAAGCGTCTTTTCCGGCTTCCCGGCAGGGGCCGCCCACCCTCGCCTGGGCCAAGTCCCGCCAGACTCATCCTTTATGGGAGCGGCGATTGAGCCGAACGACACACTCATCCGCCTGAACGGACGCCCAATCTACATCGACGCGCGCAGCGGCGAACTCCTGAACCAGAAGCGGCGCCCTTCGCCCATCGTTGCCGAGGTCGGTACAGTCGTCATACTTCGTGATGGAGGGCTGCTTACAATGCAGGTTCCCTTCGCAACGCAAGATGACCTCGAACGCCTTTTGGAAGAGCAGCCCTCCGAAGCCGCCTTGATGACCAGGATCACCCAGGTCGCTCCCGGCAGCCCGGCCGAGGAAGCCGGAATGCTGCCGGGGGACCTCTTTTACGCTGCAAACGGTGAGGTGGTGACAGCGGAAAACAGCCTGAGCGACATCGTACGAGGGCATCTTGGCCAGACAATAACCGTTACACTCTTGCGCGGCGATCAACTCCTCACACGCCACGTATTGGCTCGTCAGGAGCCGCCGCCGGGCCAGGGTGCAATGGGCGTCGGCATAGGCGGCGTTCTGATGCTGGTTACCCTGCCGTTCTTTCAGAGCATCTGGCTTGGAATCGTCAGCATTTTCGACTACGTCCAGGCGATCTTCTCACTGCCAATGATGCTTATCGCCGGGCAGCTTGCGCCCCAGGATGCAGCATTGTCAGGTCCGGTTGGAATTGCCCAACTTGTTGGCGGCGCAGTAAACGCGACTGCAGATACCGGACTGTGGTTTCCTGTTTGGCAACTGGCCGCAATAATCTCTGCTGGCCTGGCAATCGCAAATCTGTTGCCGATTCCTGCGCTGGATGGCGGCCGTCTGCTGTTTATACTCATCGAAAAGCTGCGCGGCCGTCGCATTGCTCCTGAAAGGGAAGGAGTCATTCATCTCGTCGGTTTCATACTCCTGTTGGGGCTGATGGTAGTCATCACAATCAATGATATTCGCTCGGGCCCGCAAGGCATTGACTGGTTCCACCTGCTGGGTCAATGACAGCGCCGGCATATCCTGTCTTCCCCATTAGTGTAGTAGCCTGCCGAAACAATGTCTTTCGATGAACCCGGGCTATCGGACGCCGGTTCCGATAGATTTATTCCAGCTCAACCGGAAAGCAGACCGCCCGCACAGACCCCTTCCTGGGGCTCGAAACGCTGCCCCGCCTGCCAAACCCCCGTCCTGCACAACCAAATGGTTTGTGCCGAGTGCGGCACACGACTGGCACCGCGCATAACAAGAATCCGCTGCCTTCGCTGCCGCAAGCGGGCCACCTCCGACCATGTGATCTGCCCGCACTGCGGCCGCGAACTGCGAGCGGCCCCCTCCAGGCTTTTGACCGCAGGCGTGCCCGCACTGCTATTGGGCGCGCTGGCCATTACGCTCATCGCACGCGACGCGCCCTCGTTCCTGCGAGACAACGATAGCCTGCCACTCATCCAGAACTTCGAAATCACACCGGTGGTGGCCGACAGTGAGCCAAACGTTCGACCCGCGCGCGATAGCCTGGCGCCCGCGGTCGTGCAGAGCGGCGTCGGCCAGGCCGCTGGATCGCCACCTTCAGGGGATGCGCCCTCGTCTGACACCTCCCCGACCGATACCCCAACTCCGCAGGCATCTGACACAGCAGCGGCGGGAATGCAGTCCCAGGATTCCGCCAATCAGGCGACGGAAACACCGACGGCACAGGCTATGCAGCCCGCGGAGACACCTACGAAGGTAGTCGAAGAGGCTGTGGAGACACCGACGCCCTCGCCCTCCCCAACTGCCTCCGCGACACAAACGCCAACTCTCTTGCTGATTACCTATACGATTCAGCGGGGCGACACTCCAGCTGGAATTGCCGACAACTTCGGTATCGATACGGCCGAACTGATGGAAGCCAACAACATGTCCGAAGCGGAAGCAAGAAACCTGCAGCCGGGGCAGGAGATCGTAGTCCCCTTGCGGGCCCAGGCAACAGCAACGTCCACTCCAACAGCAACGCCCGCCGCAACCGCGACTGCAACGCCGCCAGGATAGCAGACTGGTGACGTGCACAATCCTGCCCCTCGTCATCTGGCAACAGACCGAAAGTGGTATATAATCTGAACGGCCCACCCGCACTATGACACTCCGACACCCGATGGATTGCGATTTCCCTGATTGAGGAAGCACGTGAGCAACCCGGCCCAGCCGCTACAGGGCGCGCAGACACAACCCGGCCCGGCAAGTTCCGTCGAACTTCTGTTGGCCCAATTGCAAGAGGAAGGCGTGCCTCCCCAACGTCAGGACCTGGCCGTCCTCTCCGACTTGAACCTCCCAGACCTGCAACGTGTGCGCGAGGTGTGGACGACGATAAAGGATGCCAGGCGGCTTCATGTCGTGCAATCGCTGGTGGACGAAAGCGTCGACAATCTTCATCTGCAGTTGGGGCGGCTTCTACGCCTGGCCCTGAAAGACCCGCTGCCCGAAGTGCGCGTTCTCGCGGTCCGGGGCCTGTGGGAAGATAGAGACGCCGACCTTGTCGGACCGCTCATTCAGTTACTCAACAACGATCCCCACGACACAGTGCGCGCCGCCGCGGCCGATGCACTGGGCGCGTTCGTGCTCGCGGGCGAGTTGGATGAACTCTCGCCGTCGCTGGCAATGCGTGCCGAGGACGCTCTCCTTGCCGTCCTGCACGCCGAAATGGAGCCGCTCAACGTTCAGGCTCGTGCGCTGGAAAGCATCGCCTTTTCGGGAGAGACGGGTATACGCGAGCTGCTCGAAGACAGCTACTACTCTCGCTATAGGGAGATGCGGGTGGCAGCCATAACTGCTATGGGACGCAGTGCAGACGTCCGCTGGCGCTCCACGGTTCAGTCCGAATTGGAAAGCCCTGAAGCAGAAATGCGGGCGGCCGCGGCCAGAGCCTGCGGCCAGCTCGAAGCCCGCGACGCGCTCGATACCCTTTTCGAGCTCCTGGCCGACGATAATAAGCCTGTGCGCCTGGCCGCGATTTTCGCGCTGGGTCGGCTCGGTGGACGGCAGGCAAGGGAGTTTCTGGGCGCCATCAGCACAAGTGACGAACCTGATGAGGCCAACGCGGCCGCGAATGCACTTGAGGAGGCTCTCTTCTATGGAGATGCCGAAGCAATACCATTATTCGACGAGACGCCTGAGAACTGGGAGGACGAAGCGGACGATTTGGAGGAGTGGTGAACCTGAAACTCAAGCGCCTTGTGCGAACCGGCAGTTCGGAACAGTACGCCTTGTTCGACTTGGCTCAGACCGATGAAGCCGACCAGCCAGCCACGATTGGCAAGCTCGATCTTCACTACACCGCGGAAGGCACCTACGGGACGATGCTGCTCTGGGACATCGCCTCCCAGAGTATGGACCCTGACCGGCGGCGAATCTTCGTACGTTCGCTCCTCAGTGAGCTCGTTGTCCCGATGGGCCTGCCCAATGAATTCGTCATCGAATTCTTCGCCCCCACTCTGGACCAATACGAACTTTTCCATAACCTCGACGAGGGAAGCGACGAAACACAGGCAGATACAGGCGCTGACCACTGAGCCCAATTACGAAGGTGACCGACTGAAACCGCCTGCCTGAAAAGAACACGATGAACGACAACGAACGAGGCCGACGTAACTCCAGGAGAAGCAGTTCAAGCTCCAACTACCGGACTACCCTCAACGAGAGCGCGCGCCTCTTGCGCGCTAACCGCCCCGGAGAAGCAATTGCCGTGCTGGAGCCGCTGCACGAGGACTTGCCCAACGATCCCGATATAGCCATCAACCTCGGCGGGGCACTGATCTTACAGCGCAAATGGTCGAAAGCAGTCAACATTCTTAGAAAAGCCGTTGATGCCTCGCCGGACAACGTGTTGCTTTGGACAAACCTGGCGGCTGCCTATCTGGGACGGCTCGAAACTTCAGGACCGAAACACCAGGCAAATGCCGTTCGCGCATACGAAAAAGCCCTCTGGCTCGATCCCAGCGCCGCAAATGTCCACTATCACCTTGGATTGATCTATAAACAGCAGGGCAATTTGAGCAGGGCATCGGCCCTGTTCCAACGGGCTCTCGAGATCAACCCGGATGACCGCGACGCACAGTTTTGGATGGATAAGCTGAGCGCACAACTGGTCGAGAGAGCTCGCGGCAGGGAAAGCGACGATGGTCGAGGGCCGCGCCCTCCGGCCAATAACGGGGACGATTCGTCAAAATGACAGTAGACCCGTCAGTATCGCAGTCCGCAGCCGCCGATTCAGCGCCCGCGGCCCAGTCATATCCGCTGCCGCGCTGGCGCGAACGGCCCGAGCGCGTCGCCTGGATCGTTCTGCTGGGCTCGTTTGCCCTTTTCCTCATCCTGCTGATCGGAATCCCTCTAGGCTTGCGAAATCTCTACCACTCGGCCGCGATTGAACAGTCTCTTCGATTTGAAACGACCATCGGGACTGTTCTCCTTTACCCGCCCCGCTCAGACCAACCGATTGCCTTGACCGAAAGGCGCGATGGGATCGGAGAAGGAAGCCGCCTGGAAACAAGAGGCGCAGCGACGCAAGGGGCACTTGGCCTCCCTGTGAATAGCCTGAGCGATGAACTGATGGGAACAATTCTCCTTTATCCCAACACATCTCTCGAAATTTTGCGCAGCCGTCGCCCCTACTTTGCCGGCAGCAATCAACCCTACACCGTCCGCCTCCGCCTGCTAGAAGGGCAGGTGCGGATTTTCACCAAGAGCGCACTCAATCGACCGGTTGAAGTCCAAATCGAGACACCGCATGGCGAAGCCCTCCTGGAGGAAGGAAATTACGCCTTCTTAGTCAACGTAGACAGCACAGAGGTTGTGGTCAAACAGGGCGTAGCCAGCATCTCACAGCGTGAACAGGACTCGGTTGTGATCCAACCCGGCCTCCGTTCCTGGATCCAAGAGGACGGAACTACCTTGCCTCCGGTCCCTGCTGAACACAACCTGCTGCGAGACGGCGCATTCGGCGGCCAGCTCGGTCAGGACTGGGAAGGCTACTTCGATCCCCCCTATACAACGCCCGGCACGGTAACTTTTCTCGAACAGGACGGACGGCAGGTGGCTCGCTTCTATCGCATCGGGGAAGATGGCATTCATACTGAAGTAGGCATCCGACAGGTTGTCAACGAAGCCGTCCACAGTTACGATTCTCTGGTCGTAAGACTCGACGTAAAATTGAACTGGCAGACTCTGGCAGGCGCCGGCGAGAAGAGCTCGGAGTTTCCCTTACGCGTCGAGATCACCTATACGGACATCTACTCAAAGGTAGAAACATGGGGCTGGGGCTTCTATAACACCGACCCAAGACCCGACTACCCTCTGTTTGGCGGAGAGCAGATTGAGTTGTTCACTTGGCACTCCTTTGAATCTGGCAATCTCATTGAAGAATTGGAAGCGACGCGACCGGCGCGCATCGACAGTATCCGCATCTATGCAAGCGGATGGAACTACGAGGCATTGGCCAGCGACGTGGGGCTGATTGTCGAATGACGCGTCGGCAAGAGTTCGGACTTCTTGGCTGGCTGGCTGCAACGGTCAGCCTTTTTCTTTCTCTTGCCGCTTACCAGTTGGGGCTGCCGGGTCTCCACTACGATGAGGCCAAAGAGGCCGGCGTCAATGCAATGGAGTTGCTCCATCGCGCGCCGGTTTCCGCGTTCCGCGGCGCAACCGTCTCGCTTTTCGGGACTGACTTGCCCCTGATGGTGCAGGATTACATCGGGGCCTTGAACGTCTACTTAGCGCTTCCCTTTCTGGCAATAACCGGCATCGGCGTGCCCAATCTGCGACTGCTGCCGCTCCTTCTTGCCGTTCTCGGCCTGCTGGTGCTTGAACGCACGATCTCAGAATGGCTGGCCCTTTGCGACCGCAACCCTGCGCGCACCGCACCAATCGCTACCGCAGCCCTCGCCTGCTTGACCTTGCTGGCCGCCGCACCGAGCTTTGTCTTCTGGCAGCGGCAAGGCATCTTCATCACAAACGCTACCTTTCCTTTTACCTTTGCCTGTATGTGGCAATCGATCCGATGGCTGCGCCGCGGGCAAGCTCGCAACCTGATCCTGGCCGCTCTCTGTGCCGGATTTGCTCTCTACGCCAAGCTGCTAGCCGCCTGGATTATACTGCCGTTCAGCCTGGCGTGCGCCGGATGGTGGCTGTGGCAACGTCCCAGCGTACCCCACCAATCCAAACGAATTGGAACGTCATTTCGTCACCCGCGTGTATTGTTTCCTCTTGCGGCACTGGCTTTCCTGCTGCCACTGACGCCCTTATTCCTATTCAACCTTCAGACCGGCGGCACCCTGTCGTCCATAACCCAGAATGTCGGCAGCAGTTACTACGGCATAGACAACGCGGCCATCCTAACCAATGCCACCGTGCGCTGGCAACAGTTGCTCCAGACCTTGACGGGCAGTCACTTCTGGTATCTCGGCGCCGTCCACCAAAGTCCTCTCGCACCCTGGCTGTCACTGGCGCTGCCGGCCGCGGCCCTGGCGCGCCCCACCGGCCGCCGCATGGTTGGACCACCGCTCCTTCTACTGATCATGGCGTTCGCCGCCAGCCTCTTCACAATTAGCGACCTGTTTGTCACGCACTACGCACTCCTGCACCCATTGGCAATTGCTGTCACAAGCGTGGCCCTGTGCGAACTGTGGCGATGGTTCGCTTCTACCGAGCTGGCTGAGACAGGGAAGCCAATTCCCTACCATAGCCGCGGCTGGCCTTGGCCTGTGCTCCGCCAGTCGCTGTTACGTCGCCCGCCTCTCCACTACCTCGCCAGGGTGCCGGCGCTTCAGCTTCTCCTCGCCCTTCTCTTCAGCACCTGCTTTCTGCTCGATTTGCGGGCGACAACGGCCTATCACGCCGCGCTGTCCAGCAGCGGCGGATTGGTAGACCACTCGGACGCCACTTACCACCTCGCCTACGATCTCCGCTACGGCGGGCTGGGCGCCCCAATCGTGTTGGATTGGGGTCTGGAGGCCCCGATCCGCTTTCTCAGCGCAGGAACCGTTTCACCGATTGAAATATTCGGTTACGCTTCGCTCCTCCAGCCTGACGAGTCGTTTACTCTGAAACTTGAGATTTTCTTGGACAATCCAAAAAACATATACCTGCTCCGTTCGCCGGGGAATGAGCTATTTCAAGGGAGGCGCGCCGAATTCGAGCGCATGGTCAAGGCGCGCGACGGCCGCCTTCAAAGGGTGCAAATTTACGCCCAACGGGACGGCACTCCGCTGTACGAACGCTGGCACGTGTCATACTGACTCGGTTGAACAGATCGCATATTGATGCTAATATGAAAGCGCGTAACTTGGACTTTTTGTCAGGCGAACAATGTACAGGCACATCTCCTCCGGCCTGAGCAGGAGCGAAGCCGAAGCCCTTCCCGCCCAGCCCCTGCGAGCCGGCAAAGTAGCCGTAAACCTCTTCCGATTGCTCGCCCAGATGGGGCGAATGCGAGCAGTTCCTGCCCTGCTTACACCGGTCCTATGGGGCGCGGCAACCGCACGCTGGCAGATTGAGACGGTCAGCATCTGGCCGGCCCTGGCTCTGCTGTTCAACTTTGCTGCGCTCGCGCTGGCCTGCAACTTCCTCGGCGCCTTCGTGGACTACAGACGCCAGTCCAACTTCGACACGCTGTCCCATGCCCCTGAAAGTGAACAGAAGCCTCCGCTGCAGACCCGCTCCCTGCTCTTCGACGGCTACGACTGGATGCAACAGGGCCTCTTGCGTGCAGAAACCTTTCTCAGCCTCGGTTTGATGGCAGGGACAATCTTCGCGTTGGCGTCGCTTTGGCTGGGCTTCTTCGTCGGCTGGCCCTTCTGCTTCTTCGCTCTACTCAGCGGCCTGATGTGCGGCGCCTCCATCTGGCCGCCCATGCGCTACGCCCGCAGACTGTGGTGGCTCGGCGACATCACCTTTTGGTTGGGCATGGGCGTCTTTCCTCTGCTGGGAACCTACTTCGCCCTCACCGGTGCCTTGACCCGCCCCCTCTTGTGGATTGCCTTCGCACCGGCAACCTTCGCCTGGCTCGCCTACCTGTCCTTCTCATTCTATAGCTGGCACCGGGACTGGCGGCTCCGAAGACGTACTCTGGTCGTTGTCTTCGGGCCCGATCGCGGCCTCGACATTGCCGCAATCATCTCCGTCGTCGGATTTGTCGCCCTTATTCTGTTGATGGCTACCGGCGCAGTCCCTGTTTGGACAATCCTCGTCCTGGGCGCTTTCCCCCTCTTCCTAAGGGCATTCGCGCGCGGCCGCGTCTGGCCTTTCTCCAGACAGGCCGGAATTGCGACGGTGGAAAACGCCATCAACGGGGTGGTTTTGGCCGGACTTCTGTGGCTGATTCCCCTATGGCTCGCTTGACAGCGACTTGGCTGCTTTTCGCAAGCGCCAACGGAAAGTATCCGGAACACTGGCCCGTCCAGGAGCAATCCGCCCAACATCCTGCCTGGGCAGCTCGGCCACCATCTTGACTCATCCTGTCTCTTTTCGGAAGAAGGCATGTAATCGTGTCCTGCCGAGTGCAGCGAGAGGCTCGAACCTGACTTCCTCCAGCTTCGATTCATGGCAGAACTAACCCGCAAAGAGTTCTATGACCTGGCCGACCAGTGCCGTGAACGGGCGCTGGAACTGGCCCGCTTTGACCAGAACAGGGTCAACCGGCAGCAGTGCCGCCAGTTCAACTCATGGTTGGCCAGGCTGAAGACCTATGACCAGCTGGCGCCCGGCTTGCAGGACGTCAGCGCAGCACGCCCAATCACCCGTTACGACCTGATGATAGCCGCCTTCCTGCTTTGGCTCCTATCGCTCTTGTTTCTAAGGGAACAACTGGGGATCGCGGGGACGCGGATTCTGGCCTTCAGTATGTGGGGGCTGGTCATTCTTCTCTACTTTCTGCCTGAATCGCTCTACGCCACGACGGTTGAACTGCTGGAAGCGAAGGTCCTGCGTGTTGTCGAGACCCTGGAAGCACTCCTGGTCTCACAGGAAATGGAGGTCACCGAGGCCGTCTTCTTCAAGATAAAAGAAAACCTGAACACCGCCCGCCGCGAGCTTCGCCAGCAAATTCATCTCGCCCACAGCCGCTGAATTCATGACCACCGGTGCCGAACCGTAGAGCGAGTCGTATCCTACGCTCTCAGTGACCAGACCGCTTTGCTTGCATTGCGACTTCCACAATCTGATCAAGCACCTCAGTAACTTCCTGATCCAGTTCTTCGGGCTTCGCCAGCGCGGCAAGGCGGTGATAGGCTGTCTTGCGCATTAGGTTGGGAAGTTGCAGTTGTTCGAAGTACTCCTCAAATACCCTATCCAGCAATTCACTCGCTTTCACATCTTGCCAGAAGTTGTCTGCGGAATCCCGCAGGGCAATTGGAGGCACGAGATCACGAATAATTTTATCCATTATCGCGAGTCGCTTTTCTTCTTCAGCCGCTGAAAATAGCGTTCCAGGTCTGGCTGTATCTTCGTCTACCGAGGATTGAGCGTATCGAATTAGGACCGCCGGTATTGGCAAGAAATTCTCTATTTCACGCCTCTGCCACTGGATTTCCCGCAGAGGTGGAGATGCCTCGATTGACATTGCATCTCGGTCATATATTCCTATTCCGGCCAAATCTGGCCTTGCCTCCCGCAGCCCATGAAAATGGTTGCGGGCGCTGCGAGGCTGGTTGCCTATGTAATGTACGAATGGCCTAGCGAGATGCTCGGAAGCAGGATGATTCAAAATCTTCGCGAGCGTCTGTATAGTGGAGAGATCGGTCGAACCTTCAAGGTAGAGAACCCAACCGGCCTGTTCCGCCTGGAGATAGTCCTCAAAGCCAATCTGCTTCAGGGCCTTTGCAACCTGTGTACGCGCAGATCTGTCGTCTATTCTGTGAGGCTCTCCGACAAAGGCGACCACGACGTCTTTCGCAGCGGCCTCATTCAAGATCACTTCGGAGTGGCTGGCAGCGACAACTTGACTGTCTACTTCGGCGGCAATTTCAGACAGCAGGCGATATATTTGCCCTTGGCGCAGAATCTCAAGATGAGCATCCGGTTCGTCCAGAAGCAAGACCGCAGAGGGATTGGTGTACAAATAGGTTAACAAGAGTAGTGTCTGCTGCAATCCTCTTCCCGAAGCAGATAGGGCAAGCGAAACTCCGGGGGACTCACTGTAGGACATTGTAATCTCGCCTCTCTCAACGATGTGATCAGGCGTGTCCAGTTTGACTCCAAAGAGTTGGTCAATATTCTCTTGTACTTTTCTCCAATCCTCAGGCTGGCCCTGCGCTAGGTTGTGACAAAGATTACGCAACACCTGAGCAGTCTGGCCCTCTCCGATCAATACGTTTACCCTGCCAAGTTCCCACTTTGGCTCGACCGCAGCTAGGCCCGACATAGGGGGCAAGTAGGCGACACGCGTTTGTAATGCTTGTTGAGGAACAGACATTCTTTCGCCTGCGTTGGCATTTCCGCTTATGCGCAAAGGTCGGCAGTAGAATGACTCTTCGTTGGCATAGTCAAACTCAAGTCCGCAACTCCAAGCTTTGCCATCAGAGATGCCATCCACAACGATGTCGATGCGAACATTTTGCGTGCCGGGTTTGCCTCCAGTCTTGGTGCCAAAACGCGTCCGCAAGTCGCGCCACAGCAGGTTGGCTCTAGGAACTGGAATGGCTATCAGGTCGCGGCGATTGATCGTGACACCCGGACGTTGTTCAGGTGCCTGCTTTCCCTGATACCGTTCCTGCCACCGGCGCAGTCCACTGTCCCAGAGCGCAAGCGCCTGAAGCGCAGCTGTCTTGCCGGAATTATTGGGGCCGATGAATACAACTGACGTACCAAGTGGAATAGCAACTTCATCAAACTTCTTGAAGTTACGAATTTTCAGGTTCGTCAACACGATAATCCTCCCCTACTCAGGGGATACAGGCTGGTGGAGCCGGTGGCGGGGAAAACAGTACACTAACACCGGCATACCGTTCTCGCGGCACCAGTGCTCGCGATGCGTCGGGACATACGGCCCGACCCGTTCAGCAAGACCCGGGCAGTGGTCACCGAAGGCCGGATGGCTGCAGACAAGATGGCGGACCAACGTCCCGTACTGCTCTACGTCGCTCTTAAAATGCAGATAGCCGCCGGGACAAATCTTGGCTGCAAGAAGGTCTACGAACGGAGGCGAAAATAGGCGCTTGACCTTATGCTGGGCCTTCCACCACGGGTCGGGAAAGAGTACATGCATCGCATTCACCCGACCATCGGGAATCGCCAGCGGCAGGCCCACCCGCACATCGTCATCGCTGAGCCACAGGTTTTCCAGCCCGCTCTTCTCCACCCGACGGAGCGCCAGTCGCACTGCCTTGGTCTTCACTTCAAAGCCAACAAACCGACGATCGGGCAAGCGCGTGGCCCGGTCCAGGAGAAAGTCCCCGCGGCCGAAGCCGATCTCAATCTCCAGCGGTCGTACACTGCCTATCTCCCGGCGAAATCGCTCACCATTTGCGGCCCGTTCATCGTCGAGCGCCAGGGCACGCACAAATGGCCGGTCCATTCCCCATGCGGGCAGCAGATCATAGTGGGGGCGCTTGCGGGGGTCGCCGCCAATCAAGCCCTTTCCTGCCTGCCAGTCGGCGTAGTGCCGCGCCCGCTCCGCATCGGTCAACTCCTCCCACGCAAAGTCCATCCGCCCCTGGGAAAAGGATGTGGCGTGGTAGTCGAGCCTCTGCTGACTGCGCTCTTCGTTCACCGCGTTCCGGGATCCGTTCGCATAGCGGCTGCCTTCATCGTCAAATTGTTATGACAGACTGGAACTGTCCTTTCCGCTTCGAGACGGCGGGCAAGGTCGCATGTCAGCGCGTTCATGTGAGCCGACGCCGGATCGTTTCTCTTACGATCTCCGCATCTGCAGGCAGATAGACCGGCGGGTTGGCCAAGTCGCTTTCCACTTCCACCAGCGTACCTTCGTGGTAGCCGACCTTGAACGGCGTGAATTTCAGTCCGTGTGCGGTACTTATGACAACGACCCGTTCACTGGTCTTTACGACCTTCCGCTCAAGCAGCTTGAAAAGGGCCGCCAGCGCCGCTCCGGTGTGCGGACAAGTGTACATTCCCGTGGTATCCGCCATCGCGGCGGCCGCAGCCATTTCATGCTCGCTGACCTGCTCGACAATGCCGTCCGTCTCCTGAATCGCCTGCACCGCCTTCTCGTAGCTGACTGGATCACCAATCTGTATTGCGGACGCCAGCGTCGACTCAGCCTCTACGCTGACCTTTTCGCGAAATCCATTCATGTAACTGAGATAAAACGGGTTGGCCTTGCTGGTTTGGGCCGCAACCAGACGCGGCAAACGGCTGATAATGCCCACCTCCTGCATCATCTTCAGCCCCTTGTACAGCGCGCTGATGTTGCCCAGATTTCCCACTGGGATAATGATCCAATCGGGAATCTCCCAATCAAACTGCTGAACAATTTCGATGCCAACCGTTTTCTGCCCTTCTATCCGCAACGAATTCATCGAGTTGGCAAGGTATATCGAAGTATCGGGGCTCTCCCCGTCATGCGTGATCTCGCGAATGACGCGCATGCAGCCGTCAAAATCTGTATCCAGCGCCAGCACGTATGCACCGTTCGCGATCGGCTGAATCAGCTGCGCGGGGCTGACCTTGCCCTCCGGCAGAAAGATGACCGCCGGAATGCCTGCTGCTGCTGCATACGCGGCGAGCGCGGCACTGGTGTCGCCAGTGCTGGCGCAGGCAACCGCCCTGACCGGCACGCCTTCTTCCCGCATCTGTTTGACAACGCTGATCAGCACCGTCATGCCCAAATCCTTGAAGCTGCCGGTGTGGCTGTTGCCGCATAACTTTACCCACAGTTCGGACACGCCGACCTGCCTGCCAAGCCGCTCTGCCCAAAAAAGGTTGGAGTTGCCCTCGTACATGCTGACGACGTTGTCATCAGCCATCGAGGGCATGATCCACTCCTTCTTGCCCCACACGCCGCTTCCGTAGGGCCACTCGGTCGTACCGACCCGCTCGTCGAAGAGACGCTTCCATTCGTCAGCCGTACGAGCCCGCAACGCGTCAATATCGTGCTGCACCTCGAGCAAACCGCCGCATTTCGGGCAGGTGTAGATTACTTCAAAGACCGAGTATGTCCCTGCGCAACCCCGAAAGCAGCGAAAGTGGGAGCTGAGTTCAGACATGGGAAATCACCACGATGGCGGGAGCCAAGTCACGCCAGGCAACGCCGACCATTCGAGTCCGGCATGCACCTGGAAGGCGTAACAGAAGAATCACGGACAGTGCGCGTATTGTAACATAGCGAATTCGGGCCAAAGAAGGAAGCCTTTCGCGCTGCGAGGACAGGAGCGCATACTCCTTTGGCAGAGGGGTCAGGCCAAGCGCTTTCGGAACTCGGCGGTCAACGCGGGGACGGTCTCAAACAGGTCATCAACGATGCCGTACTTCGCGCGTTCAAAGATCGGGGCGTCGCGGTCCTTATTGATGGCGACAATAATCTTGCTATTGCCCATCCCGGCGAGATGCTGGATGGCGCCGGAGATCCCGCAGGCAATGTACAGGTCCGGCCTGACCGTCTTGCCGGTCTGTCCCACCTGGTGCTTGTAGGGGATGTACCCGGCATCAACCGCGGCCCGGCTGGCCCCGAGCGCCGCGCCAAGCGTCTCGGCCAACTCTCCGACGAGTTCGAACCCCTTCGGTGGGTCCGCGGCCACGCCGCGCCCGCCCGAAACGATGATATGAGCATCGGTCAATCCGATTTCGCCCGAATCCGCGGCGCGAAAATCGGTGACCTTCTCACGAATCTCATCTTCATCCAGCGCCACATCCAACATTTCCATCGCCCCTCGACCCCCCACCGGTTGCGGCATCGGAAATGAACGCGGGCGCACGCTCGCGACCGCCAATCGGCTCTCAAAGCGAAGCTCAGCTCGAATATTGCCCGAATAGATTGTGCGCGCCGCCACCAAGTCGCCCCCCTCGACCCACAGATCGGAGGCGTTGGCGGCAATGCCCGCCTGTTTGCGGCAAGCGACGGTCGCTGCCAGGATCCCGCCGCGAATCGACCCGTTCGTCAGAAATGACCTCGCGCCGGCGCGTTCGACCGCCTGCTCCGCGAGCGCGGCATACGGTTGCAAGCGAAAGCGGGACAACGTGGCATCTGCCGCGGCGTAGACAGTATCAGCGCCATAGGTGAAGGCCTGGCGAGCCGCCTCGTCTACTTCATCTCCTATCACGAGGGCTGCGGCCGTGGTGTCCAGTTCAACGGCCAGGTCCTTCGCTTTGGCCAGGAGTTCCCAACAGTTGGATACGACCAGACCATCATTCTGCTCAATCCAGACGAGAATCGACATTGTTCTTCCTCTTGTCAGGCAAGAGTGACAAAAGCCAAACTTCCCTGCACTTCAGATCGCTAGATTATCTTCTCCGCCATCAGAGCATCGGCCAGCTTCGCGGCCTTCTCTTCGACCGTACTTCCCTCGAAGATGCGCACCTCAACACGTTCCGGCTCCGGCTTGCTCATCCCTTCCCAGCGAACTGTACGCGAGGGGCCGACCTGCACATCGTCCCCGCCCAAAACGGGGATCTGTGCGCGGCTCGCCTTGCGGATTCCCATGAAGCTGGGGTAGCGAGGCTCGTTGATCTCCTTGGCCACGCTCACCACCAGCGGCAGAGGTATCTCGACCGTCTCCAGCCCGCCCTCAAAGACCTGTTCGGCGATAAGCTTGCCATCAACAATGTCAACGATCCGGGTGACATTGACAAGCAGGTCCCATCCCAGCTTGCAGGCAACACCGGCATAGATGACGCCGCTGTTTCCGTCTACACTCATCTTCCCGGCCAGCACAATTGAAACACCTTCCTCTTCTCCGGCGATCTTGACCGCCTCGGCAAGGGCCTCGGCCGCCGCCCATTCATCACCATCGCCGATCACCTGCTCGTCCACCAGCAGCCCGCTGTCCACGCCCATGGCGAGCGCGTGTTTCAGCGCCTCGGTTTCTCCCTCTCGCCCAAGGGAGATGACGGTTGATTCGCAATTGAACCGGTCGGAAAGATCGATCGCCTCCTCAACTGCAAACTCGTCCCAGGGATTGAGGACCATAGTCGCCCTGACTTCACCGGAGCGCGCCTCATCCACGGTTACTTTGGGCAGCTCTGCCGTATCAGGCGTTTGTTTGATTAGCACCGCTACCTTCACACAGCGCTCCTTTCATTGCTCATATTGCCCCGCAATTGCAAAGTCGCCGTCAGCCGCAGCCGTTCGACCTTACGCATCCTCCTGCCAAGCATCCGCATCGTAGGCCGGCATCGGACAGCGCAGAGGCCTGTCCTGTCGCAAGCCCAATGTGTAGGCAGCCTGCATTAGCGTGTGGATCTGACTCGTACCCTCATAGATCACCGCACTCTTCGTGTTGCGCAGATGGCGCTCCACATTGAATTCGTCCGAGTAGCCGTAGGCCCCATGAATCTGCACGGCATTGTCAGCGGCGCGGCGGGCCGCCTCCGTGCAGAACCATTTGGCCATGCTTGTTTCGCGCGTGTTGCGCTCGCCCCGGTTCTTGAGCATGCCGACCTTCCAGACCAGCAGTTCACCAATATCGAGGTCCTGCTGCATTTGAGCGATCATCTGCTGGATCAGTTGGTGTTCGGCGATCGGCTTGCCGAACGTCTTGCGATGCAGAGCGTATTGCACCGACTGATCGATGCAGGCGCGAATGATCCCGACCGCGCCGGCGGCGACACCGAAACGGGCGTTGTCGAGGCAGCTCATCGCAATCTTGAAGCCTTCACCCTCTTCGCCCAGACGGTGACCAGCCGGAACACGCACGTCCTGCATATTGATCCAGCCGGTGTTGCTGGCGCGGACCCCCATCTTGCCTTCAAGCGTGCCGGTCGTCAGCCCCTCCCAACCGCGCTCCACGACGAAGGCCGAGATGCCGCGGGCGCCATTCTCAGGCTCTGTCTTGGCAAAGACCAGGAATCGGTCGGCCACGTCGGCGAGCGTGATCCACATCTTCTCCCCGGTGAGAAGGTAGCTGTCGCCGTCGCAACGGGCGCGACTCTGAATCGCCGATACGTCCGACCCTGCGCCCGGCTCGGTCAGACCAAAACAGGCAATATGCGTGCCCGCGGCCAGGTCGGGCAGGAACGCCTGCTTCTGCTCCTCTGTACCCCATTGAAAGATCGGCAGCGCATGCAGTGCCAGGTGGACCGCAATCGTCTCGCGGACCGACGAGTCGCCGTACTCTAACGCCTCCGACACGATGCCCAGCGAGTGAAAGTCCATCCCTGCGCCCCCGTAGCGCGCCGGCAAGCAGATGCCCAGAAAACCAAGCTGCGCCATCTTGGGCAGCAACTCGTGCGGAAACGTGTGGTTGCGGTCGTGTTCGGCGATGATCGGCATGACCTCGTTGCGAGTGAAGTCATAGGCCATCTTGCGGACCAGTTCGTGCTCTTCTGAGTAGAGCAGTTCCTGCGATGAAGCCATGGATGCTGTCCTTGTCAAATGTCTCCGCCCAAAGCCGCGGCGCGGCAACTGTCAATGATGAAATCCTGAAAGAAAGAGGCGGAGACGCCATTGTCTCCGCCTGAGAAGAGGTGGACGCCTCTTCGACGCGCCAAGCTGCGGCACGCCAAGCTTGCAGTGTTTACCTGTCCAGTATAGCAAACCGTCGACAACTATTCAAGAACAAAGTTGCTGAAACGCATCCGGCCGCCGGGTAGCAACGCATACCCGGAAATGGGGCCGGCCTGATGAACAGGCCCGCAAAGTAAACGGCGGAAGCCTTCTATTGGTTGTCTTGCTCTGGGACCGCCTTCCCATTCCAGATGGGGCCCTTCCAAGAGCTTTATCCGCTATCGCCCACCTCACGCGTGACCTGGCCCGTGTAGATAGGCCGGATATCGTACTCAGGAAGCGCAACTTCCACGATGCACGCCTCTTCCCTCATTGCGGAAATGATGTTGCCATCGGTGGAGTTGAATATGCCCCATGGTGCCAGCCGCCAAGCGGATAACTCGCAAGGTCTGCTTTTGAGAGCTCCGCCCCGGTAGCCTACACTACGATCGTGACGTGGCAATACATTTTGTTTGTGACCTTGACACTGCTCATCACGGCGATAGTCGGCTATGGCGCCTATACAACCGCGCGCCTGTTGCGGCACTGGCAGCCCGATGTAAACATCCTTCTGCTCCCGGCCGAAAACGCGCTGCGCGCCTTGGTCCTGTTTGTTTGCATTCTATTGGGTCGCGGCAGCGGTTTGCCGCCCGAAACATTGGGCTGGCAGATTCACAACGCTGCTTCGCAGCTATTCGCCGGGTTCCTTACCGGCCTCTGCCTGGCTTTCCTCTTTTTCGCCGTGGGCCGGCTCGTAACGGGCATCGCACCCACTTCCTTTTACCGTCCGATACTGGCCCTGGTTCTTCCCCGCAGCCGCAAAGAGGCCCTCCTTCTGCCTTTCGCGCTCTTGTTGAGCGTTTTCTTCGAGGAAATGCTTTTCCGGAGCCTGCTCATCGGCGGGCTCTCACCTCTGCTGCCGACCGCCTGGCTGATCATCGGTTTCAGCTTCATCTTCGGACTGTTGCACAGCCCGCAGGGCTTGTGGGGCATCATCGGCGCCGGCGCGGCCGGCGCTGTCTTTGGGCTACTGTTCATTTGGCAGCAGAGCCTTCTCACGCCGCTCGTGGCCCACTTTGTCGCCAACGCCGTGCAGATCTGGCTGGCCGGCAGGGAGGTCATGCGCTCGCCTCCGGAGTGAACGGCCATGTGACAGAAGTGGGCTCTTTGCGACAGAAGGGTGCCGCAATTGCCAACGGGAAGCGCCAGCTTAGGCCCCCGAGCGCGAAGTCTCCTGGTAAGTGCCCCGCAGCCCGTTGCGCCGGATGCGCAGCACGTCCCGCACCATTTTGAATGTGTCGACCACAGGGTTGATGCGGCTCTCTGCCATGTAGTACCAGTTAATCGGCACTTCAATCACGCGCAGACCGCGGCAACGGCTGATGTACAGGACCTCGGGATCGAAGCCCCAGCCGTCGATCGTCTGGTGCGGAAAGACCTGCGCCGCGGCCGCTTGCGTAAACATCTTGAAGCCGCACTGCGTATCCTCAATCCCCGGTATAATCAGCCGGCGGACAACGAAATTGAAGACCCGCCCCATCAGGTGACGATAGATCGGCTCGTTGTAGCGTACTGCGCCCGCTATCTCGCGGCTGGCGATCGCGACGTCGTACCCGCCGTGCACTTGCTGGGGCGGCAAAAACTTGGCAATCTCCTCAATCGGCATCGACAGGTCGGCATCGCAGATGAAAAGAAAGTCGCCTCCGCCGACCAGCATGCCCGTTTTTACCGCTGCCCCTTTGCCGCGCGCGCTGTGCAGCAACTCCAACGTGAATGGGTCCTCCGGTCCGAGCGTCCGAGCGAAATCCCGCACTACTTCGCTGGTCTCGTCAGTCGAGCCGTTCTCCACAACAAGAATCTCGGTCGAGTAGGATTGGGCACGCAAATAGGTGGAGATTTTAGACAGCGAGTCGGGCAACCGCCGCGCCTCATTGTAAGCGGGAATGATAATCGTCAAGTAGGGGCGCGACACAAATCTCTCCTCGCCCAGCGGCGTTTGAACGGCGTCCACGCGAAAGGCTGGCTACCTACCTTTATGCGCTCATATTCGTTAGGCTGAACAACGCCAGAAAAGAGAGCGCCTGTACCAGCAACGTTCCCGCCCAGAACAGTTGTGCTCCCGAAGGCTGGCTTCGCAGCTTCATCCATACGCCGGCCGCGCTGTTTATCAGGTAGGTGAGGAGACCGATTGTTGGCAGCAGAAAGAGGGCGCTCTTGGGACGAATGCTGTCCGGCACACCCTGCCGATTGTAGTGAAACACCAGCGTTTCAGGCAACTGTGGAAAGCGGAACATTAGGTAGCCGAAGAGAATGAGGCAGCCTACCAGACCAGCCGCCAAAAGCCAACGCCCTGCTGTCGATTCGGTAGCGACCTCATAGTAGTTGGTCCGCTCTTCACGTTGCAGCGGCAGTCTGCGCGAGAGCCCCAATCGATTCAGAGCCTGCAACTCCTCCAGGAATTCATCCGGGTCGGCCGGAGAAATCGCGTATATCCCGCCGTCGGTTTCGACCAGAAGGCACTGGTCCAGCGGAACGCTCGCCATGCGCACTAGCCGTTGACCCGTGCCCCCTTCAACCGTCCGCACAAATGGGGACGGCCAGGCCAGGAGCGAGGGCCGCAACGAAAACTCATCAACTCCTTCGATGATGCGCCGAATGCTGTGAAGTGGAATGACCTGGCACTTGCCGGCCCAGCGGACGCGCAGCGCGTTGCGGTCAAGCCAGTATTCGAGATTAAATGCGCCCCATGTCCGCATCGATAGGTGAGACAGGACCGGCAGAGTAACGACAATCGCCAGTAGCAGCAGAAAACTGCTCCAGGTAATCGGCTTCAGGATCAGCCACAAGAGCAGGGTTGCATCGGTCAATAGCAGCCAGCAGAGCGCGGCAAGTCCCTGCCACCGGGTCCGGTCTGAAGGGGCTGCGTATATCATGCGTGCCAATTCTAAGAACGCCTGCCTTGCGCCGAACTTCGGCGCCAAAAGGGGGAGCACCGCGCTTGCATCGGGCCCGATCCGGAAAGCGCTTCAGTTCGCCGCATTGCGCCCACTGCGACCCAGTTTTCCCCGGTCGAGCCCCCTGTCCGGCTAGTTCTCATGCGGGCGCCGACCATCCGCCCAACGCCAGGTCTTCCAGAAGCTCGTGCCGCGTCAAGTCGATACCCAGAGGAGAAATGCTGACGTAACCGCTTTCGATCGCGCCAAAATCGCTGCCCTCCTCAGCGATGCCGGTCGGGACCTCTCCCCCGAACCAGTAGTACGGCTTGCCCCAAGGGTCGTCGCGAGTGACCAGCACATCCCCGTAAATGCGCCGGCCCAGGCAGGTAAATCGCTGGCCCAGAATCTGGCCGGCGGGCCGCCGGGGTACATTTACGTTGAATAGCGTTTGCGCGGGCAGCGGCCGTTCGAGCAAGACCGCCGCGAGGGTGTGGGCGCAGGCCGCCGCGTTGGGCCAAGCCTCCGCATCCCCTATCTCGTGGCCATCGACTTCTCCGGTGCTGATGGCCATCGATGGCACGCCCATAACCAGGGACTCCATTGCCGCCGCGACCGTTCCACTGTAAAGAACGTCGCAGCCTAGGTTGAAACCGTCGTTGATCCCGCTGATCACAAGGTCGAACGTGCCGCCAAGCGCGCCGAGAATCGCCAGCGCCACGCAGTCGGAGGGCGCGCCGCTGCAAGCATGGACCCTGCGCCCATCGGACCATTCGACCTCCTTCATTCGCAACGGTTTATGCAGCGTCTTGGGATGTCCGGCGGCGCTCCAATTCCGCTCAGGCGCGAGGACCGTTACGTCGCCCAGCTCGTCCAGCGCGGCCGCCAGCGCCCGAATGCTGTCGGCGTAAACTCCATCGTCATTGGTAACCAGGATTTTCGGCATCGACGCTCCGAACTCCACCGGCTAACCGTGCGCAAGGGTGCGGCGCGCGGCACCCAACTTACTCAGCGCGCGGTTGGCGTACATAGACGCGAATCTCCTCGCCTTCCGTCTCGTTGCCTGCCCGATCGTACGCCCGCACTCTGATCAGATGACCTTCAAGATAGATGCCGCTGCCGGAGAGGACCGCGGCGAAACCGTCCTCAAACTCACGGATCCGGCCGGGCCGAATCTGCTCGTCATCCGAGTCGAAAGCCGGCCAGTTCCGAGTCTCATCCGGCGCTTCGACCTGCTCCCATCGCATCTCAATCTGCCAGCGCTCGTTGTATGGCGCGACGGTACGGGTGATGAAATAGGTGCCGTCAATCGCAAACTCCACCCGGTCCATTGCCCACTCGTCGTTTACAATCGCGTTGATGTTGATCTGCTCGTCCTCGTCAAATTCGTAAAGACTGTTCGGCTCCGGCTCGCTGACCTCGAGTGTCGGCGGCGTGTTGTCAATTGTAACCGGAGCGTCCCAGACCCGCTGGCCGCCGTCATGGTAGCGGACGGTCAGCCGCAGCGTGTACGGGCCTTCCTCCAGCCCCTCGGTGTTGAAAACTTCCAGCAGACCATTCTGGTGCTGTGCGCCGTGTTCGGTTCCGATTTGCGTCCAATGGGACGGGGGGGAACCGGCGCCGTATTCAAGGCGATAGTTGGCAAAGTTGCCGCCGCGCGCATTGCCCAAAACCTCGACTTGTCCGCCGATGTAGCCGCCGGGCGGCGGGAATGTGATGGCGACGTCTGGATCAAAGTCGATAAACTCCTCCGGACTTTGTCCCTGCGGCGGCTGCTCTATCCCGCTGCCTTTGACCCAATCCTCGGCCTCGGGCGGCAGGATCAGATAGACTTGCGTCTCCCGTTCCTCCTCCGGCGTAGACGCCCTGGCCAGCAGCCCGTTACGCTTGTCCAGCTCAAATGGCTGCCAGAGATTGTCGACAACCTTGGGCTCGGTGCCAGCAATGAACAGCTCCTGGCGCTGGCGCTGGCAATCATCTGAGGGCAAGAGACCGCTCGGCTGGCAGATCGTCTCAGTGACGACATTCGGCGGACGCTGGTACCAGCGGACAGGCAGCCCCAGATGATAACGCTCCATGACGCTCTTCCAGATCGGCGCCGCTCCCGACGCGCCGGTGACATTGTTCATCGACTCATTGTCTGTGTTTCCGATCCAGACGCCCACCGTCAACTGAGGAGTGAACCCCACGGTCCAGGCATCTTTCCAACCGTTTGTCGTCCCGGTCTTCGCGGCTACCCTGCGGTCTGGCAGGACCAGGTTATTGTTGATGCCGAACATAGGCGCACGCGAGACATTGTCACTCATAATATCGGCCAGCACATATTGCGCGTCGGCGCTGATAATACGCTCCACCTCCGGCCTCTCATACTTCGCAAGCACTTCGCCGGCGGTGTTGCGCACCTGCAAAATGGCGACCGGATCCAAATTGCGAAAACCGCTGCGCCGAGACTCCGGCGGGACAGGCTGTCCGGCCATCGCGCCGCCGTTGGCAACAACGCTGTAGGCGTAGGTGTGGTCTAGCAGGGTGACCTCGCCTCCCCCAAGCACCAGATTCAGGCCGTAGTAGCTCAGCCCTCGATCAAGACCATTGATACCCATGCGATGGGCAGTGCGCAAGGCGCTGGCAACGCCGACCTGGTCCATCACCCGAATGGCCGGAATGTTAAGCGATTGGGACAGCGCTTCACGCAGTGAGACAGGCCCGTGATAGAGGCGGTCGTAGTTTTCGGGCACATAGACCGAGCGGTCGTCCTGGATGAACGGCGTGCGCACGTCAAGAATCATCGAGGCGGGGGTCATCCCTTGCAACAGGCCGGTGAGGTAAACATAAGGCTTGAAACTGGAACCGGGCTGCCGCTCCGAAATCGCTACGTTGACCTGGCCGTCGATCTCCTCGTTGTTGTAATCGAGCGACCCAACCATCGCCAGGATCTCGCCCGTATCCGGCCTGAGGACCACAACCGAGGCGTTGTTCACGTTGCGGTCCTGCTGGTTCAGACGGGCGATTTGCGCGCGTGCGACCTGCTCCGCGTATTCCTGCAGCTCGACGTCAAGCGTCGTGTAGACGGTCAGGCCCTCTTTCCAAATACGGAAAGGGTCGTCGACAGTGTTGAACTCATCTTTTATGCGGTCCAGGGCGTAGAGGGCGAAGTGGGGGGCAGTATCGATTTCGAAGCGTTCTGCGGCCGAGCCGCGCAGATCCAACGTCTCGGCAAATGCCGCGTCGGCCTCCGTCTGTGTGAGATAGCCGGCGTCAACCATTACCTGCAGGGTGACGCCCTGGCGGATCTTTGCGTCTTCCGGGTTGTCGAGCGGATTGAGGGCCGGGAACTGTGGAATCGGCGCCAGCATTGCGGCTTCAGCAACGCTCAATTCGGAAGCGCCCTTATCGAAGTAGACGCGGCTGGCGGCCTCGATGCCGTATGCCAGATTGCCGTAAAAGTTGTAGTTTAGATACCACTCAAGAATCTTCTCTTTGTCATAGCGGCGCGTCACCTCCATGGCGAGAATGACTTCCTTGAGCTTGCGGGCGTAAGATTGTTGTGCCCGCTCCTCCAGCGGTATCACCACGTTCTTTATGAGCTGCTGGGTTATCGATGAACCGCCCTGTACCCCGCCGCCCTGAAGATTGGAGACAAAGGCCCGGATCAGACCGCGCACATTGATGCCCGGGTTTTCCCAGTAGTTGTGGTCCTCAAGCGCGATTGCGGCCTCAATGATTGCGGGCGCCATCTCTTGTAAGGGCATGTAGGTGCGGTCGCCGCGGAAGGGGCGGGGGTCGACACTTTCGTAGAGCAGATGTCGGCCGGTGCGGTCGTAGAAGCGAATCGTCTCAAACTTCTCCTGCTGCAGCTCGATAACGCCGGCGTCTGGAAGCTGGGCAGCGTAAAAGGTGTAAATGCCGAACACGCTTGCCACGGCCACGCCCACCGCGCCGCCGACGAGCAGAATGAGGGCGATCAACAGCGCTGCCGTCCCCTGTATGAACCAGAACCAGGGGCGGGTGCGGCCTGCCCTGGCCCGTTGCCGTCGCCGCCGCTCCATGCGGATGCGAGCCGACCTGCTGGCGCTCAACCTTGGCGCGTCGCGTCCTATCTGCGCCATCTCAGCGCTCCTCCGCCGCCATTTGCCTGCTGCGCGCGGTTTTCGAGCTCCACGTTACTTCTGACCATTCCCCTAGACAGCCCTCTATGAATCCATGAACGGGCCGTCCCTTCGGCCCCATTCTGCTGCCAGAATTCTAGCATTTGCCCAATACCGACCCAAATCAGCGCGCCAACGCCGCTTCGACCTTCTCCAGCACGAGGAAATGGCTGATCCCGAAGATGGTCATCGGCGTCTGCTCGAGTGTGTAGGTGAGCAGACGCAGCGACCGCCCGAAAAGCGGTTGGCGGGCGGTGATGCCGTCATAGCCGGGATAGATCTGTGTGTGCCGGCGGACCAGAACCGGCAATCCGACGAAAAGGTCAAGTAGGTCGAAACTCGTATAGACGCGCACATGGGGGGCGAGCCGGTTCCGCAGGAGGTCCGGCAAATAGTTGATCAGCGGCGTGTTGCCGAAATGGTACTCGCCGCGCCAATAGTGTCCGTGCGTCTCTAACGGGTAGAGCCTGTTTGGCGCGAAAACAATGGCGCGTCCGCCCACACGCAAGGTGCGCACGATCTCGGCTGCGGCCCGCCTGTCATCCTGCACGTGCTCAAGTACCTCGTGGGAAAGGACAAGATCGAAGCAGCCGTCAGCGTACGGGAGCTGCTCGCCGCGGCTTAAATTGAGGGGCGCGCAGGGCGCGTTCGCGACTGTCGCCCGCAGGTGCTCCCCTTCGATGTCGATTCCGTGAACCTCTGGGGCGGATTTCTGCAAGGCACGCAGATACATGCCGACGCCACAGCCGTTGACCAGGACGCGTTGGAGTTCGGCGGGCGCCCAATCGAGGATCATATGCAGGCGGCGTTCCTGCCCGGCGCGCCAGACAAAGGAGGGATTGCCGCGCCGGGCCGCCCGCGCGGCGTCAAAGTCGTTCATACGATTCCCACATAGATTGCAACCGTTCCTAACATTCTGGACAGATAGGAGACATGGCGAAAACCGGCCTGGGCCATGCGCCGTCCCATCTCCTGCGGTGGAAGAAAGGCGGCTGTGCTTGCGGGCAGATACTGGTAGGGGGCCGAATTGGGCGACCTGTTGGCCGCCACGCCGCCGGTTGCCACCAGAAGGCCCAGCAAGGGGATCACTCTGAACAGGTAGAAGCGCAGCAGCGGCGTCAACGCATTCTGCGGCGGCGGGGAAGTCTCCAAGCAGACAATGCGCCCGCCCGGTTTCGTCACGCGGCGCTGCTCGGCCAGACAGACGTCGACGTCGGTTACGTTTCGCAGTAGAAAGCCGCTCGCAACCGCATCAAAGTAGTCGTCGGCAAACGGCAGTCGCATCCCGTCCCCCTGCACGAATTCGACCGCGCCTGCCCCTTTCCATCGGGCACGCCAGGAGGCGCTCTCGCTCTTTCTGCGGCCGACGGCCATCATCTCGTAGGTGAAATCGCAACCAATCACCTCTACATCGGGATGGACGCGTGCGGCCTCGAAGGCGATGTCGCCCGTGCCGGTTCCCACATCGAGGAAACGTCCTGCGACCGGCAGGTGGCACAGTTCGACTACTTTGCGGCGCCAGGCAATGTCTTGCCCAGCGGTGATCAGGCGATTGGTCAGATCGTAGCTGTGCGCGATCTGCGCGAACATCCGGTTGACGTAAGCAGCCTTTTGGCCGGCAGGCGGAAGTGAGGAACCGTTCATTGCGCCCTCATTCAGCCGGCCAAGTTCCGCAGTTGCGCACCGGCCCGTTCCAGTTCACCGCGCAGCTGCTGAATCTCTTGCTCAAGTTCGGGGGGCGGCTCAGTCCCATAGCTGCTGTGGGCCGCCAGGAGCGAATCGAGACGCCTACGAAGCTCTGAAATCTCATGCTGGAGATAGTCCAGCTCCACTTTTCGTCCCATTTCGAGCAGAGATTCGGCGCCGTAGTCGCTCACATCCGAATACAAAGTCTGGGCCAGCTCCTGGTAGTTTTCCAGCATCCAGCGGCGCAGAAACTCGTTGCCCACGGTCCAGCGCCCGAACTGTCCGTCCGGCATCGCGTCGGTGGGACTCATCTTGGCATACCCCTCATCGTCACCGGCGGCGCCGGCAGAGCGGGCGTCGGGCCGACCGTAGACGCGCTGCAGATAGCCGAGATTGTTCATGCCATGAACGTACATCGAGATCTGCTCGAGCGATTCATTGTCTATCTTCGAGACCAGCTCCTCCTCATCAATTATGCCCTGCCGGGCAACGGTCAACAGGATCTGGCGTTCGGTGGGGGCGAGGCACTTGAAGTCGACTTCAAAGAAGCCGGAAAGCAGATGGTCCGCGCGCAGGTCTTCCTCGCGAATGGCGCGCAATGTTCCCACGCCGTCTCTTTCGGCGAAGAGACGGTGACAGAGCGTCTGGATCAGATAGGGATGGCGGTGGCTGTGGCGCAAGACCTCCTCAATCCGCTCCGGTTCGACGCTAACGGGTGTGTTGCTCTGTTCCTGCAATACGAGATTGGCGCTGGCCTCCGGTTCAAGGCTCCAGAGGTTCACCAGGCTGAAGCCGAAGAGAAACGGGCTCGTCAGCCAGTTGCGGGTCAGGTCGTTCAGCTGCATCAGGAGCTTGGTCGACGTCATGATTGTGCGCATGCCGCCGCTCTGAAAGGCCTTGCGCAGCCGCGCCAGCGCCTGGTAGTCGTTCTTGGCAAGACTGATCCATGCCTCCGCCTCGTCGATGAGCAGAAGCAGCTGTTTACGATGCTGTCGCAAGCCGCGCTGCAAGACTCGCAGAATTTCGATTGCATCGCGCCGATAGAGCGCGCTCACGTCCACTCCGAAGGCCTGAAAGCGCGGCATCTCATCTTCGACGGCGAGGAAGAGCTCATAGTCGAAGTCTTCTTTGGATTCGCTGCCCTGCAGATCCCAGAACAGGGGAACGAATCCTGTCTCGTGCTTTGTGGTCAGGAGCCATTCCAACTGGCGCAGGAGTGAAGTTTTGCCCATGCGGCGCGTGCCGACAACCCAGATGGCCGGGTCGTCGGCGTGGATCAGATAGTCGAGTAGCTGCTCGCGCCCGTAGTGATCGGCGCCGCGCAGCCAGCGTCCTACGGTGTAAGGATTGCGCATTTCGCTCGGTCAACTCCTAGACTGTTACCTCTTTGAATCCGAGAGCTTCGATCCGGTTGACCTCTCAGGTCTAAATCAGTTGGTCAGGCTGTTGCTCCCGTGGACTGCGTGAGCGCAAATCTGAAACGGCTGTCGTCCGGGTCCCTTGCCTAACGAGACCGAGGTCCTGTCATTCCGGCGTGAAAGGGGGACATATGTCCCCAAAAGTCCCCAAATGTCCCCAAATGTCGCGGTATTTTTTTCTTTCGGGAGGGGGATGTTTTGTTGGTTTTTGGTTTCTAGTGCTCGTTGACATTTGTCTGAACTGCAGTTCATCTGATTCTTGTGATGGACACAGTTTACGGCTACGGCTCGCGCGGCGGTCTTCGCGCCAGGAATCTGGTGGACCAACGTCAGAACTGAACGCAGGAATGTTGTAGATAGCGACATTTGTTGGCCAGTATTTTGAAATGTCAGCGATTTCCAAAAGGTCGCGGAGAAACCCTTTTTCCTCACGGGCGTCTGCGGGCGTATTTTGGCGCCAAATGACGCGAAATAGCGCGAAATGACGCGCATTTTTGCCGGTTTGGCGGGCGGAATCGGGTGAACATTGCGGCAATTCTGCGGGAACGAAGGGCGGTGGGCGGCGGTGCGCTCGGACGATCTGAGACGATCTGAGACGATCTGAGACGATCTGAGACGATCTGAGACGTACGAAAAAACGGTTCTGTGTGAAATGCGGACAGAGGACGGATGCGACAAGGCTGGGCAGGGAGCGCGGCGGTGCGCTCGGCAAGGTTGGGGGACATTGGCAGGATGGGCAGACGGTTTTCATTGGTCGCAAGGTGTCGAGTTGCGGCAGGGCCGGGGGCGCGAGTGTCGCTTGTAAGGACCAGTGTAACGCATTTCCGGGGCTCTTGCAGGATTGTCGGGGGAATTGGGGGGTGAAGGGAGGACCGGCGGGCGCATTTGGGACCAATTGGGACTGTTTGGGCGTGCGCATGTTCTTGGACTGCTTCCTCAATATAACCAGGAGATTCAGTTCTCCCGCCCTCTCAGACTGATCCTGGCTCGTGTGATTGTTCGTGCAATCGTTAGCGAGTGTTTGAATCCGACACGGCGATTGTCCGGCTCCTACGTTCAATGGGACCAGAGTCGTTTCGATTTGACGCGACTGGTCGACTCATATCGACCAAGGGCGACGGCTTTCAGTTTTTTCCCGGAGGGACTGTCCTGTGCCGGGATTGGCGGAGATGGACGCTGTCCTGGCAGGGCCCCTCGGTTGGGATGGCATGATGTTGAATGCGTAGCAAGATTGAAGGTCTTTTGCTCGGTTTTTCACCATTCTCGCAATTCTTCGACATTTCTGGTCAACAGCAAGCCGAATCGGCCTATAGTCAGTCGCCGCCAGACCCGGCCAGCGGCGCCGGCGCGTCGTCCCCATTCAACCCGACATTGACGCTGTCACCCATCTGGCGAATGCGCTCGTGGGCGTGAACGGCATCTTCCATTGTAATCGTGCGCCGTCCTTCGGCAAGCATACGCCCGACCGCCTCCAGGCCGTATTGCTGAATTCGATGGGGGCGTCCGGCAGCGTTTTCGATGATGTACTCGACGACGGGCGGCTCAAATCGATAGAAGCCGCGCACCGATTCGGTGAGCAGCTCAACTCCCTGCTCGCGGGAAAACGGCTTGAGTTCGATCTCGTTGAACAGGTTGAACCAAGGGCTCTCGATACGACCCCAATCCTTGCTGATACGGATGCCGGCGATGACCGCCCCCATCGTCGCCGCGAAGTCGCGCATGAAGATGCGGCGCAGACGCTGTTGAATCAGCCGGTCATAGGCGTTGAAAACGTCCATCTCATCCATCAACAGGATCAGACGCAGGTGCTTACCTGGATGTGTCTCCTCACCGTATGTGCTCAGAGCCTTGATCACATCGCGCAGGTCTCTGATAAACTCTCTGTCGGTATAGTGTGCATACTCCGGTCGATAATAGCGGAGGCCGTGCAGGGCCGCCTGCGTGTCCGGTGTAAGGCCGGAGAGATTGGAGGCAGTATGAAGAATTTCTTCCATCAGGAAGTGGAAAAAGGCATCCTCCTCGGTTCCCTCCAGGTCCACGTAAAGGGGTACAAACCAGTACTCCTCGTCCTCCAGGCCCCAGAGATGGTTGTTCAACTGGTAAAGAAGCGTGGTCTTGCCAATGCGGCGTTCGCCGTGAATCATAATGCTATTGTTGTGCAGTGTGTCGACGATCTTTTGAAGCAGTTCGCGCCTGCCGAAGAACATGTCCTCGCGGCGCACGGGCTCGCCGCTGATAAACGGATTGAAGGAGCGTACGACGGCATCCTGTGTTCGGCGCCGGTTCTGCACGATTTCGCTGCCCATGTAGCCGAACCCAATCAGCGCCAGCACGCCGGTGAAAACCAGGGTGGCGAGATAGTCGATGCGGATTTGTCCAATGAACGGCAACCGCACCTGCGCCGGCAGAACTTCGGTTGCCAAAGTGATACTGCTTACCGGAGAGTAGTTGAAGGCGAAGTCCCTCACCTGGAATTCGACCGTGTAATCGCCTTTCTCGCTGAAGTCGGATAGCTCAAGAAAGGGCCGGTCCAGCAACTGCCATGCACCGAGCTGTCCCGGCGGGGAGAGCCGGTAGAGAATCACAAGCTCGGTCTGCGGAGTATAGAGATCGCCTGCCTCATAGCCGATTATAATTTTGCCGTCCCTCTCCACCTCCCATCCGCTGGCGGCAATCTGCTCGGCTGCGCCCGAGATACCGCCGATAGCGATCCATGGTGGAATCCGATCGGGGCGATAGAAGGTCAATCCTTCGCCGCTGCCGAACCAGTAGATACCCTCCCTCATCCGAACTATTGAGTAGATCGACGTGGCCGGCAGGACGGATTCGACAGTGAGCGTCTCCCAGGTGCGCCCGTCAAACCGGGTAACGCCGCCCTCGCTGCCAATCCAGAGCGACCCGTCGACAGGGTCGACGTAGAGTTCGTAGAACAGTTTGCTTGGCAGGCGCGCGGTCGCGGTCATATCGTGCCACGTTTGCCCGTCAAAGTAACGCAGGCCCTGCTCGTTAATTCCAACCCACATCGCGCCGGGGACCTTTGGGTCTTGCGCCAGGGCCGCCACGCTGTTGCCTGGAAGCGCCGGACCACGCGCGGTATCGCCGCCGTAGTGCGTCCAGCCGCCATTGCCTTCATGGACGAAGATGCCGCCGCCTTCGGTTGCCACCCAGAGACGTTGGTCCGAGTCCAGCGCCAGGTCCTGAACATACTGTTGTGCCAACGCCTTCTCGGCGTGTAGAGCACCGGTATCCGCATCGTAGCGGGCCAAGCCGTTGCCGGTCCCGATCCAGATTTGCCCCTGATGGGTGAGAACAACGGTTACATGGGACGACGGCAGCCTTTGCGCTGTAACGGGTTGGGACCATGACTTCGCGCCCGGTCTGAGCAGCGCGATCCCTTGCCACGTGCCGGCCCAGACGCCACCTTCATCATCCAATGCCAGATCAGTTATGTAGGGACTGGGCAGTCCATCTTCCTGGCGGTAGACGACCTCATCCCGTTCGAGCGTCTTGCCCGCAACTCTCAAACGAATCCCTGCTCCCCGGGTTCCAATCCACAGATTGCCCTCGTCATCGGCGAGCATCGCCTGAATCTCGTTGATGGGTCCTCCGGCCGGCGCGCGTTCCTCCCGCCCCCACATCTCGCGGTCGGAGCGGAAGACGCCTGAAACGGTCCCCATCCAAAGAGTGCCGGCAGCGTCGATTGCCAGCGAATGGATGAAGGAGGTCACGCCGTGGTTTACGGACTGCTGAACCAGATCGTACCGGGGTGTCAGGGTTCCATTGACCGCACGCGCGACAAGACGGAAAAAGCCGCTGCCTTCGGTGCTTCCCCAAATGCTACCGGAGCCTGCGCCTGTCAAAGATGTGATCCGTACGCGCTGGCGCGTGTGCAAGGGAGCCGTCTCGACCTGCTCCCAGAGGCCGGTCGCAGGGTGTCGCCAGGCTATGTTGCCGTCGACCGCCGCCCACACCGGCCCGTCGGCAGCCGCCCACAGGGCGGTAACCTCGCCGGCGGCCAGACCGTCCGCTGCGTCAATCGCGCGCCAGCGGCCGCTCTGACGCAGCCAGAGACCGCCAGAAGTGCCAACCCAGACGTTGTCGCCGTCTTCAGAGCTCTCGATCACATTAATTTGGGCGTCGTCAAATCCCGCTACCGACGCGGGCGAACCTCCGGCCCAGACATATAGGCCGGAAGCGGTCCCAATCCAGAGGTCGTCCTGTGCGTAGTGCAGTGCCCGCACCGGTGCATCCAAGGCCGTAAGCAGTTCCCACGCGGTGCCGTCCCAACTCAGTACCGCGCCGGTCGCTGTACCGGCCCACAGCTCTGCCCGCGAGCGGCCAGCCTCCAGGCTCAACACACCGCTGCCCAGATGGGCATCTTCGCTCCAGGAACGCCACGCGCCGTCATAGCGGCTGATGCCGTTATCAACCCCAAACCAGATCTCTCCGTTGCTGACGGCGACGACGAGCACGTTGTTGGAAGCGAGACCGTCCTCCTGCGTATAGTTCAGCCAGGGCGAGACCAGGGACTCTTGCGCGCTCAAAGGCCGTGCACTCAGAAGCAGAACGACGGCCGCGACGACGAGCAGCACGGCCCGGCTCTCTACTCTGGCTGCATCGAACATGGCAATTCGTGCCCTCCAGGCACAAAAGGCGGATGCGGGCCACCGGGGGCGGCTGCCGGCGGCTCTGAGAGGATTGAGTCTAAACGACATCCGGTTGGCGGCCGCGCTTCGCGACGGCAATGCGAACTCTGAATATAACGGAATGGCCATTCCTTGTCAACGCGCATTCGCTTTTTGGGTACAACTCACTATTGGGGTGGGAACCGTCTGGCGGGGCATTCATGCAAGCGGTGGCTGGAGTTGCCGAAACTCGGAACTCGAAACGTCGAAACTCGAACGGCGGAGCTGGCGACGCACCCAAACGGCCGCATTGTCGACGCCGGCGTCGGCGACAGGCCGGCAGCGCGCACGCACGGTGGCGGTGAGCTGGGCCTTTGGTTGCGCAAGGCTACATTAGAATCTACACGCTGCGCGCGGCGCAGTGTCAGGGGGGCGTTGCGGGGGGTGTCCCCCCGCACAAGGGAGGGCCGGAACGGCCCGACCGGTCAACGGCAGTGGCCAGTGGTCGGTGGTCAGTGGCCGGGAACTGCTGTGACCGGGTATGGCTCCGTTTTTGACCGCGGTATGGGAATTTGCTGCCCCAACTATGAGCTGCACCCTCGCGCCTTGGAGCGTTTGCATTTGTCTTTGCCGCGGCAGTCCCGGACGAAGACCGGCCCAGACGCCGCGGCGGCGTCCAGAATTTTCCATTTCTCGTTGATCCTGTGTTACGATCTGCGGTCGGTTGTTCAGTTGAATATAGAGTACGGTTTTGGCGCGACAACGGAGACGCGACTGAATGAAACGAACGAGACTTTATGATCGGCACGTGGACCTGGGCGGGCGTATGGTCCCTTTTGCAGACTACGAACTGCCCGTACAGTACACGGCCGGCCCCAATGCCGAGCACCGGAGCGTTCGCACCGCGGCCGGCGTTTTTGACATCGACCACATGGGACAGTTCGCGCTCAGCGGCGAGGATGCCCTGCGCTACCTGCAATATGTCCAAGTGGCCGATCTCTCCCGGTTAAACGTCTGGGAGGCGCGCTACAGCCTGCTCTGCTACGAAGACGGCACTCTCGTCGACGACATCTTCATCTACCGCCTGCCGACAACCGATAACGGGCTGCCCAATCACCCGGCAGGCGCGGAGTGGCTCATTGTCGTCAACGCCTCCAACCGGGAAAAGGATTTCACCTGGCTACAGAGCTTCACCCACGGCTTCGACGTCGAGTTGACCGACATCTCGGACGAGACCTATATGCTGGCCGTACAAGGGCCCAGGGCTGCCGCCATCCTCGACCGCATGACAGGCGCCGACCTGGCCGCGGTGCCGGGCCGCACCGCTGTACGCGCGCAGGTCGGCGGCACCGAGATGCTTTTGGGCCGCACAGGTTACACCGGCGAAGACGGATTCGAGCTCTATTTGCCCGCCGAAGAGGCCGTCTCATTCTGGGATGCCCTGCTCTCCGAAGGCAGAGACGCGAACCTGCTGCCGTGTGGACTTGCCGCTCGCGACAGCCTGCGTTTCGAAGCCTGCATGTCACTCTACGGCCATGAGATCGACGCCAAGACAACGCCCTACGAAGCCCGGCTGGGATGGGTCGTCGCCCTGCACAAGCCTGACTTCATCGGACGCAAAGCGCTGCTGAAGGAGAAGCTGGAGGGTAGCGCGCGCCTGCTGGTCGCCTTCGAAATGCAAGAACGCGCGGTGCCGAGGGAGGGATACGGCATCATCGGCCAGGAGGGCAAGGTGGTTGGCCAGGTAACCACCGGCATGAAGAGCCCGACGCTGGACAAATTCGTCGGGCTCGGCTACGTGCCGAACGGAATGCACCGGCTGGGCTCCGACCTCCACGTCCTTGTCCGCGGTAGTCCGCGGCGGGCCCGGATTTGCAAACGGCCTTTCTACAAGGCGCCGCGTTGACAGCAAAAGGGTACGGGAAATGGCGCACGAACATGCAGAACCCGGTGTCGTTATCGACCTCAATTCCTTTGGAGAGACGCAGTCAACCGCTGTTGTCAAAGAGGAAAAGTTCGAGGCGATCAGAGTGTATCTGGATCCCGGTAGGAAGATCCCTCCGCACAAGGTGGACGGCCCGATCACGGTACAGTGTCTGAGCGGAAGGTGCACCTTTTACGTCGAGGATGAGCCACGGGCGCTCGAGCCGGGTTCGTGGCTCTACCTGGAGGGGGGAGCGATGCACTCACTTGAGGCCGAGGAGCGCTGTGCGCTGCTGGTGACGATTATTTTCGTATGAACGCTCGTTCCGGCTGCGGCGCTCGTCGATCTAAGGCCGCAGCTCCTGTGTCCTCCCGGTGCGTATCGACTCGAACGCCTTGAGCGCAGGCGTGCTTTGGGCGTCAACTTTCCTGACCCAAAAGCCTGCAACTGCTCATCAATCCACGAAGGACACGAAATCGC
>DAOUHX010000493.1:0-20950 GCA_034428395.1 Caldilineaceae bacterium
GCAGGTCGAAGTCACATTTGACATCGACGCCAACGGCATCATGAATGTCATGGCGAAGGACAAGGCCACGAGCAAGGAGCAGAGCATCCAGATTACGGCCTCGACCAATCTCAGCGACGATGAGGTAGAGCGGCTCGTGCGCGAGGCAAAGGAGAACGAGACCGAGGACCTGCAGCAGCGTCAGCTGGTGGAAAGCCGTAACACCGCTGATAGCCTGATCTACGCCGCGGAGAAGTCACTGGGCGAGTTGGGAGACAAGGTGCCGCTCTCCGATCGCGAGCAGATCGAAGAGACGATCAGCGAGCTGCGGGCGGCCATGGAAGGCGATGATCATGAACGCATCACCAGCCTGACCGAGCAATTGCAGCAGGCAAGTTCCGCGCTGGCCCAGCAGATGTACCAGCAGCAGGGCGACGAGAATGGCACAGGTCCCGGCGCCGCCGGCGAGGCTGACGGCACGGGGACGCCGGATGAGGACGATGTGGTGGAAGGCGAGTTTCGCCAGGTATAGCCTTCCACCCGGCCATGGGTTGCGCCTGGTTGATAAGAGGATAATATCGGACGAAGCCGGGCGCCCTGTGCCCGGTTTCGCGTCATTGGAATGCACTGCGGATTCCAGACGGGAGTAGAACAACAATCGGTGCGCCCCGGTCGAGAGGAGCGCGCGGCCGAACGAAGCGGAGAACAGTTCTGTGGACTATAAAGACTACTATGCCATTCTGGGCCTGCGCCGCAAGGCGAGCGCCTCCGACATCAAGAAAGCCTACCGCAAACTGGCCCGCAAGTATCACCCTGACGTGAACAGCGGTGACGCGGCTGCCGAGCAAAGGTTCAAAGAGATCAATGAGGCCTATGCGGTCCTGTCTGATGGAACAAAGCGGCGGACCTACGACAAGTTCGGCGCGCAATGGAAACAGTATGAGCAAAGTGGACAGAGCTTCGATTGGTCGCAGTGGTACAATGCCGGCGGGGCTGAACGGCAACAGGGGCGTACGGTCAGCCCCGAAGAGTTTGAGCAGATGTTTGGCGGCGGCGGCGGCAGCTCCTTCTCCGACTTCTTCCAGCAACTTTTCGGCGGTGGACCGGCTCAGCCGCGCAAAGGTCCCCGACCATCCCACCAGACCAGTTTCGGCCGCCCCGACAGCGATCAGACGATTCCGGTGGAGATCTCGCTGGAAGAGGCGTTCTGCGGGACGAAGCGGACGATACAGCAGGGCTCGTCCCGCTTTGAAGTCACGATTCCGGCCGGCGTTAAGACAGGCTCCAAGGTGCGAGCCGGCGACCTGATCATGACAGTCGCCGTCCTACCCCACAAAGAGTTTGTCATGGACGGGAACGACCTGCACGCGAAGGCGCCGGTTAGCCTGTACGATGCGCTTCTCGGCGGAGAGGTCCACGTAAACACGTTGCAAGGCACTTTGGCGTTGACGATTCCCGCCGACACACAAAACGGGCAGATTTTCCGTCTCAAGGGCCAGGGCATGCCGGACCTGAAGGACAACAAAGAGCGGGGAGACCTCCTGGTCGAGGTTGTCGTCGAACTGCCCGTGCCCCTCAGTGTCGAAGCGCGACGATTTATTGAGACGTTGCAGCGAACCTCTTCAGAGTAAACGCGTGCGGAGCGCGAGTCTGCCTGCCCGGCGGGACGGTTGCGCCGCAGCCTGTCCCTGCATTCTGGTGCTGGCAGATGGAAGGGAAGGTCGGGTTAGCCTGTTGCCCAATCGGAGGTCTGTGCGTGTTGCACTCTGTACCCTAACAGTTTCGCCCGTCGCCAACCGGTCGAAGAGTTGGAAGTAAGAGCGGGCCACAAGAGGCGGGATCGATGGGATCGTCAACCCCCGCGCATCGGCAGTCACCCCCCAATAGCAACGCAATACGCCCCCTCGAACAGAGACGCCTGCGGCGACCACGACGCCTCTCCTCCCCCTTGTTCGGCGTCGCAGTCCTCTTGGCAGCCGTGATGGCTGCCTGCGACACAGAACAGACGCCGCCGGCCGATGAACCGGAAGTTGTCATCTTCACACCTGCCCCGACCGCGACAACGGCCCCGCCGTCGCCCACTACGCCTCCAACGCCCACCATCCCTCCTGCAACGGCCACTACCGCTCTGCCAACGCCTACCCCGCTTCCCCCACCCACACCGCAACAGCCGGCCTTTCCCACGCCGGCGGTTGATCTGACCGACTACACTGTCTATCGTCAGACGTTGCTGGAGGCACATGCAGAGGACGCCGCGCGCCTCCCGGGGGCGCCTCATTACTTTATCCAGGCGCGTCTCCTGGCGGGCGAAGTCCCGGCCCTGGTCGGAGTGCAGCGTGTTCGCTTCACCAATCAGGAGCAGACCAGCCTCAATGAACTCATTTTCTGGCTATATCCAAATCTGCCGGCCTATGGCGGCACTGCGGAGGTCAGCCGGGCACTGGTTGACGGCCGGCTCGCGGCGTTTGAAGAGATCCAGGACGGCGCGGCCGTGCGGATTCCGCTGCCTGAAGAGTTGGCCGCGGGAGAGATAGTCGATGTAACACTCTGGTTCAGCGCCACCCTTCCTACCCTGGTGGCCGCAGGCACAGCCGGCGCGGGCCTTTACGGATTTGTGAACGGCGTCTATGACCTTGCCGGCTTCTATCCTACCCTGGCGGTCTACGACCACGAGGGCTGGAACCTGGAGACCGCGGCCGGATTCGGCGATTCGCTGTTTGCCGACATCAGCTTCTATCAGGTGGAGCTGACTGTGCCGCCGGGTCTCTCCATTGTTGCGAGCGGCTCAACATTGTCGCAGCGGACCGGTGACGACGACACGACGACGTGGCGCATCGCCGCCGGTCCGGTGCGCTCCTTCTATGCCGCCGTCGCCGGTCGCTGGCTGGCGATCAGCGAGGACGTGGATGGGGTCCTTGTCAACGCCTATTATCCAGACGGCGGCCTGTCTTCGGCGCAAACCGCGATGGAGTTCACAACCAACAGCCTGCGGGTCTTCAACCGCCTGTTCGGCCCCTATCCATATCGCGAACTGGACGTTGTGCCGATGCCGACGACCGCGTTCGGCATGGAGTATGCCGGCCTTCTCGCCCTTGCCGGAGGCTTCTACACCGAGGCGGGCGGCGCATTTGCCATCGCCGCGCCGCACGAGGTCGCCCACCAGTGGTTCTTCAATCTGATTGGCAACGACCAGCCGGACGAGCCCTGGCTGGACGAGTCCCTTGCCAACTACGCCGTCTACCTCTACTACGAAGCGGTGGACTGGCCGCAGATGCAGAACGCGATGCTGGAGAATATCTTCCGTTATCGCTACAATGCCGCGCGGAATCTGGGCATAGACAGGCCGGTCAGCGGCGCAGTGATTGAGTTCGATCAAAGCAACTACATCAATATCATTTACAGCAAGGGGCCGCTCTTTTTCCATGCCGTCCGTGAGCGTATCGGTGATGAGGCATTTTTTGCAGCATTGCGGGACTACGCCGGGCGCCATCGCTACGGCATCGCCTATGCGGATGACCTGTTTGCCGCCTTCCGCCGCCACAGCGATACCCCCATCGACGACCTGATCGCCTTCTGGATATACGGTAAGTGATGAGTTGGGCGAACTGTGACTTGTGTGTTTAGATGATGGGCTGTAAGAGGAACGTTCCACTTTGAAGGCGTAAGGATGATAGATCTCGCCCTTCTTGTCTCAATTCTGGCCGTCACGATACAGGCCGGCACCTCGCTCGTCTTTGCCGCAGTCGGTGAAATCTATACGGAAAGGGCCGGTATTCTCAATCTGGGCCTGGAAGGCACTCTGATCATGGGCGCCGTCTCGGCCTTCGCCGTTGGCTACCACACGGAGAGTCTCCTGCTGGGCACGCTGGCTGCAGTGGTGGTCGGGGCCGCGCTGGCATCGATTCACGCCTTTCTGTCGGTCACATTGCGGGCGGACCAGGTTGTGAGCGGTCTTGCCCTGACGCTGTTCGGCATCGGGTTGAGTAGCTTCCTGGGCCAGCGCCTCGGCCCGGAAGGCGCGCCGCTGGTGGGGCTGGTCGGCCCAAAGTTTACAAAGATCGAGATCGCCGGCCTCAGCCAAATTCCGCTGCTCGGCCCGGCGCTGTTCAACCAGGACCTGCTCGTCTACCTGATGTTCTTGTCGGTTCCGGTCGCCGCGTATCTGCTCTATCGCACCCGGGTCGGTCTGAACGTGCGTGCGGTCGGCGAAGACCCGGACACCGCTGATGCGATGGGGATTTCGGTAACACGCACCCGCTATCTGGCCACCATCGGCGGTGGTATGCTGATGGGGCTGGGCGGCGCGCACCTGAGCCTGGCCTACACACCCGGTTGGACCGAAAACCTGACCGGAGGACGCGGCTGGATTGCAATTGCGCTTGTCATTTTTGCTACCTGGGACCCGGCGCGGGCGCTCCTGGGGGCGCTGATATTTGGCGGTGTCAATGCGATTCAGTTCCGGGTGCAGGCGGCTGGAGGAGGTGTCGTCCCTGCCGCGGTGCTGGCGATGATGCCCTATCTTCTGACCGTTGTCGTCTTGACCCTGATCACCGTCTATGAAAACATAAGCCGGCGTCTGGGCGCGCCGGCAGCGCTCGGTCTGCCATACATGCGCGGCGAGCGTTAGCCCTCCGGCAGATAAGAGAACGGAGTTGAACAGTTCAATGTCTGAACAGGATTATCGCATCGAGCATGACAGCCTGGGCGAGGTACGGGTGCCAAAAGAGGCCCTGTATGGCACCCAAACGCAGCGGGCAGTCGAAAACTTTCCCATCAGCCCACTGCGATTTCCGCGGCAGTTTATCCGCGCTATCGGGCTGATCAAGGGGGCGGCTGCCGCGGTCAACCAGGATTTGGGGCAGATGGATGCGGAGATGGCAGCGGCGATACAGAGTGCATGCGCCGAAGTTGCGGCCGGCGCGCACGACGCCCATTTTCCGCTCGACATTTTCCAGACCGGTTCGGGCACCAGCACGAATATGAACGCCAATGAGGTAGTTGCGACGCTGGCATCCGCCATTCTCGGTCGCAGCGTTCACCCGAACGATGATGTAAACATGGGGCAGAGCAGCAACGATGTGATTCCGTCCGCGATCCATCTGAGCGCCTATCTCGCTGTTGTCGAGGAGCTGTTGCCGGCGCTGGACCGGCTGCAACGCGCGTTGGAGACCAAGGCCGAGCAGGTGGACGGGATCGTGACCACGGGACGCACGCATCTGATGGATGCGATGCCGATCCGGCTGAGCCAGGAGTTGGGCGGCTGGAGCAATCAGATCGATAAGGGGCAGCGGCGCTTGCGCGCCGGGCTTGCGCGGCTGGCAGAACTTGCCCAGGGCGGCACTGCGGTCGGTACCGGTATCAATGCCCACCCTGAGTTTGGAGAGCGTATCGCAGCCAAACTGGCTGAGATGACAGGGCAGCCTCTCCGCACAAGCGAGAACTACTTTGAGAGCCTGAGCAGCCAGGACGCCGCGGTCGAGTTGAGCGGGCAGCTCAAGACGGTCGCGACTTCGCTGATGAAAGTGGCAAACGATCTGAGGTGGATGAACAGCGGGCCGATTGCGGGCATCGGAGAAATCGAGCTGCCGGCCTTGCAACCCGGCAGCAGCATCATGCCCGGCAAGATCAACCCGGTGATTCCGGAGGCGGTGGCCATGGTCGCCGCCCAGGTGACAGGCAACGACGCCACCATCACCATTGGGGGGCAGTCCGGCAGCTTTCAGCTGAATGTGATGTTGCCGGTCATAGCCTACAACCTGCTGGAGAGCATCTCGCTATTGACCGGCGCCTGCCTCTTGCTTGCCGACAGAGCAATCGCCGGTTTTGTCGTGAACTCGGAGCGGATCAGCGTGCTGGTCGATCGCAATCCCATCCTGGTCACCGCGCTGAATCCGGTCATTGGGTATGAACTGGGCGCGCAGATCGCCAAGACGGCCTACGCCCAGGGCCGCACGCTCAAGGACGTTGCGCTGGAGATGACTGACCTCAGCGCGGCAGAGCTGGATGAGCTGCTCGATCCCCGCCAGCTGACCGAGGGGGGGATTCAGCAACGCTGAGAACCGGCGGCCAGCGTTTCCCGTCCAATGGAATGTATCGTTCTTGGACAAAAAAGAGGCCCTACATACTATGTAGGGCCTCTTTAGATTTTCTGAGACTGAAATCAATTACGGGAGGTAATAGAGTGGATTGCGCGCGACACCGTTGACAAGAAGCTCGAAGTGCAAGTGCGGTCCTGTGGAGCGCCCGGTGTTACCAACGGTACCCAACTGTTGACCCCTTGCTACGTTTTCACCCTGCCGCACGTAGATCGTATTCATGTGTGCGTAACGGGTGACAGTGCCGTTGCCATGATCGATCATGACCATCCTGCCATAGCCGCCGTTCCAACCGTGGGAGGCCTTGACTACATAACCGCTGTCGGCGGCAACGATGGGAGCGCCAGTGCGGGCACCGACGTCAATGGCTCTATGGCCGTGCCAGAACCGTTGTGTAATGCGGCCGGCCACAGGCCAACCCCAAATGCCTGTTCCTCTGGAGGCTGAGGCTGGAATCGGGCCCCCATAGATTGCCACCTGCCGGGGAACATATGGCTTTGTGCCATGAGGAATGATCAATTCTTGGCCCCTTGTGATCGGGGTCTCCACTGACTTCAGCTTGTTCAATGGGAAGGCGACGATATCACTGACTTCTGCTTTGTATTTCGTCGCAATGGATAAGAGCGTATCGCCAGGCCTAACTGCATGCAGAACGCCATCTACCGGCGGGATGATAAGGCGCTGGCCAACCCGCAAAAGGTCTGGATTCGACTCCAGTTCCTCATTGGCCCATTGAATCGTCTCCGGTCTGAGACCGTATTGGGCGGCGATCTTCTGCAAATTGTCTCCGGAGCGCACTTCGTAGATCCGGATAATGTCGACCTTTGCCGGTGCAGCCGGGGCCACCGGCTCCGCGTTGGCGCCCTGAATATCCGATGAAGCGATGGCAGGCTCGTCGATCCTTTGCGCAGTGAACGGACGGATCGCAACCTGCAACGCTTCCCCAACTCTCGCGATCGGATTGCCGCTGATTAGGTCTGCTTCAGCCGCGGCATTTTCGGCCAGCAGGCCATCGGCCGGCAGCGTGTGCAACGGAAAGTCCACGGCGGGAAGGTCCATCCTGCTTACCACGACGACCATCGTCCCCACGATCAGAACGGCCAGATGGCTGGCAAGTCGGATGGGCGCGACCTGCTCGCGCAGGAAGCTTTGAACAGCTGCAAACAACTGCCCGATTGCCGCACCGGCCGCGTCAATAAAGCCGGTCGTCCTTTTTTCCAGAACAACCTCGCCCAAATTGTCGGTGGCCGAATTGACTTGATTTGGGGTTGGCCTTTGAAGATGTCCCGAGAGGCCGGAGGGACTGGAGGGGAGAAGGGGTTCCCGAATCGCCGTTGGTTCTGTGTCTGATCGGTTTGAGGAGTGATAGCTGAACCGGCGCTGCTCTACGTGTTCTTTGCTTTTCAGCATACAGTTTGCCCAGGAAACAGTACAGTATCAGGACTGCACGAATTCGCTCGATATTCTCCAGGTCCGAATGAACAGTAGAAGGGGAGTGACTGCGCCTGCGGCGACGCCAAGAACGTCTTCACATACAGAATGGTTAGACGCTATATTGGTCCCGAGAATGGAATTATAGGGCCAAAAATGGTGCCTTACAAATCGGTTTTTAGGTTCGGGTGCTATTTTGACCCCTTCGTTACGATTTGAGCAGAAAGCGTAGGGAAAACGTAGGCTTTGCGTAAGTTTGGCCATTTGAACATGCAATTGATGCGATCTGGAACTGTCTGTGACCAGTTTGAATCATGGCGCTAGAACCGGCAGCACGTAGAGTTTGCGGGTAACGACATCTGCCCTGAAAGAGGCAGGCATTGGATATCGAGCCGCCTACTTGATCAGTGTATCGAGGAACTCCTGGTTGTCGCGCGTGCGGCTGAGACGTTCCAGGATGGGAAGAATCGCTTCGTTTCCACCGCCCATGGCGTCGCTCATCCGCCGCAGGGTATAGACCTTTGCCAGCACCTCCGGTTCCAGCATCTTCTCTTCGGCGCGCGTGCTGCTGCGCTCGATATCGATGGCCGGGAAGATGCGGCGTTCCGATGTGCGCCGGTTCAGGTGCAACTCCATGTTGCCCGTTCCTTTGAACTCTTCATAGATGACGTCATCCATGCGGCTTCCCGTATCGACGAGGCAGGTTGCGACAATTGTCAGGCTGCCGCCCTCCTCCAGATTGCGGGCAGCGCCGAAGAAGCGCTTGGGAGGGTAAAGGGCAGCCGGGTCGATGCCGCCGGAGAGCGTGCGGCCCGAAGGGGGCACTGTCAGGTTATAGGCGCGGGTCAGGCGTGTGATGCTGTCGAGCAGGATCACGACATCACGGCTGCTTTCGGTCAATCGCTTGGCACGCTCCAGGGCCATCTCCGCGACACGCACATGGTTTTGCACCGGTTCGTCGAAGGTGCTGCTGATAACCTCTGCTTCGACGGAGCGGTCCATGTCGGTAACTTCCTCGGGGCGCTCGCCAATCAGGACGACCATCAGGTGCAGGTCCTCGTAATTGTCCGACATTCCATTGGCGATCCGCTTCAGTATTGTTGTTTTGCCTGCCTTTGGCGGGCTGACGATCATGCCGCGCTGGCCGCGGCCTATCGGCGCCAGCAGGTCGATCATACGGGTCGCGAGATGGTTGGGTTTGGTCTCGAGGTGGATCTGTTCGTCGGGGAAGATCGGCGTGAGCTTCTCGAAGACCGGCCGGCGCTTTGCCTCCTCCGGGTCCAGACCGTTAACGGCTTCCACCTTGAGAAGCCCGAAGTATTTCTCAGTGTCCTTTGGCGGACGAACCTGGCCGACGACAAGGTCGCCCGTGCGCAAACCAAAGCGGCGGATCTGGCTCTGGCTGACGTAAACGTCTTCCGGCCCCGGCAGCAGGTGGTCGCTGCGCAGGAAGCCGATGCCATCCTGCACGATTTCCAGCGTTCCGCCCCCAAAGATATAGCCCTGCTTTTCGGCGTTTTCCCGCAGCAACACAAGTATCAAATCAAACTTTTTGAGGCGGGTGTAGCCGCTGATCGCCATGGCACGGGCCATTTCTCTGAGCTCATCCAGAGTGCAATCCTCCAGCTGGGCCATGTTCATACTGAGCGTTTCCATGATCTGTTCCTTGTCAGGCTCGGCAATCCGTCACTCATTGCTTGCGCAACTGGACTATCTGGCGTACATGCGGGTGAGAATGCGTTGTCAGGCCGTCGCAAGCTGTCCGAGGACCGCCAGGGTCAGCGCCGGCCACTGCGTGGGTTGCTGATAAGTTGTGAAGACGAACCGCCTACACAGCAATATCTTTGGGGATCGCCCGAAGTCGGGCAGTGATTTGCAATGATTCGTGTTGCGCCAGGGTTTGGGTAAATGCCAAAGAGGTGATTTCGACGACGACGACTCGCTTCTACCCCCCCACCAGCGACCGTCGTCCGCTGCATTGGGTCATTCTGATTCGATTATCGCCAATGGCCTGTCCAGCGAGCCGGTTGCGAAGCTGAATTCTATTTGGATAAAGGCAGCGGACGCGTTGATGCGGAGGCAAACGGGCAGCATTTCACACCAGTATAGCAGTCTTTCGCAATGGCGTCAACCTCGATTTTGCAGCGCGCGTATGACAGGCGGTCCGGCGCTGCCGGCCAGCAATCAGGAGAGACCTTGTCAGGTTGTTGGGACCGAACACGCTAACGAAGACAAGGAATCATCTGTCAGGCGCCCGTAGCGAGCTCGTACGAGCGTCTTACGAGTGACAGTGAGGGAATGCAAGAACAGTTTTCGGCAGATGCCCTATTGTGGATTCGTGCATTCGACAGCTTTGCTTGAGAATCGCCGATTGCCGCGAACTGTCTTGCTCCTCGCAGTTCGCGGCAATCGGACTCTCCCCTCACCCTGCCTCTTCATTACCAATCCCAGATACCGGCGATCTCTTTCAGCTCTTCGATATCCAGGACTTCGATGCGGCGGTAGCCCAGTCCCACCAGGGCCTGACGCTTGAAATCGCGCAGGATGGCGCTGACCGTCTCCCGGTATGTCCCGAGCCGGTCCGCCAGGACCTGGTGACTGACGCCCCGGATGACACCGTCTTGGCGGTTGCTCAACTCGACGAGGAGAGCAGCCAGTCGTTCAGGCAGCTTCTTGTAGGCCACATCTTCCAACCTGTCCTCCACCTGCAAAAGGCGCCTGCCGTACGTCTGTAGCATTCCCCATCCCAAAATCGGGAACTGCAGTGTCATGTTGCGCGCTTCCGCAGCCGGAATCGACCAGACGACAACATCCGTGTCGGCTTCTGCAAAAACATTTGCCTCATGCGGCCTGTTCAGGGCGCCCTCGCCAAAAATGGCCGCCGGCTCCAGCGATCCGATGACCAGGCGACGGCCTTCGTGGTTGGTGCAGACAAGGTGGATTCTCCCCTGCATGAGTACGAACATCTCCCGCTTCAACGCAGCCGCATCCGCGACAACGTCGTTCGGGCGATAGGACCGCATGCGGACGCGCTTTCCAAATGAGGGGTCGTCCTTGCGGAGATCCATCAACGTCTGCAACAGTTCAGGTTTCCTGCCCAGAACACCGTCGCCAATGGGGTAATGATGAGTTTCTTCGAACATAGGGCACATCCTTGTCAATAGCCCCCGGACCTGCCTCGAGTGTGGCGCCGGTCAGGGAGAGGGAACAAGTGCCTCCGCTCCGCTGGAGGCTGGATCAAGTTGAATTTGTACAAATTCTATATAATACGGACAAGAATCCCGGCAATGCCGCCGGTATGGCCTGACTCAGGACCTTAAATCTGTACATTGTCTAAGTATAATGTCCCGTCGTGAGGTTCTCCAACTCGCTTCAGACCAGTGCAGCAGGGGGGCCTGAACCTAGCATAACCTTACATAGTTACAATACTGTTACGATATGGTTAGAGTTTCATATGATTTGGCAGCGGAGGCGTTGCCGTCAGGTCCGCCTTCGCTTGCGGAAACCGGCGGCGACTGGCACGACGCGGCGGGAGAATGCGCGGCGCCGCGACCAGGATTCGGCATCCTCTCGAAGATCGTCAGACATACGCGTAATGCCTGGGAATTCGCCCTGTAGAAATCGCAATTGTGGACTGTTTCGTGTTGTGCTACACTTCAATTTCTGAAAACTACCACTAAAAAAGCTACAGAGAGTGGCCGTTCGAACTCTCTTTCTCTTTACTCCTTTACGATAGCCCGGTGCTGACACCTGACAGTCCTTAAGTTGCACGTGACCTGACCCAGGCCGAAGCGCACTTGCATCGGACGGGGCGAAGCGCGGTACGCCATATCCGTTCTTCGCCAGTTATTTGACGAGAGAAGCCAATGGCAGCGATTTTGAAGAGAATTGTTGCAGTTCTCGTAAGCATTTTGTGGCTCTGCCTGATCGTTGTTCTCCTGGCGGGAACGTTCGTGCCCGGAATTCGAGAGGCCTTGCCCCCACAAGTGAGAGAATTTACCGACCCCGATGAACTGCGCGGACTGCTGCAAGACTTTGCCGACTTCTTGCCAGGGGATTTGGGCGCGCTGATTCCAACAGTCCCCGAGGCCACGGCAACGCCCACGCCGGCTGCGGCCGTGACCGCGCCGCCGACAGCCACACGCGTCTCCGCAACGCCGACTGCCGCGCCCCCTACCACCGCTCCTCCTACCGCCGCGCCCGCAACACCGTCACCCACACCAACATTGGACGCAGAGGAGGACGAACAGCCGGTAGACGTGGAGGTTGTTCCGGTCGCGGTGACGGTGTCCGTGCAAGCAGAGCTGCGCACCGTCCCCAGCGAAGAAGCGGACGTCATTGGGCTGGTCGCCATCGGGGGCACGGTCTTCGTCGACGGAAGAGACGCCACTGGCAACTGGTACCGGCTGGAAGACGGAACCTGGATTAGCGCTGATGCCCTGGTCCAAGCCCCGGAGGAACAGGTCCCGGCTGTGACGGCCGAGACGCAACAGGCCGGCACAGAAGTTGAAGTGCAACCGACCCTGACTGAAACACCCACGGCGGCTCCGGCCGTTCAACTCGAGGCCGTGCAGGCTTTTGTCAGACTCGACGCGAATCTGCGTTCCGGCCCGGGGACAGATTTCGAACGGGTTGACGGCGTATTTGCCGGCGACGAGGTGTCGGTGGTCGGCCAGTCCGCCGATGGAGAATGGTATCTGCTTGACAGCGGCTCCTGGTTGTTCGCCGCCCTCGTGGTTGAAGCGGTTGACGTACCGGTTGTCTCTGAAGACGGGGTCGCAGTTCAGCAGCCGGAAGGCGGCGAAGAGCAGCCGGAGGGTGACGAAGAGCAGCCGGAGGGCGATGAAGAGCAGCCGGAGGGTACTGAAGAACAGCCGGAGGGTACTGAAGAGCAGCCGGAGGGTACTGAAGAACAGCCGGAGGGTACTGAAGAACAGCCGGAGGGCGACGAAGAAAAGCCGACATCAATTGTCAATGCACGGCTCGGCGCCAATTTGCGCTCGGGGCCGGGCGTCCAATTCGAACGTATAGAGGGTGTCGAACAGGGTACGGACTTGACCGCTGTGGCGCAGGATGCCAGCGGCGACTGGCTGAAACTGGACAATGGTCTCTGGGTTTTCGCCGCGCTTGTGGACAATGTGCCCGAGGGCCTACCGGTAGATTCGGGGGAAGAGGCCAGCACCGCAGCGGATGACGCGGGCGAGGGTGACGAAGCCCCTGACGAGGAGCCTGCCTTGGACGAAGAAGGCGAGGCAGAAAATGGGGAAACGGACGGTACCCAGGCGCCGGATGAGTCCGAAGATGAGCAGGACGAGCAGGAAGAACAGACGGAAGAAGAGGATCAGGCGGAACTGGCAACGGTCAACACAGATGCCAATCTGCGTAACGGGCCGGGTCTTGAGGCAACGATCGTCGCCTCCGTCCTGGCAGGTACCGAGGTAACCGTCGTTGGACGCACTGAGGACGGGCAGTGGCTCGAACTGGGCGATGGCCTCTGGATATTCGCTGCGCTCGTGGATTTCGTCGAGACAGAGGAAGAAGGAGGGGCCGGAGACGGCAACGCGTCGGAAGATGGAAGCGGTACTGAAGAGACCGCCGATGAGGATGAAGAGGAGGACAATAGCGCCGCGCAGGGCTAGCCCATCGGCCGGCTTCTTCATCGCTTCCAACTTCTCTTCAGCAGCGCGCGCCGCAGGCTGAAAAACGAAATCCTGAATCGCGACAACACAGCGCCGTATCGGTATTGCGGTTGCCGCCACTTTGCCCGCCGCACTCAAGTTTAAGATTGACGAGTCTGTGGGTGAATCCAGCAGTTCGAAAGCTGGGCGGAAACCAAGCTGGCCGTGCGGCGTATTTATTTGCAGCCGGCTCAAATCGGGAGATCATCTCGAATTCTTGCGCCGGTTCCCGCAAGCATGGAGAGGAGCGGATGCGTATACTGCTTTACACTGGAAAGGGCGGCGTCGGCAAGACGAGCGTCAGCGCGGCTTGCGCGCTGCGCTGCGCCGAGCTGGGCTACCGGACGGTCGTACTCAGCACAGACTCTGCGCATAGTCTCGGAGACAGCTTCAACACGCGCATAGGCAGCGAGCTTGTCGAGCTGACACCCAATCTGTGGGGCCAGGAGATCGACCTGCTGCATCAGATGGACAAATACTGGGGGCGCGTGCAGGAGTATCTGAACGTGCTGTTCTCCTGGAGGGGGATGGACTCCCTTGTGGCCGAAGAGACGTCGGTGCTGCCGGGGATGGAAGAGCTCGCCAGCCTGATGCACATTACCCATCTGGCCGACAGCGGCGCGTTCGACGTCATCATCATTGACGCTGCGCCGACAGGCTCCACGCTGCAGCTCCTCAGTTTTCCCGAGATCGCCCGCTGGTTTATCGAGAAGATAATGCCCTTCGAGCGCCGCACATTGCAGATCGCGCGGCCAATTGTTGCCCGCATGAGCGATATTCCGCTGCCGGACGACAGCATGTTCGAGAGCGTGGAGGAGCTGGTGGATGTGCTCGAACGTACCAGCCTTCTTCTGAGCGACAGCAGCATCAGCAGCATGCGGCTGGTGATCAACCCGGAGAAGATGGTCATCAAGGAGGCGCAGCGCGCCTACGCCTATCTGAACCTCTATGGCTATGCGGTCGACTCGGTTGTCTGCAACCGGGTCTTTCCACGGGAGTTGCAGGAGGCCTACTTCAGCGGCTGGGTCGAGGCGCAACAGCGGAATCTCGTCTTCGTTGAAGAGGCGTTCCACCCCTTGCCGATTCTCCAGGTCCCGTTCTTTGCCGAGGAGGTGTTGGGCCAGGATGTGCTCCGACAGATGGCGGCGGCAATCTTCGGGGAGGAGTATGCGCGCAGCGGTCAGGGCGACCCGACGCAACTCTATTATCAAGGTGAACCGCAGAGGGTCTTCGTTCGCGACGGCCACTACGTGCTCAGCATCGCGCTGCCGCTGGTGGAAAAGGAGGAGGTAAACCTGCACCGCAGCGTCGCCGACGAGCTGATCGTACGCATCGGCAACTGGAAGCGCAACATTGCCCTGCCGACCGGGCTGGCCCGACTTAAGATCGATAGCGCCAAGTACGAAGGCGACCGGCTGAATATCCTGTTCCGCAAGGAGGAGGGCGACCCGGGCGATGCGGTCGACTCGTTTCAGCGCGGCCCCTGGGCGCAACTGAAGTCACGTCTGCAGGGCGAAATCGTTTAGGCCGGTTGCGGGTCGTCGAATGTCTGCTACTCCTGCAACTGTGTCAGCGCGGCGCGGGCCGCGTTGTACCCGCACATGCCGTGGACGCCTGCGCCGGGCGGCGTGGAGGATGAGCAGAGATAGAGGCCGCGTACAGGCGTGCTGTAGGGTGGAAAGCGCAGCATCGGTCGGGTCCAGAGTTGGCGCAGATCGTTTGCGCCGCTGCTGATGTCTCCGCCGACGTAGTTGGGGTTGTAACGCTCAAGTTCGGCGCTGTTGAGAGCGGCGCGCGCCATAACCGTTTCCTGAAAGCCGGGCGCGAAGCGTTCGATCTGCGCTTCGATCGCAGGCGTCATATCGACCGTCGAACCGTGCGGCGTGTGGCAGTAGGCCCAGAGTGTGTGCTTGCCCGCAGGCGCGCGCGTGGTGTCAAACCGGCTGTGCTGCGCCACCAGCACATAGGGGCGCTCAGGTATGCGACCGCTGCTGGCCGCCTCTTCGGATGCGGCAATCTCCGGCAGCGTTCCGCCCAGATGAACTGTGCCGGCATCGCGACAGATCTCGGCGCGCCAAGGTACCGGCTCACTGAGGGCATAGTCCACTTTGAATACACCCGGGCCGTACCGAAACCTCTCCAGCCTGCGCCGGTAGGCCGGGGGCAGCCGCGTCCCGGCCAGCCGCAGGACCTGCCTTGGCGTCACGTCCAGCAGGACCGCCCGGCTGGGCGGCAGTTCGTCCAGCGACCGCACCGGCCATCCGGCCACAATATCCCCGCCCAATGCCCGCAGATAGGCGCCCATCGCGTCGGCAATCGCTTGAGAGCCGCCGCGCGGAAAGGGCCAGCCGACCGCGTGTCCCAGCATCCCCAGCACCAGCCCGAAGGATGAGGAAAAGGGCCGGCGAAAATCCAGCAGCGAGTGGGCAACAAGGCCTGCAAAAAGCGCCTGTGCCCGTTCTTCGCCGAACAGGAGAGGGGAGAGCAGTTGCGCCGGCCAGACGCCGGCCAGGCCGAATCGGACCAGCGCACCGAGATGGACGGTCAGAGGATGCGGCCCCAGCAGGGCTGGCGCCAATTTTGGCCAGTCCGCCGCCAGCGGGCCGAAGAGCCGGACCCAGTTCTGGCCGTCCAGGCCGATGGATGAGGCTGTTTGCTCCAGCGAACGGTAGAGACCGACCGCGGACCCGTCGTCGAGCGGGTGCGCGACCGGGATGTCCGGCTGCACCCACTCGACGCCGAAACGCTCAAGAGGCAGTGTGCTCAGAAAGGGGGAGCCGGGCGCCAGGGGGTGGATCGCGGCGCAGACGTCGTGGCGGAAGCCGGGCAGCGTCAGTTCGGCTGTGCGCGTCCCGCCTCCGAGCGTGGCCCTGGCTTCGATCAGGAGCACGGAGCGGCCGGCGCGGGCGAAAGTTATGGCGGCGGCGAGCCCGTTGGGACCGGAGCCGACGACGACGGCGTCATAATTCGGCATCCACGTCCACCAGGCGCAGTCGCTGCGGACTGCGGGCATCTACGCGCTGCACGACGCCGCGCGCCTCCAGGTCGAGTTTGACCGATACCACGTACCAGGAGACGGACCCATCAAATGTGCCGCCGATCCGTTCGGCAACCAGCTCTGTCAGCTGGCTGAAGGTAGTCCCCGGCTGTTCCCGCAGGACCTGCTCGATCGCCGCCCGCACGGTGTCATACTTGCTTCTGTCGATATTGACGCCCTGCTTTCCCTGCGGATGCAGGGTCATGATCTTCTGGCTCACGCATCTCTCCTTGCTCCCAGCCTCACTCGCCTTCGAACAGTTTTTCGTTGCGGTGGAGGCGGCGGGCGATGCCGAAGGTCTGGCCCTGGGCGCGCATCGTCGGTGCGTGGGCGGCAAGATAGCGGGACGCGGCGACCAGCACATGCACGGCCTGGTCCTGGGAATTCGGCTCGGCAGCGAGCAGGTCATGCTGACGGAAGGCAGCTTCGATACACTGAATCGTGTGGAAATTGCGGTCCTCCCGCAGGAGCAGCGCGCCCAGTTCGGCACGCAGCTTCCTCGCCGCGCCGCCCTGGAAGAGGAATTCACCGACCGCGCCGCCGGCTTCGTTCACCTGCTGCTGCTGGTCCAGCATCTCCGTAAGCGGCGGGAGCGGTGGCGATGTGCCGTTGCCGTTGGCAGGAGCGGGGAGCCGGGCCGCGGGAATGTTGAGGAAGCGGTCGAGATAGATGCTCATCGCCGCGTCAAAGACCCCCCGCAGCAGGAGCAGATAGTCGTCCGGCGGCGCGTACCCTTCCAGGCGGCGCAGACCCTGATGGACGGCGCTGGCGAAGGTGAAGGTGTGCAGCGCCGTGTCCCAGTCGCCGAACTCGTTGCTGGTGTGAAACCTGGCGATGCGTAAGGCCGCGGCGTAGGCGACCACGGCGGCCAGCTCGACTTCGCCGGCGCCGGCCCGCAGAGCATCGAGCAGCGCGGCCGCGACCGCGTGCGGATCATCGTCCAGCAGGACCGGAACGAGGTCGCCGCGGCCGGCCCAGCGGCCGCGTAGCGTCTCACCGGCGGCGAGGGCCGATGGAATCTGGGCGCGCGCGTCGCCCAGCAGATCGATCAGGTCGATGGGATTCCGCCACGCGTTGGACTCTTCCATGCGCCGGGCCGAGGCGTAGCTAGGCACAAGACTCGCTAGTACCGGTTCGGCCTGTTCCCAGCCGACGATATCAAGCGCTTCGAAGGCCTTGTTGGTAAAGTCGAGCGGATGGCCGACGTCGATGTAGCGGAAATCCGTGGCCGCGCTGAAGAGGATATCGGCCATCTGCTGCGGACCGGCGCCGGCGCGCAGCGCCGTGATGATGCAGCGTTCCGCGCCCTGCGCGTCGCGCACCAGAATGAAGCGGCGGAACCACTGCTTGAGGGTTACCAGGTCCGGACTGCCGTCGGGTAGCGGCGTTACAGGGAAGCGGGGCGAGCTGCCGGCCGAATCGGCCGCGACTGCTGCGAGGCCGTGGGCCAGCGCTCTTGCCCGGTCCTCGCGCCCGAGGCTGGGCAGAAGATTCTGGAAGCAGGTGAGCATGGTCAAGCCCTGCCCCCAGCCCTCCATGCGGTAGCGCGTCCCAAACTCGAGACCCGCGGCAAAGGGCGACAGGGTGTCGCCGGCTTCGTCGACCAGGGTGATGGCGGCCTTGGCCACAACCAGCGAAAGGTTGCGCTCCAGGCCGACGTCCAGCCGCTGGCGTTGGTGTTCCACCGGATCGCGGCGGGGCGTGACATCCACAAATACGTCGCCGTTGCGCACCTCCACCGGGAAGCTGGGCGTGTCGTCCGCCCACAGATCGAAGGCGCCGCCCGTGCATAGATCGAAGCGGGCGTGGTGCCAGTGGCAGGTGAGGATGCCATCCTGGACGCTGCCGCGATCGAGCGGAAAGCCCATGTGGGGGCAGCGATTGTCCAGCGCATAGATCTCGCCCTCGTGATGGACGAGGACAACGACGTGGCCGTTCACGCGCACGGTATGCAGACCGTCCTGGGTAACCTGCGCGACAGATGCGATGCGTTGATAGTTGTCAGCGGCGGTTGATGCGGTCATTTTGGGCCTCCTGCTTTCAGTTCTGCCTTCCATGGGTCGTACTGTGCATTGCGTGTCCCTTGCGACCGGTCCGGCACAGTTCAGACGGCCGTGTATAGGGCGCTACGGTTGCAATTCACGCGACTCGCGCACGGCCGTGAGCGCGATCCAGCCGACCAGCGCCAGCGCCGACCAGAAGAGAAAGGGCACGCCTGGCCCTAAGGACTCCATGCTGTTTCCGATCGGCGGCGCGACGACGGAGCCGATGCGCGAGATTGCCATGATCATACCTGTGGCCGTGCCGGCAAGCGCCGGACCGACACCGCGCAGCTCGATGATCAGCGTCATCAGTGTCGCCATGTAGCCGTCGCGCATGACGCCGGCGAAAATGACGGCCAGCCAGACCGCGATCCCCTGCGCGATCGACAGGACACCGAATCCGACCGTGAACATCAGCGCAGCCACCAGCAGCAGCGGACGGCGCATGCCCAGGCGGTCGGATAGCAGCGACAGCGGCAGCGTGAAAAGCAAGCTTGCCAGGTGGAAGCTGGCCAGCGCAAGGTCGGCCGCGTCCGGGTCCCAGGCCTGATCGCGCAGATAAAGGGGCAGATAGCCGAGCGATCCCTGAATCGCGCCGCCGATGCCAAACATCGCCAGCGCCAGCAGCCATACGTTGCGAAGGCGGGCGACACGTACCAAAGAATCGCGCAGCGAAGGTCGGTCTGGCGGCTCTGCAGTTGGGCTCGCGGCCGCTTCAGGTCTGGAGAGCGCCCAAAGAACGCCAACGATTACGGCCAGCACCCCGTAGAAGAGCAGAACATTGCGCCAGCCCCCCAGCAGCGGCGACAGGTAGGTTGCGCTGACCCAGGAGCCGAGCAGGAAGCCGAGCGCCATGCCGGCGGAGACCACGCCGTTTGCCATGCCCAGGCGGGGACCTGCAAACCAGATGCCGCAGGTCTTGTGAACGTTCATCGGCGCCGCCATCGGGAAGAGGCCGGCGATCAATACCGTCGTTGTCAGGCTGCCGAAATCGCCGGCGAAGGCCCGCATTGCGCCGGTCACGCCCGTCAGCAGACAGGCGATGACGAGCATGCGCCGCGCGCCGATACGGTCGCCGACTATGCCCCCGGTCAGGCTCATGGCAACGCCCAGGAGCGAGGACGCGCCCCAAACATAGCCGATCTGGACCAGGTCGAGAGAGAGGTCGCGGCCGATCTCTTCGAACAGCACGGGTAGCGCCATCATCGGCATACCCACGACCAGTGTGTGAGTCAGCGCGGCCAGGATGAGGACGTACCAGCGGTAGGCGCCGTGGGCGGGGCTCAGGGCAACTGACGATGGGTCCGGGGAACGGAGCGGCTCAGACACTGGCCGTCGCTCCGCCGTCCATAAGAAGCTCGGCGCCGGTGACGCTGGCCGCCCGGTCCGAAACGAGAAAGAGCGCCATGTCGGCGATCTCGTCGGCTTCAGCCATGCGCCCCAGCGGGATCGAGGCGATGCGGCGCGCGGTCGCCTCCTCCACGGAGACGCCGTGCGCGTCGGCCTCCTGGCGCGCGAGCTGGCGGGCGCGCTCGGTATTCACCGGTCCGGGCGAGATGGCGTTGATGCGGACGCGATAGGGCGCCAGGTCCTGGGAGATTCCCTTGGTGAAGTTGATGATGGCGGCGTTGGCCGTGCCGCCCGCCAGGAATGTCGGCGTCGGATTGTGGGCCGCCGCGCCGACAATGTTGACGATGCGCCCGTCGCGCCGGGCCTTCATCTGCGGTGCGACCGCCCGCACCATGCGCATATAGCCGAGCAGCTTCAGGTCCCAGGCGCCGTGGTAGGCGTCGTCGCTGAGGCTGTAGAAGTCGCCGCTCGGCGCCGAGCCGGCGTTGTTTATCAGAATGTCCACCCGCCCCCAGGCGTCCAGCGCGCGCGCAACGACCCGTTCAACGCCGTCCGCGGTGCTCACGTCGGCGCTTTCGGCCAGCGATTCGGCCTTGCTCTCGGGCGCGTGATCACTGATCGCGGTCAATGCCTGCGCCAGCCGCTCCCGGTCACGCGCCGCGATCAGCACGCTGACCCCTTCTGCGTAGAGCGCCTGCGCGCAGGCCAAGCCGATGCCGGCGCTGCCTCCGGTGATGATAGCCGTCTTGCCGGAAATGTTGAGTTGCACGTCTTTCAGCTCCTTCGCGGGTTGCCGTCCTGCCCAGCCTGATTTCACCGTTGTGGCTGCCTCAGCGGCCTGCGCGGCAGTTGTCCTCAGCCGGTCTCTCCGTTTACGCCTTCATAGATTTCGCAGCCTGGAAAGGTGAGCGAGAACCCGTACCAGCGGGCGAACAGATGCAACGGCTGCGCGAGCGGCAGCTCGGCTCCGTAAGCGTCGTAGAGCCTGCCGTTGCGAATCGACCCGCCGCCGCCCAGCCGCAGTTCGTCGCCGTCCCACTCGGCCCGTTGTACGTCGACGAAGACCGGCACCGGCGTGCCGGAAACGGGGTCGAGATAGACCAGCATCGTGCTGCCGGCGAAACGGTCGATCAATAGACCGCCGTTCGCTTTGAGAAGGTCGAGCGGGTAGTAGCGGCTGATGTTGTCCGTCCACACGCCCAGCCCCATATCCAGGCGCGGCCGCCGCGGGTCTTCTGTGCCCATCGAGCCGGCGAACCCGGGCGGCATGAAGCGCCCCCTGCCCAACTTCTGCAGAAGCTTTGTCACGCCTCCAATCAGTCCGAACGGCAGGGGCAG
>DAOUHX010000494.1:0-1910 GCA_034428395.1 Caldilineaceae bacterium
CATGCAGGTCGCGTCCTCGCCATGCTTCCAGAGGCTCTGGTGAACGTGCATACCGCTGCCGTTTACGCCGGTGATCGGCTTGGGCATGAAGGTGCAGTGCAGCCCGTTCTTCTGCGCGATCGCCTTCAGAGTCGTGCGCAGGGTGATCGTATTGTCGGCCGCGGCGAGCGCGGGGCCGTACTGGAAGTCGATCTCGTTCTGGCCGCTGGCGACCTCGTGGTGCGAAGCCTCGACCTTGATGCCGAGAGCATTGAGCGCGTCGACCATCTGCCTGCGCACGCCGTGGGCCGAATCGGAGCTGACGTCGAAGTAGCCGGCCTCGTCGTGCGGCGTCAGGGGATAGAGGCTGTTGTCCGGGTGGCGGCGGAAGAGGAAGAACTCCAGCTCCGGCCCGACCAGAAAGTCGAAACCCAACTCCTTGGCGCGGTTGAGCTGGCGGCGCAGGATGAAACGCGGGTCGCCGCTGAAGGGTTCACCACTCGGCGTAAAGACATCACAGACGACGCGCGCGGTGGACAGCTCCATCTCCCAGGGGATCGGCATGAAAGTGTCCAGGTCGGGCACGAGGTACATATCGCTCTCGGCGATGCGGGCGAAGCCTTCGATCGAGCTGCCATCGAACCAGACACCGTTCTCGACGGCGCGGTCCCACAGCTCGATCGGGATCGTAACCTGTTTGACGATGCCCACGATATCGCTGAACTGCAGGCGCACAAAACGCACATTATGGCGTTTGATCGTATCGTCGATCCCCTCAAGCGCCTCCATCAGCCTTTCATCGGTGAATGCGTCCAATAGCATGCTTGCGTTCCCCTTTCAGATAGTTTTCAGTTTTCAGTTTCCAGTTTTCAGTTGGTAGCAGTCGGTCACTGAAGACGAGAGACTAAGATCTGAAAACTTTGCAGCCGTCGGTATGGAAGTAAAAGGGGGCAGGCACAGTGCCGCGCGCCGCCCCCTTTGCTGTCAGAACTTGTAAACAGTCGGTTTCTTGTTCTTAGCCATGGGTTGAGCGGACACTAAAAACCAGAAACGCAAAACTGAAAACTCCTAAATGCCGTAGTACATCACGAATTCCTGCGGGTGCGGGCGCAGGCGCACGGCGTCCACCTCTTCCAGCCGCTTGTACTCGATGTAAGCCTCGAGCAGGTCGGGCGTGAAGACGCCGCCTTCGAGGAGGAAAGCGCTGTCCTCTTCAAGCGCGTCCAGCACCTCGCCCAGGCTGCCCTTGACCATCTCCACCTCCTGCAGGACTTCCTCTTCGTACAGGTCGATCTCAGCCGGGTCGCCGGGGTCGATCTTGTTATTGATGCCGTCCATGCCGGCCATGATCATGGCGGCAAAGGCCAGGTACGGGTTCGCGCCCGGGTCGGGGCAGCGGAACTCGATTCGCTTGGCCTTGGGCGAATGGCTATACATCGGGATGCGGCAGGCGGCCGAGCGGTTGCGGGCCGAATAGGCGACAACCACCGGGGCCTCGTAACCGGGCACCAGGCGGCGGTAGCTGTTGGTCAGCGGCGCACAGAAGGCCAGCAGCGCATTGATGTGCTTGAGCAGGCCGCCGGTGAAGTGCAGCGCCATCTCGCTCAGGCCGGCGTACTGGTCGCCTGCAAAGAGCGGATCACCGTCCCTCCAGAAGCTCAGGTGCGTGTGCATACCGGAGCCGTTGTCCTCGTAGAGCGGCTTGGGCATGAAGGTGACCGTCTTGTCGTTCGCCTTGGCCACGTTCTTGATGATGTACTTGTAGAGCTGGACCTGGTCGGCCATCTGCACCAGCGGCTTGTACTTCATGTCGATCTCGGCCTGGCCCGCGGTGCCGACCTCGTGGTGATGCACCTCGATGTCGATGCCGGCATCGATCATCTTGCGCGTCATCTCCGAGCGCACATCCTGCAGCGTGTCGTACGGCGAGA
>DAOUHX010000495.1:0-14341 GCA_034428395.1 Caldilineaceae bacterium
CGGCGAACACCAGTGGCTTGTCAACCGCGACGGCAGCAACCAGCGCGATCAGTTCCATGTCAAGGCCGCGCTCTACGCCAGCCGCGACGGCCATCGGTTCTTTCGCGCCGACGGCTACCAACCCTGGGCGGACAACGGGCCGCCCGGCAGCCAGGACTACGGCTACCTGGCCCACACCGTATCCGACTACCTGCTGCATGACGGCAGGATGGTGATCGCCTACTCCGCCTTTCCGCACAAGCAGCGCGACACGAGGCCCGCCGGCGTCTCCAACCATGCGCCCGCGGCGTCATCCCGGGCTTCCCGCGATCACATCGACGAGCTGAGCAGCCACGGAATGGGCAGTCCGATGATGGACAAGGTGCAGCGGGAGGCGTCTGCGCAACGCGGCATCGGAGGCCTCGTGCTGCGCGAGGACGGCTGGGCCGCGCTTCGTCCCAAGTATGAGTTGGGTCAGGTCGTTACGAAGCAGTTTGTATTCGAAGGCGACGTGCTGCGGGTCAACGCCGACTGCGCCTACGGTACGATGCGCGTCGCGCTGCTCGATTCCGAACTTAATCCATATCCCGGCTTCAGCCTGGAACAATCGGTCCCGCTGCACGCGCCGTCTTCGCAGATCTGGCATACCGCGGCCTGGGAAGGCGGGCCTGATTTGCGTCAACTGTGGAACAGGCCCGTGCGGGTCCAATTCTCGTTGCTCGAGTCCACTCTATACGGCTTCCGGTTTCAGGCACGGTCCTGAGTCAGACCAAGGAAAGGCAGGTCACGATGCTGGCTTACGTCAACTCGACGGACATCGAAGGAGCGATCCGGCTAGGCTGCCGGACGATGTGTTCCGTCTTCAACGCCGATGACGATGACGTTCCCTTTTTCAGCTCACAGGTATGGCCGGAAGCGAGGCTGAGTTTCAGCTCGACGCATAACGAGTCCCATGTTCCGGGCCGTCATCTGAACGCGCTCCTGAGCGCCGAAGACGCAGCCGGCGTCTATGTCGACGAGAGCTGTATCGATCGGCACGCGCGCGCCGCCTTTTTGTCCTACTCCGGCGAATATCCGCTGCCGCTCAACCGCGACCGCATCGGCGGCAGGCTCAGGCACTTCTCTCCCCACGATGTACGCGAGGGCTTTCACGCCCTTTACGCGCTGGCCCGCTTCCGCGGCTCCGAGCAAGCCCTGACAAAGGCCGAAGCCAGCATCGAGTCGATCCAGCGGCTGTGGGACCGGGACCAAGGGTGGGACAGGGCCGCCCTGGGCGACGGGACCGCCTTCCATTCCACGACCTTCGTTGCAGGCCTGGCCCGCGCGATCGGCCCGCTCGTGAAGCTGCATCGCTACACGGGTTGCAAGGGCGCGCTCGACCTGGCACTGAATCTTGCGCGTAAGGCCACCGACGAGTTCTTCCTGCCCGGCGGCGGTTACGACCGTGAGTCGTTCGGCACGCATACACATTCGACAACGTGCGTACTCTCCTCACTGGCCCAGCTGGCCGATCTGAACCGAGACGCGCCTTTGATGGAAAGGGTGAGGGCATTCTACGACAACGGCCTAAACGAGATCCGCGACGAGATCGGCTGGGTCATCGAAAGCAGCGCCGACCGCGCCGACCCGGACCGTGGCGAGGTCAACAACACGGGCGACATCGTCGAGACGGCGCTGATTCTGGGGAAGTGGGGGTATCCGGCATATTTTGAGGACGCCGAAAGAATTCTGCGCTGCCATTTGCTGCCTTCGCAGCTGCGCGACACCTCCTTCATTCGCGAGCCCGACAACCCGCAAGACGAGGATGGCAAAAGGGATGTCGCCGCGCGTCATCTTGGCGCATTTGGCTTTCCCGCGCCCTACGGCCATAAGCCGCTGGAAGCAAAGAGGATCAGCTTCAACATGGACATTGTCGGCGGGGCAGTGGCGTCACTGTGCGAAGCGTTGCGGCAAACGGTGGTGTCGGACGATGCCGGGCACTGCGTGCACCTGCTCTTCGATCGAGAAACTGACGCGGTTGCGGTTGAGTCCCCGTATACAAACGGGAGCCTGCGCGTGCGCGTCAAACGACCGGGCCCGCTCTACGTCCGTATCCCCACCTGGGTTACGCCCGATTCGGTCAGGGTAGACGGGGTCGGGAGCGGGCTCCAATGGAGCAACGGCTACCTTGTTTTGAGCCGCCCGCAACTGAATCGATGGGTTGCGATCGAATTCAACCTGGCGGAGTCGAAAATCGTATTGAAGCACCGGACGCGCGAGATTGGCGTGCAGCTGCGCGGCGACTCCGTGGCTGCCATGTCCAACTTCGGGGCCGATCTCACATTCTTCCCACCGCTCAATTGAGCCGCAAGGCCCATCCACGACAAGGGAGTCCTTCATGGCAAGCAGACCGATACAGATTCTTCTGGTCGCGGCGCATCCCGCCGACAGCTTCGATATGGCCGGAGGCACACTCGCCCATCACGTCGACCAGGGCGATAGCGTTACCGCGGCCATACTGACGACGGGCGTGCGCTCCCACCACTGGGAGCTCGGCGAGCAGAAGCGCCGCGCCGGAGCCGAGCTGGACGTGGAGCAGTTCGTCGCGCAGGCGGTCGAGGAGAAGCTGGAGGAGGTGCGGCGGGCGTGCCGGACGCTCGGCTTCGACGATGTGCGCGACCTCGGCTTCGAGGACGACGACGTTCTTGTCACGCAGGACAAGATCGACGCCATCGCCGAGGTGATTCGGGCGGTCAAGCCCGACCTAATGATCACGCACCAGCCGTTCGAGAGCGGCGGCTTCAAGATGCACGGCTCGACCGGCCAGTGTGCGCTTTACGCGTGGCAGCAGGCGCAAGGCTCGGGCCGCGGCCGCCAGGAGCGTCATCCCATTCCCTGCATCTATTTCATGAATCCGATGGCCTACATCGGCAACGACAGCCTGGAATACGCCGGGACCGCCCGCGCCGACGTTTACATCGACATTACGGACGTGATTGACAAAAAGGTGCGGGCCCTGGACGAGATCGCCAGCCAGTACTACGGCGGCGCGTATGCCCGCAAGCGCGCCGAATCGTCAGACGGGCACTACGGCAACAAGGCGCTCGTCGCCTACGCCGAGCAGTTTCAGCGCTTCACGCCCCTTGTCCGCTACACGCTTCCGATCACTGACGCCGAACTGGCGCGCATAACCGAGCCGCAGTCGGCCCACATGGGCCGGCGCAGCGAAATGGTGGGCGGCCTTATGCCGTTGCCGCCGGATGCCTCATTTTCAGCGCGCCATCGGATGGGCAAGGAGATGTACGAGGACTGAGTCCGGAGAAGGCTGGCGGCCCGAATCTACACGGGCCGCCAGCGGATTGCAATGGGGAGGCCGGTTACTCTTCAAGCCGGCTGAAGGTCATGCGTTCGTCGCCGGCGCCGTTGCGCCAGAGGTCCTGGCACGTCGCCGCCAACTCCTCGAGCCCCTCCGTGATCGTGGCGAACAGGTTCCCCGGCATGTGGCCGTCCGGCCCCAGCAGGTAGTTGTCCCGCCCGTAGAAGATGGCAAGGTCGATCAGGCCCGTCCTGCGGCACTGCTCCAGCATCTCGGGCATGACCACAGTTCCCTTGGGCACCGGCAGATAGAGAATGTCGCCGGGAATCGGGAAAACCGTGGCGTTCTCTTTCCCGGGCTCCTGCTCGGCGAACGGCGGCGTCAGAATGTACACTTCGTTGTTGGCCCACTTGGCATGATAGGCCGCGCCCGACAGCGGCAGCGCGTTCCAGACCGCCTCGGCCGTCAGCGGCGCGGCGTCGTCGGCCAGTTCAGCCACGGCGCGGGCACTGTGTTTTTCAAATGAGATCTCAATTTTGCGGGCCATGCGATTCATTCCTCAATTCTTTGTGTCCGGTCTGTTTTCGAATAGTTTGCCGCGTCGCGGCAGACAGGGCTCGACGCCGAGCATATTGAGGGCCTGCCAGCCGGTCGCCTGGTTGGAGGTAATCACCGGCTTGCCGATCTCCTCTTCCAGGTCGGTGATAAAGTCGGCCGTCTTCTGGCCGGTGCAGCTGATCAGAATTGCCTCCGCCTCGGGCACGTCAGCCATGCGCGCGGCCGCGCGAATCGTTGACGGCGGCACGATTCCGTGGTCCTGCAGGCGGTGCAGCGGGTTGCTGTTCACCACCTCGATGTCACACTCCGCCAGGTAGCGGCCCAGCGCCCGGTTCACGTCCTCCATGTATGGCGAAGCGGTCGCCACCCGGCGGACGCCCAAATGGCGCAGCGCGCACACGATCGAGCTGCTCGCCGTCGTGCAGGGCAACCCCGTCGCGTCCTCCACCCGTTGCTTCAGCGCCTCGTCGCCGGCCACGCCCGCAACGAAACTTGCCGTCGTGCAGTAGTAGGCGAAGAGGCTGGGCTTGAGCCGCATCAGACGCGCCGCAGCGGTTTCGATATCCCCGTTTTCCGCCAGCCACCTGCCCAGCTCGACGCTGGCGTCCTCCTCCGGCTCACCGTCCTCCTCCAGGAACATCGGCACGTGCGTGCGGACCGTAACCATGGGCACATGCTGCGGCAGGAATTTGCGAAACTCGTCCAACATGCGATTGATGTCGCTATCGATCCACATATCGTCGGGATAGATGGCCCCCAGCGTCAGATTCTGCTGCGTCATATCGACCTGCCTTTTGCGGCTGCTCAGCCTTCGGACCCTGTGGACAGCGTGACCTTGGGCGGGCGCGCAAACTCCTCGAAGCGAGCCGCGATGCGATCAGGGTCGTCGCCGTCGTGGACATAGACCCGAAACCGAAATCGCAGCGTCTCGTCTCTGTTGATCGTCTTTGCATGGCGCGCGAACGGCGCCGCGCACATCCATCCGTCGTCGCGCACATGCCAGTAGTTGGGGAAGTGGAGGTTCTCCGGGTGGCCGAGAATGGCAATGCCGTTCGTCTCCGTCTCGCTGACCGGTCCGGAATAGTCGCACCACTCCGCCTGCCGGCGATGCACCTCCGCCTCGTTCAACTCGCCGCGTGCGTTGAGGATGCGCCCGCCGCCGCGCATCACCTCCAGCGAGTGGGCAACGCGCGCGGCCAGGATTCCGAAGGTGGACTGGCCGAATGTCACCTGCTCGACCTGCGGCTCTAAAGTAAGATCAAAGTCGATCAGCTGCTCGCCGCCCGCAAGCGGATAGACCCGCACACAACGTCTCTCGTTCAGCAGTGCCCTCTCCTCATGGCTCATCCAGTCCAACGCCATCTCCAACCGGGCGAAGACCGGGCCATCCTCCTGCCTCAGGAATTGGCGTTGCGCGATGCGTCCGATGCCAACCAGGCGCGAGTCGGTACCGGCAAAGAAGTGCAGGTGCTCCGTCTCAAAGCTGACGTTGTTCACAATCTCATGCTCGATCCAGAGCGAACGGTGATGGTCGTGGCCGCCGCTGAAATCGCGCGGGTGCCCCAGGCGCGTCAACGAGCTGCCGCCCGGCCCGTTGACCGGATAAAAGAAGGGTTTGCGGTAGCTCCCGCCGTGGTAGTACGCGAGCAGGTCACGGCCGCGGCAACGCACCCAGACGCGGTCGTTCACGTCCGGCAAGACCTGGACGGCCGGGAAGGGCGGCGCCCCTCCTTCCTCCCGATTCGTGACCCTGAGTTCCACGCGCCGCGGCGTCCCCACCGCGGCAGGTGCAAGCCAGGTCAGAACCGAACGACCCGCGCCGTCTGGCGGAAGCTCCACCTGCGCCGGAAGGCTGAGCGCCTCGCCGCCGGCCGACTTTTCCTCCACCCAGAACCCGACCTGGCGCTGCTCGATTTGGGATGCTTCGATCCCCAGGGCCGCCAGATCGACCGGCGCCTGCATCAGCGACTCTTCCGACCGCTCAACGCCGCCTGCGACTTCTAAGCTAGGCAATGTTCGCCCTCCCGTTTCAGCTGTCGGCAACAACCGGGTTGCTCAGGACCCCAATCTCTTCAATCTCCAGCTCGACCGTGTCGCCCGGTTTCAGCCCCGGCGGATGCACCGGTGTGCCCGTCGCGATGATGTCACCAGGCTCCAGCGTCATATACTGGCTGATATACTCGATCAGGACGGGGACCTGGAAAAGCATCGTGTTCGTATTGGCGTGTTCAATCTCTTCGCCGTTGACGCGCATCGTCATCGCCAAGTTGTGCGGGTCTTTCACCGCGTCCCGCAAAACGACGTGCGGCCCGATCGGCGTGAATGTGTCGATAGCCTTGGTATAGGACCACGGGCGCTGCACCTCATAGGCGACATTTTGCAGATCGCGTGCCGTCATGTCGTTGAGCAAAGTGTAACCGGCCACGAAGTCCATCGCGTCGGCCTGCGAGATGTGGCTGCCCTGCTTACCGATGATGACGGTCAGCTCGATCTCCGGTTCGGCAACATCGAGGCCGCGTCGGAAGATGATCGGTTCGTCCGGGCCGATGATCGAGGAGGTCGGCTTGAAGAAGAGCGGCGGCTCGTCTGGGTCCTCTTCACCCGGATGCGAAAAGTTGCCGCCCAGAGCGACCAGCTTGCCCGGTTGCGGGATCGGCGTTCGCAGCTTGGCATCGGTCACAGTCATTGCAGCTTCCAGGTGATGCTCGGCAACAAACATCATCGCCGATTCGAACGTCTCTCGGTTGAAGAGACCGGCGCGCATCAGCGGCACCATGTCGGTAACGTGCTCCGGGCGTTCCTGGCCGTGCTGGATCAGCTGCTGCGCTTGAAATGCGCGCGTGAAATCCAGAATCCCGAACTGGGTTGCGATGCCGACGTGCGTGTGGTCCTCATGTTCAAACAGGACGATTCTCATGAATGAATGCCTCCGCAATCTGTTGGTTGACCGATTGATGCCCGTCCGCGTGACGCCCGGCTATGCCGCCGCCGATTCGCACGTCCCGCGAGTCCCCCTCAAATCCCACGCCCATACGGACGCGGCGCCCCGTGCCGGACTCCTTAGAGCTTGACCCCGTCCCACTCATCTTTGCGCTCGGTGATGTCGAGGATATTGCCGTCCGGGTCGGTTGTTTTGAGCGACCCTTCGGGAATGTGGTCGTAGTCGAACGCCTTCTCCACCTTCACATCCTCAACCAGGATCTCCGCGCCTTCGGCGCGCAGGAGATGATAGGTCTCCTCCAGGTCCTCGACGATGAATCCCAGGTGAATGTACTCGCCTTCATGCTCGAACGGCGGCCTCTCCTCGCCCACATACTGGATCAACGTCATGTTGACCGAGCCGTCCGAAAGGTAGCATCCCGGCGGGTAGTTTTCGTCGTATACGTAGCGCAGGAACTTCAAGCCCAGTACCTTTTCGTAGAAGGCGCGTGACTTCTCCAGGTCCTTTGTCCGCAGTGCCACGTGGCGCAATAGGCTCATCTGTCTACTCCTTCTCTATGTCCACTCCTTGATGCCGCGGCCCCATATCCTCGGCAGTTCTCCGCTTTCGAGCATCATGTCTAACGGTGATTCCCGCACGTCGCAGGGGAAGCGGATGCGCACTCCTCCCTGCCGCCGGGACTCGTAGGCGGCCATCGTCATCGACAGCGCCAAGCGGCCGGCCTTTCCGTCCGAAACGGACTCGCGGTCTTCGCTCAGGCAGGCCACCACCTCGGCGATACCGTTCGTGTACGGGTTGTCTTCGCGCGTGGGGATGGGTTCGCCATCGCGAAACTCAGTATCGCCCGGACGTTCGTGCGTCCAGATGCGCACCTTGGGCAGCCAACCGTTGCGCGCCCTGGCCTCGATGCGGCCGTCGGTCCCTTCCCAAACGAAAGCTTCGTCGCGGTAATTGGTGTAGCCGCCGTACGTCAGCATGCCTCGCACGCCGTTGGCGAATCCCACCAGCGCAAAGAGGTCTTCTCTTTCGTTGTTGCGTTCGACATTGCGCTCCAGGTCGGCGAACAGCCACTCCGGCTCGCCGCCGAACATGCAGAGCGTGTCGAAACTGTGCGTAGCGTTGTGCGTCAACTCGCCCAAATCGCCGATGGTTGTCACTTCAACTGTAAGCAGGTCGCCGATTGCGCCCTGGTCTATCAACTCCTGGACATGAACATAGTTGGATTCGAATCGCATCGTGTGGTCCACGATTAGCTTTGACCCAGCCTGTTCGCAAGCGTTTACCATGCGGTCGGCCTGCTCCAGATTCATCGCCATCGGCTTTTCGCAGTAGATTGCGGGCACGCCGGCGTCGGCGCCGGCCAGCGTCGGCTCGACGTGTTGGTTATTGCGCGTGCAAATGCTGAGTATGTCCAGATTCTCGCCCGCGAGCATCTCGCGGTAGTCCGTGTAGCGCCCCTCCACTCCCCACTTTTCGCCGAACGCCTGCAGGGCCTCAGGCACGATGTCTGCCGCAGCAACGAGTGTTACGCCGGGCGTCGCCCGGTAACCTTCGGCGTGAACCTGGGCGATGTGTCCGCAGCCGACGATTCCTGCTCTGTAATCAGCCATAGAATTCCTCATGTCCGTCTCGTTAGTTCGCTCAAACGGGTCCTGCAGCAAGAGTCCTGGATGTCAGCTTGCATGCCGAAGGGAGATGGGTGGCTTCAATCCAGCGGGCCAATGTCAACCGATAGCTGTCTATGATACAGGGTGATCACCTCTTGCTCGCGAAAGCCGAGCATTTCGTATAGGGGCAGTGCCTTTGCATTCAGCGTGTCCATGTCCAATTCGACGCGGCTGAATCCGTTCTCGCGTAGACGGCGCAGCGCTTCCACCATCAGAAGGTAGCCCAGGCTGCGTCTCCTGAACGCCGGCTGCACGCCGAGGATGTGAAGATGGGCCAGGCCCTCTTCCTTCGGATTGAGGCTGGGGGCACAGTGGCAAATGCCGGCAAAGGCTTCGCCTGCGTCGGCCACGACGCTGATCTCGTTCTCAAATCGAGGAGAGGCGGTGTGCCGGCCCCAACTTTCTTCGGTATAGTAGAATCCGCCCCAGTGATCGGAAAACGCGCCGTTAAACGCATCAATCCAACGCGGCGAGTCGCCTCTCCTGTACGTTCGAAGCGCAATGCCATCCGACTCGCGCGGTACCTTCTCCGCCGCGGACGGCGCACTTTCCAGGTCGCGCGCCAGAATGGCGAAGGACCTCACCCCGGCAAATCCAGCCCTGTTCAGCGCGCCGCGCGTTTCCTCGTCTTCGATCAGTCCGCGCGCCTCAACCCCGCAAGAAATCTGTTGGCCTTCCGGCCCGTCTGGCGAGCCTCCATGCGAGGTCGAGCGCAGCAGGTTCGCCGCCAGTTGCCCGATCTGGCCGAGTCCCGCCTCCAGGATCGCTTCAGCCGGAACCTGCTCGCGCCTGGCCGGCTCCACCACCCAGTCCAACATCCACCGCTTTGCCGAACCAACCGGGCTAAGCGTTATACAGGCATTCACCCGGTCTTGATCGGGCAGGACAAGGATGTGCCGTTCGAGCTGGGCAAGCCAGTTGCCAAGACGGCTGCGCACCTCCGCCGTCGTTATGCCGCGTTCAAGGCCTAAAGGGTAGCGCGGTGCGAACGCAAAGAGCGGCAGCTCGTCTTTGTCCGCGGGCGACAGGGCGCGCGCGACGCCGTCATGCCGGTCGGCACGCTCGAAAAGTCGGCCTAGCGCCCTCAAATCCTCCCGGTGATACTCACGAAACGGATGCCTGTTCATCGCTATCCCACCGGTATCGGGGTCGCGTCGAAGAGCTGCCCAAACCCGCTCTGCCAAGTCAGCGCTCCACCCAGTCGCAGCGCCTCCCACACGGAGACCTGGTTAGCCGTCAATACCGGCTTGCCAATCGCCGCATCCAGTTTATCCAGTACAGTTACCGTGTGCAACGCGGTATCGGGGACAAGGACCGCTTCCGCATCGTCGTGGTCGTTGGCGCGCACGAATTCGACGACCTCGTCCCCGCCGACTTCGCCGACCTCTCCCGCCGTCCAGATGCCCAGGCATCCCAGGTGCAGCGTCTCGATCCCGCCTTCCTTCAGGAAGTCGACGAATGCCGCCGCCAAGTCGTGCGGATAGGTAGCGGCAACCGCCACCCGCCGGATGCCAAGTGCACGGGCAGCCTCGACGAAGGCAAGCGAAGTACTCGTAGCAGGTACACCAAGACATTCGCCAATTTGCCGGGCCTGGTCACCCGCCCCGGCCAAACCGTAAACGAAGCTGCCGCTCGTACATGCCCAGATGCAGACGTCGACGTGCCGGCGCCGCAGCGCTTCGACGCCCGGTTTCAGTCGCTCCCAATCGCCGGCCCTCCGGCACTCCTCGAACGAATGGACGTCGGACGATCTGGTGTGTTCGACGATGGCATCCACACCAGTCTGCAGCAAGGCCGCCAGGCGCGGGTAGTCGTCTTCAGCCGAATGCATGGGATAGAGAACACCGATACGCATGACGTCGATACCTGCTTGCAGGTCGAGGATAGATGGGCGCGTCCCGTTCAGTGTAGGCCTTTACAATGCAGCCTCAACGGCCGACAGGCTCTCGTTTAGCGCCTCGATCGCCCGGTCCAGCTGCTCCTGGGTGATCACCAACGGAGGCGACATCTTGAGCACATTGTGGTACGAACCGCCGTAATTGGTCGCAATTATGCCCCGTTGCAACAGCCCGTCCACCACGCGCGCGCCCTCCTCAGTGGCCGGCTCACGCGTCTCCCGATCGCGCACGAACTCCACGCCAACCATCATGCCGGCGCCGCGCACCTCGCCGATCAGGTGGTGCTCCTGCTGCAACTCTTCCAGGCGCGATTTGAAGTAGGCGCCCATCTCCGCACTGCGCTGCACCAGGCCCTTCTCTTCGATCTCGGCCAGCGAAGCCAGCGAGGCCGCGCACCCCACCGGGTTGCCCAGGAAGGTGCTGGTGTGCATCATTGGACCCCACGCGTCCGCCACTTCGGAGCTCATGATCGTCGCCGAAATCGGGAACCCGCTCGCCAGACCTTTTCCGGAAACGATAATGTCAGGCACAACGCCGTGGTAGTCCATCCCGAACCAATTCCCCGTCCGTCCGAAACCGGTGATAATCTCGTCCGCAATCAGCAGAATACCATGCTCGTCGCACAGCTGCCGTACCCTCTGCACGAACTTGCTCGGCGGAACGATCCAGCCCCCGTGACCCTGGATCGGCTCCATGATGATGGCAGCCACGTCGGTCACGCCGGAGTCCGGCATCGTCAGCACATGTTCCAGATAGCCGCCGTCGCAGAAAAAGCATTCATCCTCTTCCGAATGCGTCGGGCAGCGATAGGGATACGCGTACGGCACATGCGTTGTATCCGGCAGTGTGTTCTGGAACGGGCCTCGATAGTAGTTCTGCGATGAGACCGAAAGCGCCCCGGTCGTCTTGCCGTGGAATCCCCCCTGAAAGGCTATGACTTTGTGCCGGCCTGTGTAGAGGCGCGCCGTCTTAAGCGCCGTCTCCACCGCCTCGGCGCCGGTATTGGCGATGTGCGAAACTGACAGGTCCCCGGGGGCCCGTTCGGCCAGCTTTTCCGCCAGCTCGACCCGGTTCTGGTTCGGATTGAGACCGCCCTGCGTGTGCATCATCCTCTGCGACTGCTCTGCAATCGCCCGCACAATGCGAGGATTGCTGTGACCCGCCGTTGCCACGCAGAAGCCGGCAGTGAGGTCGACGTACAGGTTTCCGTCTACGTCCTCAATGTTGGCGCCGCGCGTACGTTCCCAGAAAACCGGTGTCTGTCCGCGCGCGATCACAGAACTGGTCGGTGGCTCGACCTTGCTCAACCGCCCGGCCAGCTCGCGCGACCTCGGCCCCGGCGGAGGGGAGACCATACGCGGCAGTGCCGTTCCCTCTTCCAGAGATTGATGACCTGAATTCGCATTTCCCTCTGACATTTCTTTCCTCCTTCTCCAAGCCGGTTTCCCCGGAATCCGGTCTGTTATTCCACCCGGCGCATCACCATGCGCTCGCCAACAAATCCTTCGCGCCAGATGCTCTCGCAAGCATCCGCAAGACCCTCCAGGTTTTCGGTAATCGTGGCGAACAGATTGCCCGCCGCGTACCCTTCCGGGCCGAGCAGGAAGTTATTGCGGCCGTAGAAGAGCGCAATGTCGATGATCCGTTCTCCCGTACGCCGGTCCGGCGGAATGTCAATCGACGCCGGATTGAGCTCGAAATAGAGCAGGTCTCCGGTAATCGGCAGAATCGTCGCGTTCTCCACGCCGGGGTCAGTCTCGAACGGCCCGACCAGCGTATAGACCTCCCGCCCCGCCCAGCGCGCGTGGTAGGCGTCCCCCTCCAGCGGCAGTGCGTTCCAGAACGCTTCACAGGTGAGCGGCGCCTCCTCCTCAAGCAGGGTTGCGACCCCTCTCACATTTCGTTTTGTAAAGATAAGTTCAAATTGTCGGGCCATTCTCGGTCTCTCCAATTGTTCGAGTATAGGAGGTTGTTGTGTGCAGCCTGCGCACGGTGCTCGCAAGGCCGGCATCCCCCGGATTCAGGCTATGTATCGTCGGCCGTGGTTGGAAGCTGCTTCACGCGTCTGTCCTGTGCGGCCCATGTCGAGCGACGGCCAGTGACCTCCGGTCAAGTCAGGTCACGCCGGGTCGATCCCATTTCTTGGCCGATTCGAATCGGAAGTCCCCGGTTCATCTGGCATGCCGGTTGCAGCATTGCACGGCGTTAATTCTCCTGTCTGGATCTGCGCAGAAGCGGGTGGCGTTGTGCCTGTGTTCTCTCCATTGAAACTTGTGCTGCCGTCTTTTGCACGGGATTTCGTCTTTTCTGTTCAATCTTCTTTGGTTTCACCCGGTTTCTCTTACGGGTCCCTCTACGGACCACGAGTTTTCAAGAGCAGGGCAGCCTGGAGTCATGCGTGCTTCGCCCGCGTGCCTGGCAGGAAGGCCCACTTTCGTCAGGAAACTGTTTTCGGTTGAACATTGGGGTTCAGCAGGTTGAGCGGCAGCTCGCCGCGGAGCACGCGCGCCACTTCTTCCACCGCCTTCACGCGCAGGTCCTCGAAGGCCTGCTGCGAATACCAGGCCACGTGCGCGGTGACCAGAATGCGATCGGTGCGGTGCAGCGGGTGGTCGGGCGGGGGAGGCTCCACGTCCACGACGTCCAGCGCCGCGCCTTCGATTTGGCCGGATTCGACGGCCCGGTAAAGCGCGTCCGAGTCAACGACCCCGCCGCGCGCCGTGTTGACCAGGATCGCGGTCGGTTTCATCTTAGCCAGTGCCGCGGCGTCAATCAGATAATGCGTCTCTTCGGTCAGAGGCAGGTGAAGCGTTACAAGGTCGGACTCTGCCAACAGCGTGTCGAAGTCGGTCGCCTCGACACCGCGGCGGCGCATCTCGCTTTCGTCGATGTACGGGTCCCATGCCAGCAGCCGCCAGCCAAAACCGGTTGCCTTTTCGGCAACCGATCGCCCGATCCGCCCAAAGCCGATGATCCCCAGCGTGCGGCCGAAACTACGTCGAACCGGATAGGGGGGCTTCGGCTGCCACACACCGGCGCGCACGTCGGCCGCGCAGGCGTCAATATGGCGGATCGCGTTCAGGAGCAACGCCATCGCGTGCGTTGCGACCTCATCGGTGCCGTAGTCGGGCACATTGGCGACGCAGATACCGGCCGCCGTGGCCGCGTCTATGTCGATATTGTCCACGCCAACCGAAGGCTTGACGATCGCCAGGCAGCGCGGCAGCTGACGAATGACCTCGGCCGTGATCGTAACGTTGCCGACCAGGAGCGCGTCTGCCTCCCTGCCCGCCTCGACCAACTCCGCCTCGGTCGAACAGGCCCGCTTGACCAGGTCAGCACCGAGCGGCGCCAGTATCGACTTCTCGACGTCGAGTCCAGCCTGTTCGGCCACGGGTCCCGGAAATATATTGGCTGTGATCACAACCTGGTGCTTGCCGCTCATTTTGGCTGCTCCGCAACGCCCAGATAGGCGAGGATCGCATGGATGTATACCTTTGTCGCCCGCACTACTTGCGCCAGTTCCACCCGTTCGTGGTCGGAATGGGCGGTCAGGTAGCTCGCCCCGTAGTAGAGGGCGGGGACGTTGCCCCAGTGGACAAAGTGGGGCACATTGGCCGCGGCCCGGGTGCCCTCTAGCGGTAGCTCGTTTCCCGTAACCTGTTGATGCGAGCGGCGGATCACCTGTGCCAGCTTTTCGTCCTCGTCGATCTGGTAACCCGGTACGCCATCCAGCCACACCTCCACCTGCGCGCCGGTCTCTGCCGTCAGCCGCGCCGCCAGCTCGTCGAACTCCTGCTGGACCTCCTCCATGCTGCGCTTAGGCCCGAACCGGCGCGTCCCCGCAACAATGCACGACGTGGGCAGCCGGTTAAAATAGTCCCCGCCCTCGAACCGGCCGATGAATATCGACTCCGTGCCCAGGTAGGGCAGCTGTTCCTGCGCCAGCTCGGCAGCTTTTTCCTGCAGAAGACCTACGGCGTGATGTCCGGCCATCACCGGA
>DAOUHX010000496.1:0-18113 GCA_034428395.1 Caldilineaceae bacterium
CTTCGCCAGCCGCTTCGGCTCGATCAGCTGGCTGATGCCCGGCCCGAAGCGCATCGTCTGGTCCTGCAGCGGGCACTCGCCCCCCTTGTCGCAGATCGGGCAGTCGAGCGGATGGTTGAGCAGGATGAATGCCAGGTTGGCCTCCTGCACCGTCTTCACCTGCTCCGTCTCCGTCCGCACCACCATGCCGTCGCCCACAGGCATTGTGCACGAAGCCATCATCGCCGTGCCGCGCGGGCCGTCCACCTCAACCAGGCACATGCGGCAGCAGCCGACCGGGTCCAGCTTCGGATGCGAGCAAAAGACCGGGATCTCGATGCCCGCCATGCGCGCTGCGTCAACCAGCAGCGTCCGCGCCGGGACCGATACCTCCTGCTCGTTTATGGTAAGGGTTACGTTGTCAGACATAATCTGAGAACTCTCGTATGAAGGCGAATTCTGTTCTCAATTCATCCCCTGAATTCCAGCTGAACCACCGCAGTGGCTGCATCGGATCGCCTTGGCCCGGATAATCTAGTCTCATAGGGGGCAATGCTTCATGGTACCGGTCTGCACTGCCCGGCTGTCAAGCGCTTCCTGATTGGCCGGAAGAACAAGGAGTAAGATGAGTGGAATAGGGCCCAGAATGAGTTTTCACGCCACCCACAGACACGCTCTTCTGCCTTGGTTGTTCGCCCCGATGCCGGCGGCGACCATGCTGACCAACCCGACAAGAAGCCCGGAAAGAAGTGTCTTCCATACTAGCTTCCTGCTGGTAGTGCAGTAAACAGTCAGTCTCCGGTCCCTTCCGCCGGCGGCGGCAAAACGTCGTCAACCGCCACCTCAAAATCAGGAAACGCCAGCGGTGCGACCGTCTCGCCGCGGTGAAAGGTCAGCTTCGTCTGGTACACTGCATCGCCAGTGTCCGGCACATGTGGATCGCGATAGACCTCAAGCGATTCATCTGCAAGATTCAATATCCAGTACTCAGCTATGGCCGACTGTGCGTATACCATCCCCTTGCGAGTGCGGTCTTGGACGAGAGTCGTGTCCGCGACCTCCACAACGAGCAAGACCTCGGAAGCATGAGGATGCCGCCTCGCGTAGGCGATCCCCAGGTCCTTGGCAATGACAAGGTCCGGCTCGGGCTCGGACTCAGTTTCAGCAATTGAAATGGGCGATTGAACGCGCAGCCTGATTTCACCACGCGAAAGCAACGAAGCAAAGAGCTGCAGCAGGCAATCGACTGCATACGCATGCGGGGGTTTGATGGGACTCATGGACACCAGGAATCCTTCGAGTAGCTCGATTCGTTCGTCCTCGTCGAAAAAACCTATCTTGATCAACTCATGGTACTCATCCAGCGTAAAGCGCCGCAGAGGTACTCCCTCCACCGGTACAACTGGCAGAATTGGTTTCCCCGAATTGCGCTCTACAGCCTTGACCGGCTCGGCAGCTTCAGCTGCAACCGGCAGGGCAGCCGTTACCATCATTCAGATCCTCAATCGTCGGCCGAGACCAGGTCGTCATGCAGCACGATATTGTCCCCTGTCGGCGCAAATGTAGTGTCGCGCAGACCGCTCGGCTCGTGCACGTCCGGCCGGTACGCCGGCCGGATCGGCAGCTCCGGCACCACCTCGCCCGGGTTCGAGCTCGCGATCTGCGCGCTGAACTCCTCCCGGTACTTCAGCAGATTGCTCTGCAAACCCCACACCGACGCCTCGCCAAACGGGCAGAAACTCTTGCCTTCAATGTTGTCGGCGATATACTCCATCAGCTCCAAATCCTTGCCCCGGCCCTGGCCCTCCTCGATCCGCAGCAGGATCTTCTCCAGCCAGGCCGTGCCCTCGCGGCAGGGCGTGCACTTGCCGCAGCTCTCCTCGCGATAGAAACCCAGCGTCCGCCGCGCAATTTCCACCATCGACGTGCGCTCGTCGATCGCGATCACGCCCGCCGAGCCCAGCAGCGAACCGGCCTCCGTCACGCTCTCAAAATCGAGCGGTGTATCGAACTGGTCCGGCGTCAGCAGCTTCATCGATAGGCCGCCGGGCACGATCGCCTTGATCGGGCTCGCCTCATCCTGCGGGCCGCCCCCGTATTCGTCGACCAGCTCGCTCAGCGGCGTCGCGTGCGGCAACTCGTATAGACCGGGCCGCTTGACGTTCCCGCTCAAACAGAAAATGCGCATGCCCGGGCTGCGCTCGGTCCCAAACTCCTTGTACCACTCGACCCCGTGACGCATCACGTGCGTGACGTTGCAGATCGACTCCACGTTGTTGACAATAGTCGGCTTGGCATACAGACCCTCGACCGCCGGAAAGGGCGGTTTGAGCCGCGGCTGCCCCCGATAACCCTCCAGGCTCGAAAGCTGCGCCGTCTCCTCGCCGCACTCGTACGCGCCCGCGCCGCGGTGCAACACAACGTCCAGCTTCTTGCCGCTGCCGAACACGTCGTCGCCCAGATAGCCCTTTTCGGTCGCCTCGGCCAGCGCCGCTTCCATACGCGTGTAAGCAAAATAGTATTCGCCGCGTATATAGATGAACGCCTTCTCCGACTCGATCGCATGCGCGCTCAGTATGATCCCTTCGATCAACTGGTGTGGGTCGTACTCCATGATGATGCGGTCTTTGAAGGTGCCCGGCTCCGACTCGTCGGCGTTAATTACCAGGTAGCGGGGAAAAACGCCCGGCGGCAGGAAGCCCCACTTGATGCCGGTGGGAAAGCCCGCCCCACCCCGCCCACGAATGCCGCTGGCCTTGATCTGCTCGACCATGTCGGCCGGCTCGACCTCGCTCAGCACGCGCCGCGCGGTCTCGTAGCCGCCGTCCGCCTCGTATGTCCCGATTCTGTGGCTGTCCGCCTCGTTGAGACGTGCCATCAGGTAGCGCGGCTCCATGCCGCCCGTGCGATAGGGAGTGTCGGCCGCGCCCTCGTTCTCGGGGTCGGCCTCAGGCGTCCAGCGCGCCAGTTCCGCGAAGCCCTTGCCCGCCCTGAGCAGCTCGATCACCCTGCCCACGTCCTCAGCCGAATCCAGGTTCTCGAAATACCGGATCTCCCCACTCTTCTGGTCCGTCACGATCGCCATCGGCGCCGTGCCGCAGGAGCCCAGGCACTCCATATGATCGAGCGCGAACTGGCCGTCGTCGGTCTTCTCCCCGTGATGGATGCCCAGCGCACTCTCAAAATTGTGCAGGCAGCCGTTGCCGCCCCGCAGCATGCAGGGAACGTTCGTGCAGACCTCGATATGGTACTCGCCCTTCGGCTCCGCGTGCAGCATATTGTAGAAGCCGACCACCGCGCCCACTTCCGCCGGCGCGATGCCGAGAATATCCGCCAGCTCGTCCTGCGCCTCGACCGGGCAGTAGCCGAACTCGCGCTGGATCACATAGAGCGCCGGCAGTATGCCCGACCGCTGCCGCCCTTCCGGGTAGCGCGCCAGAATCTCCCCAATCTCCTGCCGCATCACGTCCGTAATCATTCCCAAATCCCCGGAATTCCCCTCACGTCAAACAAAAGAACTGCCCTCTATCCACTATCCACTATCCACTGCCCCTACCGGTCCACTTCGCCCAGCACGATGTCGATCGAGCCGATATTGGTCACAACGTCGGATAGCATCTCGCCCCGGCTGATGTGGTCGATCGCGAAAAGATTGTTGAAGCTGGGCCCGTGGACGTGCAGGCGGTACGGCTTGGCCGAACCGTCGCTGTAAACGAAAAAGCCCAGTTCCCCCTTGCTGCTCTCGATGCCGTGATAGAAGAAACCGGGCGAAACGTGGAAGCCCTCTGTCATCAATTTGAAATGATGGATCAGCGCCTCCATGCTGACGTCCAGCTCAGCCCTGGGCGGCGCCGCCACCTTGCGATTGTTCGATTTGTACAGTCCGCTCGGCAGATTGGCGACCGCCTGCTCGAGAATGCGGACGCTCTGGCGCAACTCCTCCATGCGCACACGATAGCGGCCATAGCAGTCGCCGCGATCGCTGGTCGGCACCTCGAACTCATATCCCTCGTAGCCTGTGTACGGCCGGTCGCGCCGTAAATCCCAGTCAACCCCGCTCCCCCGCAGCATCGGCCCGGTCAGCCCCATCGAAAGCGCATCCTCGCGGCTGACATGACCGACCTCGGTCAAACGTTCCTGCCACAGCGGCGCATCTGTCAGCATCGCCTCGTATTCGCTGATCTTGTGCGGCATCAGCCGGATGAAATCCTGCAGCTCGCCGACGAAGGCTTCGGGCAGGTCCTGCCAGACGCCGCCGATACGGATATAGCTGACCGTCAGCCGCGCGCCGCATGCCATCTCGAACAGGTCCAGGATCCGTTCCCGCTCGCGCGTGGCGTACATCAGGAGGCTCATGCCCGTCCCCGAAACGTCCAACACATGCGTCGCCAGCCAGAAAAGATGGGAAGCGATCCGCTGCATCTCCGCCATGATCACACGGATCACCTGCGCACGCTCAGGAATCTCCAGGCCCAGCATATGCTCGACGGTCAGACAGTAGCCCAGATTGTTCGACATCGACGAGAGATAGTCCATGCGGTCGGTGTAATAGACAAAGTCCTTGTACCGCTTGTTCTCGCCCGTCTTCTCAAAGCCGGAATGGAGATAACCCAGGTCGGGGTCGATGCTGACAACCCGCTCACCGTCCAGCTCAACCACCAGGCGCAGCACACCGTGCGTGCTGGGATGATGCGGCCCCATGTTGATCACCATGTTCTCCCGGCTCATGCCCGGCGGCAGGTCGGGCGCGGTGCTCTCAGCCGCAAGAATCTGCGTGCCCAGCGTCTCAAACTCGGGATCGTCCCACGTGAGCGTAAACGGGACCTCCTCGCCCCCCAATGGAGACTGCTTCTGCAACGGATGATTGTGCCAGCTCTTCGGCATGAGAATCCGCCGCGGGTCGGGGTGGCCGTCGAAGAGGATGCCCATCAGGTCGTAGACTTCGCGCTCCGGCCATTCCGCGCCCCGGTATACGCCCGTCAGGCTGTCGACGTGCGGCTGCGCGCCGTCGTCGCCCCCGCCCTCCGCGCAGTCGGCCACGAGCGTCAGGTGCTGATTGCGGCAATAGGAGCGAAACTGGTAAACGGTCTGAAAACGGGCGCCCTCGCCGTTCAGGGGCAGGCGCGACCTGTCCACGCCCGTTACGTCGATGAGCGTCTCGTACTGGAGCTGGGGATCGTCGCGCAGGAACGCAGCCATCGCCTTCAGCTGCGCCGGCTTGACATGGACGACCTGGTTGCCGTTGTGCAGACCGGCAGCAACCACTTCATCGCCGAACCGCTCGCACAGCCGCCGTGTGTCGTCCGTCTCGCCCGTCGGCAACGGCGCAAGCCCGGGAATGCCGGGCGGGTTCAGCGTACGCTGCGTCTCGTATGAACGAACAATCGGTGCAACATCGAGAGGCATCTCGCCTCCTCAGCTTCGCCGGGCCACTGGAACCAAGCGCTGCAACTACGCCCCCAAAGGCATGATCTCGTCAACCGCCGTCCGTTCACCGTCCGCACGACCGGTCCCGACCGTCTCCAGCGCCTGCTTGGCGCGCAGCTTGTCGAGCGCATAGAGCAGCGACTCGGGCCGGGGCGGGCAGCCGGGCACGTAAACGTCAACCGGTATGATCTTATCCACGCCCTGAATGATGGCGTAGTTGTTGAATGGGCCGCCGGCGCTGGCGCAGATGCCCATCGCGATCACCCACTTCGGCGCAGACATCTGGTCGTAGATTCGCTTGATCACCGGCGCCATCTTATTGCTCACGCGGCCGGATACGATCATCAGGTCGGCCTGGCGCGGGCTGGCGCGGAACAACTCCGACCCGTAGCGCGCGATGTCGTGGCGGGCGGTCCCCGTCGCAATCATCTCCATCGCGCAGCAGGCCAGCCCGAAGAGAAGCGGCCACGTGCTGTTGGCGCGCCCCCAGTTGATCACACTGTCAAGCGTGGCCGTCAATATGCCTTCAGGAACTCTCTGTTCTAGGCCCATGTCAATTCCTTCGCTTCTGTCCACCCCGGTCCGGACGGGCGGCGCCATCCGGCGGCCACTTTCCTCGCCAACCTGGGCCGGGACCCGCTGCCGGACTCCGATTGCCCTTTCGCCGGCGCCGTTCGCTAACCCGCCGCCTTCACCCGACGGCCCAGACCGCTAGTCCCAGTCGAGCGCGCCCTTCTTCCATTCATAGAGGAACCCGACCACCAGAACGATGAAAAAGGGAATCATCGCCACGAGAGCGAACACACGAAGATCTCTGAGGACCGCGGCCCACGGGTAGAGGAAAATTACTTCGATATCGAAGATCAGAAAGAGCATCGCCACGAGGTAGTACTTGACCGGAAACCGGCGCCGCGCGTCGGCGAAGGGGATGATTCCCGACTCGTAAGGCTCCAGCTTCTGCTTGTTTCGTTCCCGCGGACCGAGGAGCGACGGCAGGCCGATGGCGATGACGCCGAACCCGGCCGCCAAAACAATCAATATGAGCAGTGGCAGATAATCGCTTGCCATGCCGGTTTCCCTCTGCGGCGATCCGAAACTGCGTGGGGACTGTTCGTGCAATTTTACACGAACGCATTCATTCTAGCACGAACCCAATCCCGTTGTCAAAGCACACGCCCGCCAGAGTGCATCCCAAAATTGGTGTACAAAGCCCTCTACTTCGTGCAGCAACCGAATCATTCAAGCCCTCCGCAGTTCCTGGCCACTAACCACTGACCACTGCCGTTGGACGGTCGGGCCGTTCCGGCCCTCCCTTGTGCGGGGGGACACCCCCCGCAACGCCCCCCGGTAGCCATGCCACCGTCCTGGCGCGCCCCCAGCTGGTGTGTCGGCGACCGGGAGGTAATGCCACCTTGCGGGCGCGATTCCAGCTTGGCGCCGACGCCAGTGTGCCCTTGCCACCATGTGTGCGCGCCGCCAGCCGCTCGCGCGTTCCACCGGCGCCCCCGCCCCACAGTTCCTGGCCGTTGGCAACAGACCACTAGCCACTATCCACTATCCACTATTCACTGCCGTTCAAGTTTCGACAACTCCAGCCCGGATCGGCAACGCGAGCGATGACATCGCGTTTAAACATGGTCCAGACTTTCGCATTCAGATTTCGCTATGCTATACTTGCGCGGGAGTTTGTTAAATTCCACACAAACGGAATTTCGAGAGATGCTGAGCCAGTATTTCTTCATTTTGGTCATGTCCGGCCTGGCGGTCGTGCTGCCTCTGACTGCCGTCGTTTTGGGCTATTTCATCGGTCCGAGACGGCCCGACGAAGTCAAGAATGATATCTACGAAAGCGGCGTCGAAACGATCGGCGAGACGTGGGTACAGTTTCGCGCCCAATACTACCTGATCGGCCTTGTATTCGTCGTGTTCGACGTGGAAGCGCTCTTTCTATTCCCGATCGCGGTCGCCTATCAGCAGTTGGAGATGTTCGCGGTTCTGGCCACGATCTTCTTCGTTCTGCTACTCGTAATCGGGCTGCTCTACGATTGGCGAAAGGGCGCGCTGGAGTGGCAATAGCCCCTCCCTGGACTCCTTTGAAAATGTACAAGGGCATGGGTCCGCTCAATACGATTCTTTGCTTTGCGGAGTCGCGACTATGCAGATAACCCAGTGGAACGATGCGCTCTCCGGCTGGCTCGTCGGCCTGGGACTGCCCGAATGGGCAGCGGTATTTCTCGTCTACGCCGTCGGTGCATTCGTCCTCATCAACTACGGCATGCTCTCGGTCCTGCTGCTGATCTGGATCACCCGCAAAGTGATCAGCCGCATCCAGGACCGTATCGGCCCCAACCGCGTCGGCAAGTTCGGCCTCCTGCAGACCGTCGCCGACGCCGCCAAGCTGCTGTCGAAAGAGGACATCACCCCCCGCGAAGCCGACAAAATCGCCTACAACCTGTCGCCAATCCTCGCCGTCTCCGGCGTACTCATGCTGCTCGCCGTCGTCCCCTTTGCGCCCGGACTGACGGGGGTTGATCTCAACATCGCCGCTCTCTACGTCGTCGCGCTCGGCTCGATCGGCATCATGGCCGCCCTGATGGCCGGTTGGGGCAGCAACAACAAGTACGCCCTCCTGGCCGGCTTTCGCGTCGTCGCGCAGCTGCTCAGCTACGAGATCCCGCTGGTGCTGGCAATTCTGACCGTCGTGCTGCTGACCGGCTCCATGCGCTTCGGCAATATCGTCGAAACGCAATCGCTCCACCTGGCCGGCTTCAATCTCGGCGTCGGCTGGCTCGGCATCGTCATGCCGGGCGCCCTGCTCATCTTTTTCATCAGCTCGCTCGCCGAAGCCGAGCTAACTCCCTTCGACCTGCTCGAAGCTGAATCCGAACTGATCGCCGGCTTCCACATCGAGTACTCGGGCATGAAGTTCGCCATGTTCTTCCTGGCCCAGTTCCTCAACGCCTGGATCCTGGCCGCAGTGATGGTCACTCTCTTCCTGGGAGGCTGGCAAGGCCCGGGCGTGGGGCTCCCGGTCGTCGGACCGCTGCTGGGACTCGGCTACTTTATGATCAAAGTCTACGGCGTCTATGTCTTGCAACAGTGGATCCGGGGCACCTTTCCCCGCATGCGCATTGATCAGATGATGTACTTCGCCTGGAAGGTGCTCGTGCCGCTGATGATCGGGCTGATTGTCGTGCAGGCGATCGTGCAAAAGCTGCCGACGCCGGTCGCCGTCCATTACCTCCTGATCTTTGTCGCCAATGTCGGTGTACTGGCGATCGTCGCCTATATTCTTCAGAAATACTTCCGCCAGGAGCAGATGCGCACCAAGCGCTCATTTGAACCGACTTCACTGATCGGCACGATGCAGGTCAACGAAGAGGGCACAATGTATTAAACGGCAGGTCCGGGCCGGTCTCGTACCGCCCGCATCGCCGCCGCCAGGAGATAGATCAGAGGCAGGAAATCGCATGGAACTACCGCTGGGTATTCAGGTTCCGATTCCGACATTCGAACAGTTTGTCTTTATTCAGGTCGCGCTGTTGACGGCGGTGGCAGGCTTGTTGGTAGTGACCAGCCGCAACCTCTTCCACAGCGCGCTCGCCCTCACGCTCACATTCTTCGGCGTGGCCGGCATCTACGTATTTCTGGAAGCGGAGTTCCTCGCGGTCAGCCAGGTCCTGGTCTACGTCGGCGCGATCGCAATGCTGATCGCCTTTGCGATCATGCTGACGCGCAGCATGATGTTCGGACGCACTTCGCCGCTCAACAACCAGTGGGGCAAGTCGTCCCTCTTCGCGCTGCTCTTCTTTATGGGGCTGCTGGCCTTCGCCCGCGCCACGCCCTGGCCGGCAGCAGGCGAAGAGGTCGTCGCCGACGAGGCGATGATCGGCGCGCTGGGCCGCGAGTTTGTCACCACCTACGTGATCGCGTTTGAAGTGCTCGGCCTGCTGCTGCTGCTGGCCCTTGTCGGAGCCGTGATGCTGGCCCGCGATCGATAGGACGAGCTGCCGCCTTCGACCTGTCGCATAGACGACCTTTTTTTGTAACTATGGCTACTGCACGTACTGCACGATTTCGGGGTTGATTCCATGGTTCCGCTAAGCTGGTATCTCATGCTCGCCGCATTCCTCTTCTCCTGCGGGCTCTACGGAGCGCTGGCCCGCCGCAACGCGATCGCGATGCTGATGGGGATCGAGCTGATGCTCAACGCCGCCAATATCAATCTGGTGGCATTCTGGCGGCACGGGGTCAGCCCCATGGCGGACCTGACCGGACAGGTTTTCGCGGTCCTGATTATCGGGTTGGCCGCGGCTGAGGCAGCAGTGGGACTGGCGCTGATCATCGCCGTCTACCGCGAGCGGCGCACAATCGACGTCGACGAGCTGGACGTCCTGGCAGGCTAGCGCTGGCCGACTAGCCCTGACCGGCGATCAAGGGCCGCCGAGTGTCCACAATTGTGCCAAAAAAGCTGCTGACGGGAACGATTGAAGAACAGTGCGGTTTCCTCTACCAGCTCGCAGAGGAAAAGATGGCGAGCGGCAACTACACCGGCGCCGTCTATGCCTTGAAGGAGATCGTCAAGTATCGACCCGATTTCCGGGACGCGGCCCGTCTGCTCGAAACCGCACGCGAGGAGAAGCGCAAGCAGAGGAACCGGATCGTAATCTCGCTGCTCGGCGCAATCGTCGCCATCGCCATCGGGTCAGCCATAGGCCTGCCCAACGATCTCTGGCTGTTCGGCATCGCTTTCGCCGGCCTGCTGGTCGGTTACGGGGCCGCAAACCTGCTACCGGGGCAAGCCAGTTCATAGGCTCAAGTCACACCAACTGACATGACTGCACTAAGCCGTCCGATTTCCATAAAGTCTTGAGGTCCACCCTATGGAAGGACTGTTCAGCGTAACCTGGGTAGTGCCGATTCCGCCCTTTCTGGCATTCCTGGCGATCCTGCTCTTTCTGAACAAAAACAAACGCGGCAGCGCGCTGATTGCCATTGGCTCAGCCTTCATCAGCCTTGTGCTGGGATGGGGCATCGCCTTCGCTTCCTTCTTCCGCGAACACTTCGGCGAACACCCGGTCGATGAGGCGATCTACGCCATCCCGACCGGCAACACCGAGTTCGTCATCGGCTACGCGGTCGACCCTTCGAACGCGCTGATGCTCTTCATGGTGCCGTTCCTGGTCCTGATGATCTTCATCTACTCCAGCGGCTACATGAGCTACCCCGCCCACCTGCGGCCTGAACAGTTTCCGTCCGCGCACGCCCAGGGCAAGGACCCGCGCTACAGCCGCTTCATGGCCTACATCTGTCTCTTCGCAACCGGGATGCTGGGCCTGGTCGTAGCCAACAACCTGCTGCAGTTCTTCGTCTTCTGGGAAGTGATGGGGCTGTGCAGCTATCTGCTCATCGGCTTCTGGTACGAAAAGGCGACCGCCCGCGCCGCCGCGGTCAAGGCCTTCATAACGACCCGCATCGGCGACGCACTCCTGATGATCGGCCTGATCCTGCTCTACGTGCGCAGCGAACCGAGCAGCCTGCGCTTCAGCGAGCTTTTCACCGAACACAACCTGGACCAGCTCGCGCACTCGTTCGTCAACCTGCCGATCTTCGGCGAGGTCCACTGGATCTCTCTGATCGGCGTCCTCATCTTCTGCGGCGCCATCGGCAAGAGCGCCCAGTTCCCGCTGCACATCTGGCTGCCCGACGCCATGGAGGGCCCGACCCCGGTCAGCGCCATGATCCACGCCGCGACAATGGTCTCCGCCGGTGTCTACCTGCTGGTGCGCATGTTCCCGATCTACGATTTCTCCGGAGAAGTATCGAGCAGCACACTCCAGTTCGTCGCCTTCATCGGCGCTTTCACCGCCCTGTTCGCAGCCACGATCGCGCTGGCCCAATGGGATGTCAAGCGCGTGCTCGCCTACTCAACCATCTCCCAGCTCGGCTACATGGTGGCCGCCATCGGCATGGGCGCCTACGTCGCCGCGCTCTTCCACCTGCTCACACACGCCTTTTTCAAAGCCCTCCTCTTCCTCGGCTCCGGCAGCGTCATCCACGGCGTCGAGCACGGCTTCCACCACGCCCACGAGCACGCCCACGACGACCACGCCGAAGGCCATGACGAAGGGCAAAGTCATGCCGAAGAGCGCCAAAATGTGCGTTTTGTGCGTCGCGCCGACGGCCTGCTGGACACCGAAGACGCCCAGGATATGCGCAACATGGGCGGCCTCCTACAGCGCATGCCGCGCACCGGCTGGACCTTCATAATCGGCGGGCTCGCCCTCTCCGGCTTCCCGCTCGTCACCGCCGGCTTCTGGTCAAAGGACGAAATCCTGGCCTTCGCCTGGGACGGAAACCACCCCTGGGTCTTCTGGACGCTTGCCCTGGCGGCCTTCCTCACCGCCTTCTACACAATGCGGCAGATCGGGATGACCTTCCTCGGCAGGCCGCGCAGCGAGGGCGCGTCCCACGCGCCCGAAAGCGTCGCCAGCATGACGACGCCGCTGATCCTCATCAGCATCTTCGCCATCGGCGCCGGCTGGTTCGGCATTCCCAAGTCATTCCCCGTACTGGGCGCCATCGTGAACAACAACTGGATCGAGCACTTCCTCGAACCCTACATGAAGCACATGCACCTACATCCGCACCACCCGTCGTTCCATGTCGTCCCCCTGGCGGTCTCGCTGATCGTCGCGCTCGGCGGGCTTGGCGTCGGGTACCTCATCTACGGTAAGGGTTTGAAGGAAGGCCAGACCGACCCGGTCGCCCGCGTCCTCGGCCCCATCTGGTGGATGTGGCACCGCAAATACTGGATCGACGAAATATACAACGGCACGATCGTCCTGGTGACAATGTGGCTGAGCCGCTTCCTTGCGCTCTTCGACAGGGAGTGGATCATCGACTGGGTCGTGAACGGCGTCGGCCGGCTGGCCATCCGCTTCAGCGAGCTGACATCGGCCTTCGACCACTACGTCGTCGACGGCTTCGTCGACGGCGTCGGCTGGTTCTCAGACCAGGCCGGACGCATCGCCCGTCTGTTGCAGGACGGACGTGTACAGACCTATCTGCTCTTTGGCATGCTGATCCTGGCCGTTTGGATCTTCCTGAACGTTCTACCAATGATCTTGACACTGGTCTAGGGAGTCCGCGACTCACCCTTTTGGTCACAAAGAACTCTGCTTGGAGACGGCTTCATGGAATCACTTGAGTCAGTAATCCTGACGATAATACTCTTCTGGCCGCTGGCGGCTGCCCTGCTCGTCATCCTTCTTGGCCGCAATGACCGCCAGATCAAGATATGGTCGATAAGAGCGAGTCTGCTCCCGCTCGTGCTCAGCATCTATCTGCTCTTCGCCTACAATACTGAAATCGGCGGCATTCAGTTTGAGCAGATCTCCAGCTGGATACCCCAGCTGAATGCCGGCTACCACCTCGGCGTTGACGGGCTGAGCGTTCCCCTGATCTTCCTCACCACGCTCCTCAGTACACTGAGCATCCTGTACAGTGCCGGCGTCATCAACACGCGCGTGAAGGAATACTTCTTCCTCATGCACCTGCTCGAATTCAGCATGCTCGGCGTATTTCTGGCGCTGGACTATGTGCTGTTCTACGTGTTCTGGGAGATCAGCCTCGTGCCGATGTACTTCCTCATCGGCATCTGGGGCGGCGAGAATCGCGGCTACGCCGCAACCAAGTTCTTCATCTATACCCTGGTCGGCTCGGTCGCCATGCTGCTCGCAATTCTCGCCGTCTACTTCGCCACCGGCACATTCGACATCCTCGAGGCGGCCGCGGCCCAGCCCTTCGCCGGCAACCTGACACTCGCAAGCCTGGCCTTCTGGGGCTTCTTCCTGGGCTTCGCCTTCAAGGTCCCCAGCTTCCCCTTCCACACCTGGCTGCCCGACGCCCACACCGAGGCGCCAACGGCCGGCTCGGTCATCCTGGCCGGAGTCCTGCTGAAACTCGGCGCCTACGGCATGTTGCGTATTATGCTGCCCAGCTTCCCCGAGGCGTCGGTCTACTGGGCCACCTGGATCGTCGCGCTCGGCGCTATCGCCATCGTCTACGGCGCCTTCGTCTGTGTCGCCCAAACCGACCTCAAGCGGCTCATCGCCTATAGCTCGGTCAGCCACATGGGGTACGTCATGCTGGGGATCGGCGCCGCGGCCTCCATCATGACCCCGGACGCCCTGGCGGGCGCCGTCAACCGCTTCGGCCTTAGCACCGAGGCGATCCGGGACAGCGCGGCTATGGCGCTCAACGGCGCCGCGCTGCAGATGTTCAACCACGGCATCATCACCGGCGCGCTCTTCTTCCTCGTCGGCATCATCTACGAGCGCGCCCACTCCCGCGACCTGGCCCGCTTCGGGGGGCTCGCAACCAAGACGCCCCACTTCTACGGCCTCATGCTGACGGCCGCCTTCGCCAGCCTGGGACTGCCGGGCCTGGCCGGCTTCTGGGCGGAGCTCTTCACCTTCCGCGGCGCCTTCGCCCTCATGCCCTACTGGGCCGCCTTCGGCACCATCGGCATCGTCATCACCGCCGTCTATATCCTCTACCGCATCATACAGAACGTCTTCCTCGGCGAATACGACGAAAGCAAGCTGCCGCACTGGACGACCGTCACCGGTGAACACGCCGACGGCCCCACCGACATGGTCGCCTTCGAGAAGATTACGATGTGGCCGTTGATCGCGGCGATGTTCGTCATCGGCATCTACCCGACGCCCTTGGTGGAATACTTTAATCAGTCAGCGCGCGAACTGCTGGCCTTTGTGCAAAACCTCGTCTGATTCCTGAATGGAGAACAACTGGTGGGCGACCTAGGTCTAATCGCACCCGAAATCATACTTCTGATCGGCGGCCTGTTCATCTTCTGTCTGGACTTGGCATACGACCCTGGCGTCGGCAAGAAGTCCGGCCTCAGTTACATGGCGCTGGCCGCTCTCTTCCTGGGCGCGGCCCTGGTTGCCGTCGTGCTGCAGCTGAACATCTCCGAAATCTCGGAGGCCACTCCGGAACCGGTGCCGAAGGTCGCGTTCTCGATGATGACCATCGACAACTTCGGCAGCTTCATCAAGGTCACCGTCTTCGCCGGCATGATCCTGACCGCCATCGCCGGCGGCCGCTACATGAACCGCCGCTCCGGCAATCAGGGCGAATTCTGGACCTTCTTCCTCATGGTGAGCCTGGCGATGAGCATCGCAGCCAGCGCCAACAACCTGGTCCTCGTCTACCTCGCCATCGAGTTCCTGTCGATCACCAGCTACATGCTGGCCGGTTTCCTGCGCGACAACCGCCGCAGCAACGAGGCCGGCCTCAAGTACTTCCTTTACGGGTCAATCGCCTCGGCCGTGATGCTCTACGGCATCAGCCTGCTCTACGGCGCAACCGGCTCCCTCTACATTCACGACATCGCCGCTGCCTTCGGCGAGATCATGGGCGATTCGACGGAAGTGAAAGGACTGGCCTTCGCCGCCCTGCCGGCGATGCTCCTGGTGCTCGCCGGGCTGGGCTTCAAGGCGAGCCTGGCCCCCTTCTACCAGTGGGCGCCCGACACCTACGACGGCTCCCCTACCCCGGTCGCCACCTACCTCTCCACTGCCTCCAAGGCCGCGGCCTTCGCTGTCCTGGCCCGCTTCTTTATCGTCGGCATGGCCTCCTTCGAGGTGAACTGGGTGCCCGTCCTGGCCGCCTTCAGCATTATCACCATGACCATGGGCAACCTGGCCGCGTTGCGCCAGAGCAGCGTCAAACGCATGCTCGCCTACAGCTCGGTCGCCCAGGCCGGTTACATTCTGATGGGGCTTGTGGCGGTGACTTCGGCCTCAGCCAGCGCGATGGACGGGCTCAACGGCGTGCTGCTCTATCTCTTCGCCTACCTGTTTACAAACGTCGGCGCCTTCCTCGTCGTGATGGCGCTGGAAGAAACGGTCGACAGCACCCACATCAATGCATACCGCGGCCTGATCAAGCGCGCGCCCTGGCTGGCAGTGATGTTTACCGTCTTTCTGCTCAGCCTGACCGGCATCCCCGCCACCGGCGGCTTCCTCGGCAAGGCTTTCGTCTTCGGCGCCGCCATACAGCGCCAATACTTCTGGCTGGCCGCGATCGGCATGATCAACGCCGGAATCGCCGCCTTCTACTATCTGAGGGTCATTCGGGCGATGTTCTTCACGGAAGAAGAGGAAGAGGACCAACCGCTCGACGTGCCGATGGCGCTACAGACCAGCCTGCTCGTCTGCGCGGTGGCCACCATCTGGATCGGGGTCTATCCCAGCCCGGTGATCGACTGGGTCAGCAACGCTTCGGTACAGCTGCTCTCAGTTGTCCCCTGAGCGCTCAGGGTGTGGGCGCATCCTCCTGAAGTAGCCCTTCGGACTTAAGCGTACGCCAAAGTTCGGCCGGAATCGGCTGCTGCAGCAGACCGTAGTTGGTCTGCACGTGGGCCGCTTCGAGCGCGCCGGGAATGATGGCCGCCACGATCGGATTCGCCAGCAGAAACTGGAGCGCGGCGCAGGGGAGCCGCGTCCCGTACTGCCTGCAGACCTCTTCGATGCGGTCGGTCTTGTCCATCAGCTCCTGGGATGCCGGCGCATAGAAATAGCGGGCCCCCGGCACTGCGCCCGTGGCCAGGATCCCGGAGGCGAAGACCGCGCCGATGATGATGCTGATGCCGCGCTCTTCGCAGAGTGGGAACTCCTCGGCCAGCATTCCCTGCGTCAGCAGATTGTACCCGTAAGCGACCAGGAAAAAGTCCAGATCGACCAGATCAAGAAATCGGGGGATCATCCCCAACTCGTTGATGCCGGCCCCAACTCCCTTGACCAGCCCGTATCGGCGCAGCTCGTCGAGCGCGCGCCACCCGCTGGTGAAAAGCTGGTTGAGATAGGCGTTGACCCGGGCCTCGGTCTCGTAAAAATAGAAGTCGAGGTCATGGATCACAAGCAGATCGATCGAAGGCAGGCTGAGCCTGTGCAGGCTGTCTTCGTAGGATCGCATTATGCCGTCGTAGCTGTAGTCGACGGTGAAGTCGAACGGGAGGGCGCCGACAAAGTCGTCGCTCTCGAAGCAGTTGGGGTCGCGCGCCGCCTTGAATACGCGTCCCACCTTGGTCGAGAGCACGAACTCATCGCGCGGCTGCTGGCGCAGGAAGTGTCCGACCCGGTGCTCGCTCTTGCCGTTGCCGTAGAACGGTGACGTGTCATAGTACCGCACGCCGACATCCCAGGCGGCCTGCAGAACGCCCTGCGCCTCCTCCTCGCTAAGCGCTACGAAGAGGTCGCCCAGCGGCGCCGTGCCCAACCCAAACTCGGTCACCGAACTGCCCGTGCTGCCGATCTCTCTTTGCCGAATGCTGGCCATCGGATTTCCTCCTGGCGGACTGGGAAATATATCAATGCAACGATTTCTGCCAATTGATTGAATTCAGTGCTTGCAATATGTTACTATAAAAGCAACTCCTGATACCATTCCAAACGAAGGAGACCATCGGCACGACGCGCCAGGGCCAAACCTCTCGCACGGGGGCGCAAGAGCAGTCGGTCTGCCAAGTCAAGGAGAGCTGGCATCATGTCGACGACGAGCGACTCATCCCGCAACCGATCCAAGAGTTCCAGCACGACCGCTGTGTTGGTGGCGGTAATTCGCGCCGTCCACCTGCGCTTTCACGAGACTCACATCTTTGAAGACAGCTACGCACTGCAAATGTTGCCCCCGTTCTGGCACGCCGTTGCCTCCCACAGATTTCTGAAATGGCTGGTCGGCGACGTAATTCTGGGCGTATACCGCCCGGTCTACCCGGCCGTAGTCCTCCGCGCGCGCTATACCGAAGACCAGCTTCTGAAGGCAATGGATGAAGGCGTCAACCAGTACGTGATTCTCGGCGCTGGGTTTGATACCTTTACCTTGCGCCACCAGAATATCGCCGACCGGCTGCAGGTCTTCGAGGTCGACCACCCGGCGACACAGGAAGTAAAGCGGCAGCGCATGCTGAAAGCAAACGGCAGCCTTCCCTCCAACCTTACCTTTGTGCCCGTGGACTTCGAGACGGACCAACTGGACGAGGAGCTGTCGAAGGCCGGCTTCGATTCGCAGACGCCCGCCTTCTTCTCCTGGCTGGGCGTCACCTATTACCTCACGCAGGAAGCCATCCGCGATACGCTGGAACGGGTCGCTTCAATGTCAGCGCCCGGGACCCGCCTCGTCTTCGACTTCAAGATCGCAAAGCATATGATGTCTCCCGATTGGAGTACACTGGCCGAAAAGATGGAGGGCTTTGTCGCACGGAGGGGCGAACCGATGCTTTCCGACTTTACACCCCAATCACTGAACGACCTGATGTCCCGCTATGGCTACACAGAAGTGGAAATGATGCCGCCCGAAGAGCAGCGCGAACGTTACCTGGGCGAGAGCAGTGAACACGAGCCGGCAGAGTTCTTCCACTTCGCCCACTTTGCCGTTGCGCCGCCGACCGAGGAGAGTGACTCGCAGGGTAGTTAAAGCTGGCATTGCGAAAACGGTTGATGAGCAGCTGCTTTCGAGCCAAGTATTGCGCTGAATCACTTTCCCGACTGGGCGGGAAGAATTGCTACCATTCAGAACTGATGCTATAGTTGCAATGCTTTGGCACAGGGAAGGATTGAGGCCGCTGGGGAACTCGGAGGCACGAACGAAAGTAAGAATGAGAGATGAAACGTCACAAG
>DAOUHX010000497.1:0-3442 GCA_034428395.1 Caldilineaceae bacterium
AGACGCAGGAGTACGCGCTGCTGCAGACGCTCGTGCTTATCATCGGTACCGTCTTCATTCTGATGAATCTGCTGACCGACATCCTGTATGGTGTCCTCGACCCGCGTGTGCGCACCTGACCCTGGAGGATAACTTTGAACACGGCGCGCTTTCGTATCCTGTGGAACCGCTTCATCGGTGACAAGCTGGTCGTTTTGGGCGCTGTGCTCGTCTTCCTATTCCTGGTGATCGCCGTCTTCGGACCCCAACTCGCGCCCTACGACTTCGCGCAACAGTTCAGGGCCGCCGCAGGCGAGCTTCTGCCGATGGACGTAATGTCCACCACCGCCACGGGCGAGCGTCTCCTCCTGGGCAGCGACTCGCTCGGCCGCGATATGCTCAGCCGCCTCATCTACGGCACGCGCACGACCCTCGTCATCTCGATCTCCAGCGTGCTGATGGCCACCATCCTGGCCATCATTCTCGGCAGTCTCACCGGCTACTTCCAGGGCTCCCTCTTCGACGAAGTTGTGATGCGCCTGATCGATGCGCTTCTCACCTTTCCCGGCATCCTCCTGGCCGTCATCCTGGTCGCGGCCTGGGGCACACAGGGCATCGAAATCGGGCCGATCACCACCAACCCCGAGATGACAATCGTATTTGCCCTCGTCTTCACCTTCACCCCCCGCCTGACCCGAACGATGCGCGGCTCAACGATCCCGCAAGCCCACCGCGCCTACATCAAGGCCGCGCAGCTGATGGGAATGCCGGTCTGGCGCATCGTCGCCCTTGAACTGATTCCCAACTGCCTGACCGCGGTCATCATCCAGGCGACCACCTACCTCGGTCTCGCCGTCTTCAGCACAGCAGGCCTGGGATTCCTCGGGCTGGGACCGGCGGAGCCGCAGCCCGAACTGGGCAAAATCCTGGCGCGGACACAGGAGTACTTTCTCAACCGGCAGTTCTGGCACATTTTCATTCCCGGCTTCACAATCTCGCTGCTCGTCTTCGCCTTTTCCGTGCTCGGCGACGGTATCCGCAACGTCCTCGATCCCGAATACCGCTTTGAAGAGGCTGAAGTCTGATGGGTGCAACCAACGGCGCCGACCCCCTATTGCAGATCGAAAATCTGCGTGTCCACTACGGCGCGGGCCGGCAGCGGTTGAACGCGGTCGACGGCTTGTCGCTGTCCGTAGGCGCCGGCCAGACCGTTGCCATCGTCGGCGAGAGCGGCAGCGGCAAGAGCTCCGCAGCCATGGCGCTTGTGAACGGACTGGCTGCCAACGGCGAGTGGGAGGCCGACCGCATCCTGTTCCAGGGTGAAGAGATCAGCCGCCGGGAGCTGCTGCGCCTGCGCGGTCGCGCAATCACCTACATGATGCAGGACCCCAGCGGCGCGCTCAACCCCGTGCTCACCGTCGGCGAACAGATCAAGCGTGTCTTGAAATACCATACGCAACTGTCCAAGGCAGAACGGGAGGAGCAGGCCATCGAGCTGATGGAGCGCGTTGAAATACCCGATGCGGCCTCCCGCTTGGACGCCTTCCCGCACGAGTTCAGCGGCGGTATGCAGCAGCGCATCGTGCTGGCGATGGCGCTGGCGCCTTCACCCGTCCTCCTGATCGCCGACGAGCCAACCACCGGTCTCGATGTTACGGTCGAGGCGCAGATCTTCGCCCTGCTGGACCGGCTTAAGCGCGAGCTTACCATGTCCGTCGTGCTCGTAGCCCACGACCTTGGCGTCGTGGCCACCAGCGCCGACGAGGCGGTCGTGCTCTACGCCGGTAAGGTCGTCGAGACAGGAAGCGTCGCTGCGCTCTTCAATCAGCCCCGCCATCCCTATACGATGGGTCTGCTGCGCTGCGCCCACGACCTGCACGATGAAAACGTCCTCAACCCGATCCCCGGCCGCATTCCTGGGCTTGGAGAGCGGCCGCAGGGCTGCGTCTTTCACCCTCGCTGCGCCTGGAAAACGGCGGAATGTGAAGCTGCCGTGCCCGACCTTATTCAGCTGGACGGGCAGAGCGTGGCCTGCATCCACCACGAGAATCTCACGGAGTGAAACGTCTGCCCCGCAATGCCAAGCCTGCTCCCGCCGCTTGCGCCATGGTGTGATCTTCCCTTCGCTGCAATCTAATCTCCGTCCCGTGCGTTCGCCTGCGCGCGGACATTTCGGCTATAATGGAGACACACCGTCCGGGCCGCCGGTAGTCGGAAGCCACGCAAGCCGCCGGCTGCAAACCACAAGCGAGCCAGCCCCATGAAGGCAGTTTCCAAATACGGCTTCGGAGACAAGGAAGTTGAAATACGCGATGTGCCCGAACCTGAAATCGGGCCGGAGCAGGTGCTCGTCGAGGTCAAGGCGACCGGCGTGTGCGGCTCCGACGTGCACATGTGGCGCAACATGCAGTCCTGGGAGATCGTGCTGCCCCTCGTGCTGGGCCACGAATTCTCCGGTGTGATCGTCGAAGTCGGCGACAACGTGTCCGATTGGCAGATCGGAGACCGGGTAGCGGTCGAGACGGCAGCTGAAATCTGCGGGGCTTGCGTCTACTGCCTGAGCGGTGACTACAACCTGTGCCCGAACCGCCTCGGCTACGGCGCACTGGCCGACGGCTCGATGACCCGTTACGTCGCGGCCCGCCCGCAGATCCTGCACCGCGTGCCGGAAAACGTGCCCGACGAGCACGCCGCGCTCACAGAACCGATCTGCGTGGCCTACAACGCGCTGGTCGAGAAGACGGCGCTGAAGCCCGGTGACCTGGTCGTGATCCAGGGGCCCGGCCCGATCGGAATCATGGCGCTTCAGATCGCCCGCATCCGCGGCGCGGGCACGCTCGTCGTCCTCGGCACCGACGCCGACGCCAAGCGCATGGAAGTGGCGGCCGAACTGGGCGCCGATTACACGCTCAATGTGCAGCGCGAGGATGCAATGGCCCTGATCAGCTCTCTCGGCGACGGCTTCGGCGCCGACCTGGTCATCGACGCCACCGGCGTCAGCAAGGCGCTGGAACAGTCTCTCGAGATGGTGCGGCCCAATGGACGCATTACCAAGATCGGTTGGGGCCCGCAACCGCTCGATTTCAGCCTGGACCCGCTGGTCGGCAAAGCGGTTACGCTCCAGGGCACCTTCAGCCACCTCTACCCGACGTGGGAGCGCGTCCTGGCGCTGCTCTCGACCGGGCAGGTGAACCTGGCGCCGGTCATCGGCGGGGTCTACGCGCTGGAGGATTGGGAAGAGGCGTTCGAAGCGATGGAACAGGGCGAAAACGTGAAATCGGTCCTCCGCCTGGACGCATAAAGCAAACGGACTCGATTCTGTCCCCAGTTGAAAAGAGGCAGGACATGGCCCTTTCGCCGCCCAAACACGACAGCGCAGCCGAACCCACTTGGGAGATCGCGCATCTCTTCCCCGCGCAGGGCCACTGGAGCGAGGAGGAGTATCTCTCACTCGACACAAATC
>DAOUHX010000498.1:0-7672 GCA_034428395.1 Caldilineaceae bacterium
GATCCGCGAAGGGTACATCAACACCATTCCCAACCCCTTCGTACCGCGCAGCCCGCAGCCCTACCGCGTCCTCTTCACCGTCATGACGACCGAAGTCGACAATGCCCTGCGCGGCGCCAAGACGGCCCAAGAGGCCGCCGACGACATGTGCGCCCAGATCGATGAGATCCTGGCCGAAAACGCCTAGAATACGCTGCCGCTGCTCTGCACGCAGCCGGTTCGGGAGACGAGGAGCGCGGGCCTGCCCGCGTCCCGTCCCCCTCCTGCTTCGTCCCGCCTGACCGGTTCCATAAGAGTCGTCCCCAAAATGCTTGGCAAAAGCAAACTCTACTGGAAAAACGTCTTCGAAGGCTACGCATTTATCTCTCTGTGGATAGTCGGTTTCGTCGTCTTCACCGCCGGCGCGCTCCTCGGCTCCTTCTCCATCAGCCTGACCAAATGGAATATCGTCGGAACCCCGGAGTTCATCGGCATCGGCAACTACCAGAAGATGATCGAGGACGAGTTCTTCTGGAAGTCGCTCAAGGTTACCCTCATCTATCTCCTCAACGTACCGCTCAATCTTGCCCTCGGTCTATTCCTCGCCATGCTGCTCAACCAGAAGATCCGCCTGATTGGCTTCTTTCGCACGCTCTTTTATCTGCCCAGCGTGACCGCAGGAGTGGCAGTCTCATTGCTCTGGTTGATGATCTTCAATCCTCGTTTCGGCGTCATAAACGTGCTGCTCGGGTACATCGGCATCAAAGGACCCGCTTGGCTGGGCAGTGAGACCTGGGCATTGCCCGCCCTGATCGTCATGAGCGTTTGGGGCGTGGGCGGCGGCATGCTGATCTACCTCGGCGCCCTCCAGGGGATTCCCACCGCATTCTACGAGGCCGCCACGCTCGACGGCGCCAACGCCTTCCACAAATTCCGTCGCATTACCGTCCCCATGATCACGCCCGTCCTCCTGCTCAACCTCATCATGGGAGTCATCGCCTCCTTCCAGGTCTTTACCCAGGCCTTCATCATGACCCGCGGCGGGCCGAACTACGCCACGCTCTTCTACGTTCTCTATCTCTACCAGAACGCATTCCAGTGGTTCAATATGGGCTACGCGTCCGCGCTGGCATGGGTGCTTTTCCTGGTGATCCTTGCCTTTACCTTCGTGATTCTGCGCACCTCTTCCAACTGGGTCTACTACGAGGGCGGTTGATCCCATGGCGCAACAGAGTCTTGAACAGCAAAGTCCGCAGCCAATCCTTTCAGGACTGGCAGGCCTCTGGCAGAGTCGCCGCCGGCAGGACCTGCTTTTGAAAGCAGCTGTCTACCTGCTCCTCTTGATGGGGACCAGCGCCGCCATGATCCCCTTCTTCTGGATGATCAGCACCTCCCTCAAGAAGCCGGGCACAGAGTTTACCTTCCCCATTGAGTGGGTTCCCGTCCCGCCTCGCTTCGGCAACTACCACAATGCCTGGACCATACTCCCCTTCAATCAGTGGCTGATCAACACCATCCGCATCACCGGCCTGTCGATCGTCGGCCACGTCGTCTCCTGCGCCATCGTCGGCTTCGGCTTCGCCCGGATTCGCTTCCCAGGCCGCGACATAATCTTTCTACTCGTCCTCGCTACTATGATGCTGCCCTTTCCCTCTATCATCGTTCCGCTCTTCATCCTCTTCAAGGAGTTGGGCTGGATTAACACGATCCTTCCCCTCATTGTGCCCACCTTCTTTGCGACCAGCGCTTTCTTCATCTTCCTTCTGCGCCAGTTCTTCATGACCTTGCCCCTGGAGCTCGACGACGCCGCCCGTGTCGACGGCTGCAGCACCTTCGGTATCTTCTATCGCATCTCCGTTCCTCTCATCAAGCCCGCCCTCGGCATCATCCTGGTCTTCTCCTTCATGAACCACTGGAATGACTTTCTCGGCCCCCTCATCTTCCTCTCTGACCTCGACAAATACACGCTCGCGCTCGGTCTCCGCTTCTTCCAGGGACAACACAGGGTCGAGTGGGCGCTCCTGATGGCTGCTTCGTTGGTCGTACTGGCGCCCTGTATCGTTCTGTTTTTTATCGCCCAAAAGTACTACATTCAGGGCATCGTAATTACCGGCGTCAAGGGCTGACCCTGCCCGCGCCTCCACCTCTCTCTTGCCAATCGACGCCGCAGCGCACGCCGCGCCTGAATGCCTGGTGTCAGGTACCCAGGCAAAACACTGTGGGCCAAGCCCTGCCTGAATCGCGGCGTGCAGCCCTATACAAGGGTACAAATCCCTCTACCCTGCGCAGCAACCGACTCGTTTCCGCCCCCCGCAGTTCCTGACCACCGTCCACTGACCACTGACCACTGGCAACTGGCAACTGGCAACTGGCAACTGACCACTGGCCCCTGCTGTTGGACGGTCGGGCCGTTCCGACCCTCCCTTGTGCGGGGGGACGCCCCCCGCAACGCCCCCCTGTGTATGCCAGCGTGCGTGCGCGTCCCCAGCAGACGAGTCAACGCCATCCGGGCCGATGCCACCGTGCTTGCGCAGTTCCAGCTTACCGCCGACGCGCCGCCGACACGACGCTAACGTGCGCGCGCGGCTCCCGCAGTTCGAACGGCGACTCACGACTCACGACTCACGACTCACGACTCACGAATCGCGGCCAAGGTTGACTTTCGATTCGCTTGTCTGTACACTAAATTACGCCGAAGGAACTGCAGTGAAGCCAAGTCCGCAAGCTGTCGCCTTCCTGCCGAGAGGCGTCAGCTTTTTTCTGTCTCTGAAACGGATTCTTCATCGAGGAGAACGAGCGCATGTCAGGTAGAGGGAGCCGCCGAACTCTCTTACACTGGTTGGCAGCAACTTTCGCGGGAGTCGTGCTGAGCGCCTGCATTATCGTAAATCCCCCTCCTGCGCCCACGCCCACGCCAATTCCCACGCCCACCCCAACTCGCCAGACAGCCATCGATGTAGTCACGGTCGTCGAAGGCGGCGACCCCGCCATTGTCGGTCAGACGATTCGCGCCGAACTTAGCCTGGATGAAGAATCTTACAGCGACCGCGGCCGCTGGCAGTGGGAACGATCAAACGACGGCCTCACCGGCTGGACGAATGCCCCCGGCGCACGGCTGACCGACTCCTCTCTGTTCACGCCAGGGTCAAACGACGAAGGAAAATACCTGCGCGCGTCGGTCCCATTCGTAGACAGCGACGAAGTCGCCAGTATCGGTGTCAGCCCGATCATCGGCCCCGTTGAGACTGCCGCCATAGACACGACGACGGCTGATTTCAGGTTTGGCCATGACCCGGTCGTCGTAACCCGCGCGGTTCGTGCCTTCATTACCCTGTCGAGTTCCCAATATAGCGAAGCTGGGCGCTGGAGATGGGACAGGTCCGACAACGGTCTTAGAGGCTGGGTCGATGTCACCGACTACGATGCAAACGACCCTTCGATCTATATCGCCCGTTCCGCCGACAAAGGCAAGTATCTGCGCGCCTCAATCGTCTATCTGGACAGCGACGATAGCTACAGAAGAGGTCTCAGTCAGACCATCGGGCCCGTCATTGCGGTTGGGACGGTCACCGATGTCGCCGAGTTCCACCAGGGCTCAAATCCCCCCACAGTCGGCACAGAGATACGCGTTCGCATCTCCCTTCCGAGCGACCAGTTCAGCGATCTCAGCATTTGGAAGTGGGAACGCTCCGAAGACGGGCTCAGAGACTGGGAAGACATAACAAACTACGACTCTGGCAATTCATCGAGGTACACGCCTTCAGGCGACGACGAGGGCCAGTACTTGCGCGCTTCAGCCCTCTATGTCGACAGCGAAGACGAGCGCAAGCGAGCCTTGAGTCCGACCATCGGCCCTGTCGTGAGGTAATCCACAAGACTCTCCTTCCGGTCGAGTAGCAGCCCTCTGCCCGAACCTGTCATCGCCCCATATGCATTTTCGCCGCCGCGCCGGTCGCCACCGTTGTCTTACAGCCTGCTTCCTCCTCCTGTCTGCCCATCGGAGTTTTCCGACTCCTTCACCCGCAGCGCATTCGAAGTTACAACGCCCTTCGTCGCCTTGGTAACGTCGAAACAGTAACTGCTTCGTTTAGCCCTCCCCTGCAATACACTCGCTTTTCTTTGCAAAACGTAGCGTGCATCGCGCTCTCCTCCCCTCCCGGTACGCCAGAATTCTGCTCCACGTTCAAGTCTTCTCAGACATAGAAGGCAACGACTCCTCTACGTTGGGGCAATTCATTGCTGACGTTGACGGAACGTAGGCATCCAGTCAATGTGGCAAAAAGAGCCGAATTCGAGCGGAATTCGGCGATGATTTCCGGCCTCTACCAGAGTAATTTCCCAAAAAAGATCACTCGTCTCACCTGCATAAAACCGAAAACGTCCGATTGGCGATTGGATTTACAATCCAATATGCAGCGACTATACTGAGAATTCGCTGGGCAAACGATATGAGAAAGATTCGGGTCGTGGAACAAGGTTCCTGGGAACCGCGCCAAGCCCGCAAAATGGGACATTAGAACCAATAGAGCTAGGAGGCTGACAGAATGGCGAACCTGCCGGTTAGAGGAGTGAATCGCGTAAATACGGTCCTACGCATTGTCTTGCACATGTTCTTCCGCATCTGCGTAATCATGTTGCGCCTGTTCGTCAATAAAGTCACCCTTGCCATCGTCGGTGCGCTGATCATTGCCGGCGCGATCTTTGCGGCGCTCAGGGTGGCGCCGCCTGCCAAGTCGATCGCCGGTGACGTGGAACAGCACTCGCTGGAGGAACTGACGGTCCAGTTCTCGACCGCCCCCCTGCCACTGTCCTTGCCCCTGCTGCATGTCTCGTCGTACGACATCCAATGGCGGTCGATCGGCACCGGTGAATCGTGGACGACAGAGGGCGAGGTCTCAATCTTGGGCGTGACCGAAGGAACGGAGGCTGTATCTTACACGGTGAAGGGCTTGGATCCCGACAGAGTCTACCGGTTCCGACTCCGCGGGAGAAACATCCTGGGCGCCGGCCCCTGGTCGGACTGGTTCCCCTCCAACGGGCTAGTTCCCGGCCCCGGCCCAACGCCCACACCCGAGCCGTCGCCAACCCCCACGCCCACGCCAACGCCGCAGACGCAACCTAACGCTGCGAGATTCATCGCCGGACTGCCTCCCACGGTCGGGCAGTCCATCACCGTAGAACTGTCGCTGGCTGTGGACACCTACAGCAACCTGGGAGACTGGCAGTGGGAGAGCTCCGCCGACGCACTCAGCGACTGGAATGACATCGACAACATTGCGGTTGAAGAGTCGTCCAACTATACACCGGTTGAAGAAGACGTCGGCATGTTCCTGCGCGCCTACGCAACATATCTTAACGGCGATGGCGTGCTGATGAGGGGCCTCAGCTCAACGATCGGCCCTGTACAAGCAGCTCCAGAGTAAGTCCGTCGAACTGCCGCACATAAAAAAAATCTGAATGCCGGACGGCGCCAAGACACCTGCAAGGTGGACGAAGCGCCGTCCGTTGATCTGCGGCTGTTGCCACCTTCGGCCCGATCGTTTATGATCCAGGCGACAAAACCAATTGAGGGCCTGTACGCGGGCTTGGCAATCTGACGAACATCAGGAAAGAACCCATAGGACCAACAATGACCGATCTCAATCTGCTTCAGTACCTCTTCGATGTGCAGGGCTACCTTGTGATCGAGAACGCACTGAGCCCCGCCGAGCTGGCTCAGTTCAATCGCCTGCTGGATGGGCAGCAGCTTCCCGAGCCTGGGCATACACAACGCTTCGGCAGCGCGCCTGACGGATCTGGCTTCCTCGCATGGGGTCAGCCCTTCGTGGGCCTGTTGGACCATCCCCTCATTATGCCCATCCTGCGCTTTCGGCTGGGCGACTGCTTCCGCCTCGACCGCATCTATGGCATGTGTATGAATCAAGGGATGGGCAGGGGGCGACTGCACGCAGACTACGGCGCCACTGCCAATACCACACGTGCACAGCAGGGCGAATACGTGCCTTTCCGTGACGACCAGATCTACAATGGATTTGTGGTTGTGACCTGGTGTCTGAGCGACTCAGGTCCGGGGATGGGTGGTTTCTGCTGTATTCCCGGCAGCCACAAGAGCAACTACAAGCTGCCTCAACAGATTGACGAGGCCCCCGAGGATGCCCCCTGCGTTATCATTCCCGAGGCGCCCGCCGGCTCGGCAATCCTGTTCACCGAGGCTCTGACGCATGGCACGGCGGCCTGGCAGGCCGAGCATGAACGGCGATCGCTACTCTACAAATACTGTGTGTCGCACATGGCCTGGACCTCGCGGCGCGTCCAACCGCCCGCCAATGTCGATCTTTCGCCGCGCCAACAGATCCTCTTTCGCGATCCGGCCGACCCCTTTACCCACTTCCCTTCACTCTTCGAAGAACCGCTGGCAGCCTGAACGGACTGGCAGTGTGCCGCATCCCCAGGAAAAGCCTGAACAAGGGCGGCTTCAGATCCTGGCCTACCCCTCCTTCAACGCCTCTAGCTTGGACGGAGGAATCGTGTCGCCATCCGGCCGGGCGATATGCTGCCAGTAGTTGTCCGGGTCCTCTCCGCGCGCGATGATCGCATCCTGCTTCTCAGGCTCAGGCCCCCGCACATCCGGCGGAAAATAACGCAGAGTTAGCCCACAGCGCCGCCGGCTGGATGGGTTGGGCTGCGAACCGTGCAGCAGCATATCCGTGTGTAAAGAGATCTGCCCCGCCTTCAACTCGACCGAAACCGGTTGGCCGTACCGTTCCGGATTGTGGACGTGCTGCTCCAACACGCCTTCCTCTTCGTCGGTAACCCACTCAAACGGGATCCGACCCAGATGATGCGTGCCGGGGAAAAGTTTCATCGCTCCATTCTCAACATCTACGTCATCGATTGCAAGCCACACCGTTACAACCTTGCTCGGCGTCAAGGCCCAAAACGAAGCATCCTGGTGCCAGTAGACCGACTTGGAATCGCCCGGCATCTTCGAGAAATAATGCGTCATGGTGCAGATGATATTTGGCCCCAAAATGTCCTCAACATAGTCGAGAATCCGGTCCTCCATGACAAGATCGTATATGCCGCCGCAATGTGTATGCCAGCCGCTCATTGCGTAGCTGTCCAACCCGGCATCCAGAGTCATCTTCAACAGCCCGTCAAAATAGCGCCGGTTGGAATCCGCCTCCTCCGCCGAAAAGAGGTCAAAAGGAAACACGTAGCCTCTCTCGTTGAATTGCGCGATCTGTCCCGGAGTTAGCTTTTTTGGCTGTTTCGTCTCGGAAGGGAAAAACCTGAGATCCCGTTCCATGCCTGGAAGTGCATCGATGACTGCCATGTAATGCTCTCCTATCAGATGTCGAGAAAATCTGCCTGGCCTGCCGCTACCCCTACCCCCTGGAACTGAAACAGACCGGCTCCGCCCCCCCGCGCCACGCAAGAATCCTAACTTTGCGGCAGGTACTTGTCAACCTTCTTCGTGACCTATAAAAGGACAACCTCGCCGGTCCTCATCGACTCTGCAACCGCATCCAGCACACGCATCTGCGCGATGCTGTTTTCCGGTGAGATTCGATGGGGCTGCCCGCTGTCCAGGCAACTGCAGAGGTGCTCCAGCTGGTGCGTAAACTGGTAAGTGGGTGGGAAATTGATCTCCTCTATGCCGTCGGCGCTGTGATGCTCCAGCGTCACCGGC
>DAOUHX010000499.1:0-2146 GCA_034428395.1 Caldilineaceae bacterium
ACGAGTTCCGGGCGCGCGATTCGCAGACGAACCGGCTGGACGGAGAGTACCTGGCGATTGATTTCGCCAAGAACGCTGAGAGCATGGGCGCCCGCGCCTGGCACGCGACCACGCCGGAAGAGCTGCGCAGGGCACTGGACGAAGCACGCGGCGAGACGCGCACCTGTGCCATCGTGATGGAGGTCGAAAAGCACCGCTACGGCCCACCTTCGGAGGTGTGGTGGGACGTAGCGGCAGCGGAGGTCACCAACAGGGAGGTTACGCAGGGATTGCGAACCGAATACGAAGCGGACCGCGAGAAACTGCAAAGAGTCCATTACTGAGGGAGGAGCAGCGCAAGACCATGAAATTGGGTGTGAGCGCGCTGGTGTGGGCCGACCGAATCGGGCATGACAACGTTGCCCCGATCGAAAAAGCGCATGAACTGGGCTTTAGCAGCATCGAAATCGTCGATGTAACCCCCGCTACATTCGACGAAGCCGCGGCCGCGGCCGCGCTGAACAGGACCGGGCTGACCCCGATTATCTCTGGAGATCAAAGCGAGGCGAGCGACCTTGTTGTCGCCGACCCGGAAGCGCATCAACGCGGGCAATCGTTGCTGCGCTTCTGGGTTGATACTGCTGTGCGCATAGACGCCGATCTGATCGGAGGTGGGATCTGTAATGCACCCGGGCGTCTGTGGCTGGCCGATGCCGCTCAGAAAGAGCAGGAGTTCGATCGCGCCGTGCAGAATCTGCGCCCCGCGGCCGCATACGCGGCCGAAAACGGCGTTCGCCTCGCATTTGAGATCATCAACCGCTACGAGTCCAGCTTCCTCAATACGGTCGAAGAGGGCATTCGGCTCGTTGAAGCGGTCGACAGTCCGGCCTTCGGTCTGCTCCTGGACACCTTTCACATGCACATCGAGGAGAAGGCGGTCGGCGCGGCCATCAGGCGGGCGGGCAAGCACCTGTTCCACTTCCACGCCATCGAGAACGATCGCGGCACACCTGGCTCCGGCAGCATCGACTGGAGCGGCGTTGTCGACGCGCTGCACGAAATCAACTACCAGGACTGGATCGTCATCGAAGGCTTCAACGCCGATGTCGACTGGCTGGCGGAGGCAGTCAGCATCTGGCGGCCGCTCGCCGACGACATGACCCGGCTGGCCGCCGACGGACAGACCTTTCTGAATGGCATCATCCAGGCACGAGGCGCGGGAAGTTAGCGCCGATCACGAGAGGAGAGACAGTGGCAATGGCATGCATGGACGACCTGCGCCAGGGCGTAAGCGAAAGCCTGCCGGAGGTCAACGAGATCAAGGACGAAGAGTTGCGCGGCCAGGTGATCGAGGCGTGGGCCTTCGCGCTGTCACAGAGCGAGTTTACGCGCATCGACCAGATCAGAGGGTCCGGCGTGCCGGACTCGCCGGCGCTCAAGGACGGGACACAGGCCGAACACCTACGCGGCGTCGCCCGCATCGCCCATGGCATCGCGGACGGCCTCGAACAGGTCCACGGCGACATCGGCATTAACCGCGACCTGCTGTGGGCCTGTGCGCTCTGTCACGACGTCGGCAAGCCGTTTGAGTTCAGCATGCGAAACCAGGCGCGCTGGCAGAACGACGTCGCCGCATCCGGTTTCCCATCGATTCGCCACTCGGTCTACGGCGTCCACGTGGCCCTTACGGTCGGGTTACCGGAGGCCGTGGCCCATACGGCAGGCGCACATTCGGCCGAGGGCGAATTTATCAAGCGCAGCCTGGAGAACACGCTCGTCCACGACGCCGACCGCGCCTACTGGGCGACGATGGAGCGGGCCGGCCAGCTTGAGATGGACGAATAGAAACGGGAAAACCGGGTTCGCCGACTGAGGGCAACCTGCCAAGCTGCGAAAGAATTCACGATGGAGAGGACCGGCGATGGAAATACATGATGCCATCATCAGTATTCTGGCCCGCGAAGGCGAGGGGCAACTCTTCTGCTTTCCCGACAACCCGCTGATCGAAGCGGCCGCACGCAATGGCATGCGGCCGATTATGACGCGGACCGAGCGCACCGCGGTTGCCATGGCCGACGGCTACACCAGGGTCTCCAACGGGAGGCGCACCGGTGTCTGCACGGTGCAGGCGGGCGCCGGTGTTGAGAACTCCTTCGCCGGCGTCGCG
>DAOUHX010000500.1:0-5894 GCA_034428395.1 Caldilineaceae bacterium
GAACAGGTCGGTGAACTTGACGTCCACCATCTGAATGTGGTTGTCCTGGATGGCGCTGACCAGGTCGGCTTTGCTGCTTACGTTGAGTTTCATTCCTCGATCAATCCTTTCGCAGATGGCGTGGGGTCCATTTTGGCTGCCGCCGGCGCCGGGCAGGCGCGACCGCACTCAAAAGATGACCTGAAAACTGTATGCTTAAAGAGCAATAGTCGTCATAGTATAACCGCGATGGGCGGCGCATTCATGGACAAAGCGAATAACGATTGCCCATTTTTCTTTGTGCAAATTGTATGATCCTGCTTGTATGATCCTGCCAATCGACATCTGCGTACGCCCTGTGTGTCTGCCTTGGCGCCCCGGGCGCGCACACACCGCACGCGAAAACGCCGGCCCAGGCTGCCCGCCCCTGGTCCGGCGCTGCTGCCGGTCGCGTTGCGCCGGGAAACGCTATGCAAAATAGTTCGTTGTGGTGATCATGTTCAACTGGCTATCCGGCTGTTCGAGGAGGATCTCCGTCAGATTGGCGCTGCCCCCGAAAGCCGTCACGATCATGATGGCCGTTATCAGCAGAAAGAGCAACAGCAGCAAGGCGAATGTCCTGGGGTGGTGTCGGGTAATGCAGGTCATTTTTCTCTCTCCAGGTAGTAACAGTGTCAGTTCAGTAATATTATGTAGCTACCCATAAGGTACAGCACCGGACTGCGCGCGTCTATCCGGAATAGTGGACAAAGATGACCGGTCCCCGATTGTGCATGTTGTCGATCGGGGACAGTTCTGCTGCCGGACCTGTTTCTGTTCTGCGCAACAAGAGGGCCGCAGACACCCTTTTCCGGTCGCCCGGGTTGTCGCCATCGTCAACTGGCGCGGCTCGCCGGGGTGAAGGGGGAGGGCGGCGCGAAAGTACTGATTCTGGGAGAATCTCACCACCGGCTGAATGGTTCGGCGGGTGCATCCCAAAATCGGGGGACAGATCCCCCTACCTCGTGCAGCAACCGAATCACAACCGCCCCCCGGCAATTCCTGCCCACTATCCACTGCCGTTGGACGGTCGGGCCGTTCCGGCCCTCCCTTGTGCGGGGGGAATCCCCCCGCAACGCCCCCCTGACACCTCTCCACCCGCCAGTTGTGGGGTCTGATGTAGCCCTGTGCAACTGCGACCTGGCGCACCGCCACCGTGTCTGCGCGTCGCCAACTCCGCCGTTCGAGTTTCGATGTCTCGAGTTCCGAGTTTCGGCAACTCCAGCCACCGCTGGCACGAATTTCCCCGCCCGAAGATTCCCACCCAAATTGTGGGCTGCACGCCGTTCGGTCGTACGCCCGCCGGCTGGAGCCGATGTGTGATATAATGCGCCCGCGCTGAAAGCGGCACTGATCGGCGATGCCTTCCGACCCGCTTTCACCAGGCGCGCAGTCCTTCCAGGAGTAGAAAACCGCAAACTCGGGACCATCACGATGCCCAACGCCGCCTTCTACCGCAACGACCCTACGGTCCGCATCGTAACCGGCGCCTGTCCGCACGACTGCCCGGACACCTGCAGCTGGCAGATCGCGGTCGACCGCAAGGACGGGCGCGCGCTCGACATCTGGGGCCATCCCGAGCACCCGGTGACGCTGGGAAAGCTGTGCGGCAAGGTCGACCGCTACCTCGAGCGGGTCTACCACGCCGACAGGCTGCGCCATCCGCTGCGCCGGGTGGGGCCGAAGGGCAGCGGCCGCTTCGAGCGCATCTCGTGGGACGAGGCGTTTGCCGGGATCGCGGCGCGACTGCGGGAAATAATCGACGCATGGGGCGCGGAGGCGGTGCTGCCCTACTCCTACGCCGGCACGATGGGCTGGCTGCAGCAGGATGGCATGTCGGGCCGCTTCTTCCAGCAGATGGGCGCCAGCCGCCTGGCGCGCACGATCTGCTCGGAGGCCGGCTTCGAGGGCTATCTCTACACAATCGGCTCGACGATCGGCGTTGAGCCGGAGGACTTCGCGCACGCGCGGCTGATCCTGATCTGGGGCAGCAACACGCTGACGAGCAACCTGCACCTGTGGCCCTTCATCCAGGATGCGCGCCGCCAGGGCGGGCGAGTCATCGTCATCGACCCGGCGCGCACGCGCACCGCGCGCGCGGCCGACGAGTGGCTCCCGCTCCAGCCCGGGACCGACGGCGCGCTCGCGCTGGCGCTGATGCACGAAATCATCAACGCCGGGCTGCACGACAGCGACTACGTTGCGGCCTACACCGTCGGCTTCGAGCAGCTGGCGCAGCGGGTGCAGGAATGGACGCCGCAGCGGGCCGCCGAGATCACCGGCATCCCGGCCGAACGCATCAGCCGGCTGGCGCGCGAATACGCGACGACGCGGCCGGCCGCGATCCGCGTCAACTACGGCATGCAGCGCCACTACGGCGGCGGCATGGCGATGCGCAACATCACCTGTCTGCCGGCGCTGGTGGGGGCGTGGCGCGAGCGCGGCGGCGGCATCCAGCTCAGCACAAGCGGCCTGCTGCGTCAGCTGGAGACGACCGGCCTGCAGCGGCCCGACCTGCAGAAGGGGCGCATCCCGCGCACGATCAATATGAACCGGCTGGGCGATGCGCTCAGCCTGGACCGGGCGCACCTTGCCGCGTCCCATTACGCGCCGCGGCCGGTCGACCGCAAGCCGTCGCCGGCGGAGGCGGGACCGCCGGTGAAGGCGCTGGTTGTCTACAACAGCAACCCGGCCGCGGTCGCGCCGGACCAGGCCGCGGTCCAGGCCGGGCTGGCGCGCGACGACCTCCTCACAGTCGTGCTCGAACATTTCCAGACCGACACCGCCGACTACGCCGACTACCTGCTGCCGGCGACGACGCAGGCCGAGCACTGGGACCTGCAGCGGATGTACGGCCATCATTACCTGGCGTTGAACCGGCCGGCGATTACGCCGGTGGCGGAGGCGCGGCCCAACAGCGCCATCTTCCGCGGGCTGGCGCAGGCGATGGGCTATACCGACGACGCCTTCTACGAGGACGACGAGACGGTCCTGCGCAACTTTGTCGCGGCGCAGAGTCATCCGCTCTACGCGCCCGTGACGTGGGATGCCCTGCTGGAGAAGGGGTTCGTGCGCCTCAATCTGCCGCAGCCGTTTCTGCCGTTTGCGCAGGGCAACTTCCCCACGCCGAGCGGCAAGTGCGAGTTCTACAGCGAGCGCATGGCGCGCGACGGCTACGATCCGCTGCCAACCTACACGCCGCCGAACTCGGTGGTCGGCGGCCAGTGGACGCTGGCCGGCGGGAACGGCGAGAAGCGAGAAAACGGCGCGAGCGCCCCGCGCTCCGTCGACAGCACACTGGCCTGCATCTCGCCGCCGGCGCACTCCTTTCTCAACTCCTCCTTTTCGCACCTGGAGCGATTCCGCGCCCGTGAAAATGAGCCGCTGTTGTGGATCCATCCGCAGGACGCGAGTGTGCGCCGCATCGATGATGGCGCCCGTCTGCGCGTCTGGAACGGGCTGGGCGAGGTGCGCCTGACCGCGCGCGTGACCGACGACATTATGGCCGGCACGGTGCTGGCGCCGGGCATCTGGTGGAACAAACACAGCGCCGACGGCCGCAACGTCAACCAGCTGACGCCGCAGAACGAGACCGACATGGGCGCGTCGGGCAGCTTCTACGATGTGCGGGTGCACGTGGAGCGGGCGTAGCGAATTTCGAGTTTCGAGTTCTTAATTTGTGGTTGCTGGCCTTTGGGGCTCGCCGGTGGTGGGCTGGGCTGCAGTTCATGCGGTGGAGGTAACAACCTCAGCCTGTTGCCCGAAGGCGTCAACCCAAGACGCACTACAAAAAACCCGAAACTGAAAACGAACAACGCCCAGAATCCTTCCCTCGTTGCGGTTCTCTCTTCTTAAATTGGCATAGACGCACCCCAGGATCCTGCATTGCGGCGTTGGTATGCGGCGCGGACGTTCGGTGCGTATCGATCGATGCCGGCGGCCGCGGCCCGCGGCCGGACCCGCGGTGTCAACTGCCCGAAACCAACCGAGTGTGCCCTGCTTGGGACAGAAGAGATGGACAGGAAGCGACCTGCGGTGTAAGGTGAAAATCCACCGGCAACCCGCAGCTTGCAGTGCGCCGTCGCCCGCAGAGTTCGGAGCGGTGGCACATGCGACAATATCAGCTGGCATTGCGCGCAACACCTCTTTTGTGAGTTTCTAAAGTGTTTCCTTAATGGAACCAGAAATTCCTTCCTGACGAGCGTGCGGCCGAAACGCCCGTGAAACCTATGCACTCCCTTTCGGAGAAGTCGGGGTTTCAAAAGGGATCTGCTTTAGATGAACGTACGGCGACCGGACGCGGTCCCGGAATGGAGTCACGCATGGCACAATCTTCCCTACCGTACCGTTCCCAAGCAAACTGACACAAGACTGCCATTAAGGAAACGCTAATTTACATGCTGCTGACCTTCCAAGGCTGTATTGTGGGAAAACTGACAATGAAGATAAAGACCATTTCCCGGCTTCTAGTCCTGGCACTATTGCTGGCTTCAGGGTCACTCCCTGTGCGGGCGCAGGAGGCCGACCCATGCAGTTCGGTGGATCCGATTGTGCCGGGCGACACGGTAACCGATGCCGTCTCGGACGTGGCCGCCGCGCATGTTGACATCACTGAGATCAGCAGCTCTCTGTCAGGTGAGACGCTGACGGTCGTCTTCCATCTGAGAGACCTTCCGGACACTCTGACGTTTAATCGATGGCAATTTGGGCTGGATACAGAGGAGTACGAGTGGGAGGTGGCGATCGACGTGGACAACGACCGCAGCACCGGTCCCGGTGGGTTTGATACCCTGCTGAACGCCTACCATTTCGTAGGCGCGTCGGAAGAGCGGCGGGACAGGCCCGCTCCGATCGGGGAGATCCTGCAGGCCGGTGTCTGGGAGATAAACAACGATGGTTCCACCAGTGCATTTGCGAGCGCAATGCTGGAGGTCTCGTCCGAGGCAGACACCGTAACCCTTGCTGGCGCGATTCCCGGCATCACCTCCGAATCGCGGCTGGCGTTTGCGACCCATGATGCATTGGAAATGGGCGGATCCGACCGGATAGCATGCCACCCTTCGTACAGTCACTTTGCAAGCTCGTGGCGGTGCAACTCCGGCGCGTATGCAATCACACCGGGGCAGACGGTGGCAGACGAGACGGACGACATTTCGCATGCCAATACGGAAAAGCAGATGTTTACTCAGGCGCTTGTGCTGCCATTCGACGGGCAGGAAGACGCCGCGAATGGGTACATGGACATTACCGAAGTCAGCACTTCATTGTCCGGGGAAACATTGACGGTCGTATTCCATCTGCGCGTCGTGCCGGATACGCTGACCTTCAACCGAACGGGAGTCGAGAGAAGTGCAGTGGAGTACATGTGGGGGGCGGCCATCGACGTAGACAACGACCCGACGACCGGCGACGTCGGCTTCGACGCGCTGCTGTCCGCCTATCACATTGTGTTTCCATCTGAAAGGGAGATCGACCTTGACGTTCCGATAGAGAGCAAGGCGGAGGCCAGCGTGTGGAAGATGGAACCGATGGTCATCTCGGAGGTTCGGGACGCCAGCCTGGCGGTGTCGGCGGAGGCGGACACGATCACGCTTTCCGGCATCATTCCCGGAATCACGGCAGACTCGCGGCTTGTGTTCAGGACTTTTGAGCATATGGGCGGATCCGACGACGTCGGATGTTATGCTCCGGCACGCCTGATCGCACCCGTCAGCCCGTGTGATTCCGGTGATGGGTATGTTCTGGGTCAAAACATCGTCAACGGAGTTTCGGACGAGAAGGCCGCGCACATTGACATCACCGATATTGACACTTCGCTTGCGGGGGAGACCCTGACGGTTGTCTTCCATCTCAAGGACGTTCCGGAGAGATTGACG
>DAOUHX010000501.1:0-5057 GCA_034428395.1 Caldilineaceae bacterium
ACGGGGTTGCTAAGCGGCTTGTCATAGTCCCGTAGTGCAACAATGTCGCGCCGCGGGGGGATGACGGCTTCCGCTATCCTGCTTCTCACATCTTTACAACTACCCACCTGCCTGCCACGCCGCCGCCGCGGCCTCCACCCGCGCCCCATCCCAGCCACCGTTCGCCACCACCAGTCGGTAGCGCAGCGTCAGCGTCTCCGTAGCCTCGAACCCGTACACCTCATCGAACATGACGGCGAAACAGGCGCGCGTGCACGGCGTCTGGCATACGAACCAGATGTTGGGATAGCGTTGACTGGCTGGTCCATCGTATGTGAACTCTGTTCCCTATGTTCTTGCAACGCTCCCACCTGGACCGGCTGGCATCTTCTGCAGGACCGCATAGTCTCTGGCAATGATTTCTCTGAAACTCTGGGAAATTTCCTGCCAGTCGAGCACGTCCACCTGAATAGGCAGGTCGGATTCCTCGAACGCTTCCTTCAGCCGCGCAAGCGTGCTCCGGTCCAACGCCGTGACGCCTACGACTGCGAGGTCGAGGTCGGAATATACTCTTGCACATCGTGTCACGCGGGAACCGAAGGCGCGCACCTCGCAAGCCGGCACGTGCTCCGCCAGAATCCGCTTCACCGTCTTGAGGTGGTTTGGGCTCAGGTCAATCATTGCGGGCTTCCAGCACTTTCAGCAGCTGCCGCGCGTCGTGCGTGAACCCTCTCACGGCTTCATAAACCTGCTGGGCCTTCTTGCTGTCATAGATATGGGCGGTTGTATTCCGAGCGTCGTGATGGCGCATCCAGTGGTCGACGTCGGAGATAAGTGTATGCGCCGCGGAGAGGCGGTACAATTGACGCCTCGTCACGCCAACTGCGGTGTCTGGTCCGACGTTGGTATTCAGCCAGCGCGCCATCAGTTTCCAGGAAAGTTCGTAGGTTATCTCGAAGTGCTTTACGACGCCGGCACGAATGCCGATCCGCTCGATTTCACTCAACCGTCCCATGCGGGCCTCATCTTCGCTGGCTGTCAACAGTTCATCCAGCGCCTCGATCGAGTCTCTCAGATTGTCCAGATGAAGAGGCATGTCTTGTCCTTAGCATCTGAATCGTTTCCGGATCAGATGAGCTTGGTCCCAAAAGCCGGACAACGAGCTAAGGTATGTAGAGAAGCAATTTTTCCAGCGCCGCATCCATTCCAGTGTCCAAACCATTCGCATCCTTGAAGCGCATTCCGCCTCCCTCTACCTATCCGCCTGCCACGCCGCCGTCGCACCCTCCACCCGAGCCGCATCCCAACCGCCGTTCGCCACCACCAGCCGGTAGCGCAGCGGCAGCGTTTCGCCGGCCTCGAACGCGTAGACCTCATCGAACATGAAGGCAAAACTGGCGCACGCGTACGGTGTCCGGCGGATGAACCACTTGTTGGGATAACGCAGATTGGCCGGATGATCGAGAAAAGCGAGCGTTGATGTATTGCCGCTGCCGTCGTGGCGACCGCTGTACGCCAGCCACGCCGCGGCCTGGCCCATCGCCTCCGGCCCTTCGTGCCCCGCCGCGGTGATTACTTCACCGTTGTCGAACGAGCGCGGCCCGCGCCAGAACAGCCCGCCGTAGCCTGCCAGCGGACGGCCCTCCGTCGTCGGCGAGCCGATGTGCAGCGTCTCTCCCTTAACGTTGCACAGGCTCGTCGTGAAGTCGAGCGCCCAGTAGCCCGCGTCCGCGTCGAGTTCGTTTACCGCAATTTCTCGCGTCTCGTCGAGCCAGTGCTCGCCCGCCTGCGTGATCCACGACAGCTTCTCCTTCGCCGTGAACCGCTCGTCCTCCACTTCGATCGACTCCCAGCCGTCATGGCGCTGGCTGCCGTTGTTGGGCAGTTGCACATAGCCCTGCCCGTGACGGTAGCTGGCCCCGCCCCAGAAGTTCTGGCCGTCCAGGTGTGCGATCGTCATCTGGATGCCCTTGTGCCACACGTGGTCATGCGGGCGGTAGTTCGTGACCAGGTCCCCCGCCAGCGTGTTGACCGGGTGGAAAAACGGCTTGGGCGACTCGGCTTGCGGCATATCCGGCTCGTAGATGTAGCGGAACAACGTAACCGCGTCCCACTTCAGTTCCAGCGAGGCAAACCCCGGTGTACGGTGACCGGAGCGCGCCGCCCTTTCGTTGCGCGTATGGATAAGCGATAGACTCATTCGATTCCGTTCTCTGGTGTGTGAGGTCGGTCAAACCGTGTGGATTTCAACCGCAAGAGGACCGCGGCTTCAGCAGAAACCAAAAACTGAATACCAGAAACTAAAAACTGTCCAACATCTCCTGCAGCCGCAGCCGCGCCGCCTGCGGGTCCGCTTTGCCCTTGGTTGCGCGCATCATCTGCCCCATGAAGAAGCCGAACAGTTTCTTTTCGCCGGCGCGGTAGCGTGCCAGCTCGTCCGGGTTGTCGTCGAAGGCCGCCTGCACCGCCGCGTCGATGACCGATGTGCTGCTCACCATCGCCAGCCCTTCGCGCTCGACAACCGTCTGCGCATCGTCGCCGCTGCGGTACATCGACTCCAGCACCTTTTTGCCCGTGTTGGCGTTGATCTCGCGCGCGTCGACCATCTGCACCAGCGCGGCCAGCTGCTGCGGATGAACCTGCGTACCCGCGATCTGCCGCAGGTCCTGTCCCTCGCCGTCGGCATAGAGCAGACGGAACAGCTCACCCGTGATCCAGTTGGCCATGCGCTGCGCGCTGCCGTCCTCCTGCCCGTAGGCGGCGACTGCGGCCTCGAAGTAGTCGGCAACCGCCTTCTCGCTCGTGATCGTGCGCGCATCCTCCGCCCGCAGGCCCCAATCCTCCCGGTAGCGCTGCTCCTTCGCGTCCGGCAGTTCGGGCAAGGTGCGCGCCGTCTCCTCCACCCACTGCCTGTCTACCACCAGCGGCGGCAGGTCAGGCTCCGGGAAGTAGCGGTAGTCCTCGCTGCTTTCCTTTGAGCGCTGCAGCACCGTGCGCTGCCGCTCTTCGTCCCAGCCCATATTCACCTGCTCGATCGCGCCGCCGCTCTGCAGCACGCCGGCTTGGCGTTCGGCCTCATAGGCGATGGCGTTGCGCACCGCGCGCAGGCTGTTGAGATTCTTCACCTCCACCTTGGTGCCAAACTCGCCGCGCGCCGCCTGCTCCGGCGTGCGCACGCTGATGTTCGGCTCACAGCGCAGCGCCCCCTCCTCCATATTGCCGCTGTTCACGCCCAGATAGCGCAGGATCGAGCGCAGCTTGGTCAGAAACGCGTAGGCCTCGTCCGCGCTGGCAATGTCCGCCTCGGTGACGATCTCCAGCAGCGGCATTCCGGCCCGGTTCAGGTCCACCAGCGTATGCAATCCCGCATGCGTGTTCTTGCCCGTATCTTCTTCCAGGTGAGCGCGGTGGATGCGGATGCGTTTGACACCGCCGTCGGGCAGGTCGATCTCCACCCAGCCGTTGCGGCACAGCGGCAGCTCGTACTGCGAAATTTGGTAGCCCTTCGGCAGGTCCGGGTAGTGATAGTTCTTGCGCGCAAAGACCGCCGTCTGCGCGATTTCACAGTTGAGCGCCAGCCCCGTGCGAATCGTCGCCTCGACCGCGGCGCGGTTGCCCACCGGCAGCGCGCCCGGCAACCCCAGGCAGACCGGGCACGTGTGCGTATTCGGCGGCGCGCCCTGGTAGTCCGCGCTGCAGCGGCAGAACATCTTCGTCTTTGTCAACAGCTGGGCGTGGACTTCCATGCCCACGACCACGTTGTATTCCTGTGCCAATTGCCCGCAACCTCCCTTGCAGCGGTCTGCAGACCATGCCGCGTCTCTTCTGCCCAATCATACCCCGCCCAGCGCCAATTCCGAAACAAAAGAGCGCCCCCAACCCTTCTTCCGGTCGGGACCGCCGCGCGCCTTTGACAGATCGCTTCCCACCGCCTGATAATACTTTGTCATGTGTGTCCGAGATCCTCTCTCCGATCCAACCATTCGACGATTTGCGAAGATGGGTGGGTGGGGCAAATCGTCGAATTCAGGGTAAACCCATTGATCAGCGCGTCGATCCCATTCCGTTCCCGGCCGAGAGCGCGATTCCGTCTGGCGAATTACCTCTCTCTCCTGCTCCTGCTCGCCCTGCTTCTGACCGCATGCCGCGACAGGCGCGCTACCTCCACTGCCGTGCCCACCGACGCCGCCCAACCCGCGCCGGTCACCGCGACAAGCGCAGCCGCGACCCTCCAGGCGCCTACCGCACGCGCCGCGGCGCCGACCTCCGAACAGCCGTCATCGCCGGCATCATCGCCGGCATCATCGCCAACATTACCGCCAGCCAGCCCCACGCCCCGCCCGCCCGCGACCGCAGAGCCGCCCGCGCCGGCATCCCCGCTCGAACAGGCCGCCTACCTTCACAGCATCGGCGAATACGGCCAGGAACAGCGCCTGCTCAACACGCTGCTGGCCGACCCCCAGACCGCGTTTGGCCGGCAGCAGGAGACGCCCGCTGCTTCCCTCGAGCAGCAGCGCAGCGCTATCCTCTACCGGCTCGCCCTCTCCTATCTGGCCGGTGAACAGCCCGCCCGGGCCCTGAACGCACTGGACCAGTTCCGGGTTCTGGGCGAATTTCTGCCGGCGGATGACAGCAGCGCATCGCCTTCCTCCCAAGAGATCGCGCTTTTCGCGATTAATAGCGACTTCCTGCGCGCCGAAGCGCTGGCAGGTGTCGGCCGCAGTGCCGAAGCCGTCATCGCTTACCGCACATTCCTGGAGCAGCGCCCGCAGGTTGCCGGCATTGTCGAGGAGATTATCGCCGATACTTGGCTCTCAGCCGGCAAGCGGTCGCAGGCCGCCAATGCACTGCGCCGGGCCGCCAATTACGCCGCAACCGTTCGCGAAAGAGTCCGCCTGCTTGAACGTCTGGCCGGCGTTCTCGAGGGCATGGGCCGCTGGGACGAGGCTACCGCAGTCTACGATCAGATCATTGCCGCTGCCGGCTCCGAACAGGAAGAACCTGACCTTGTTGCAGCAGACCTCGACCAGCCGGACTCCGACTATGATGATATTCTCGGCTACAGGGAGTGGCCCATT
>DAOUHX010000502.1:0-5209 GCA_034428395.1 Caldilineaceae bacterium
ATCGTGATCATGGTCGTCGCCCTGATCGCCACCGCCCCGAGCGCTAAGGGTCTGCGGCAACAGGATCTCCCGCGGGCGGGCCAGGTGGAAAATCAGCCCGACCACAAACGCAACCAGCACGCTGAATACTACCCGGCCCCACAGCACCGGACCCCAGCCGAAAGCCGCAAACGTGCTGAATATTACAACCGGATTGATCACCGGCGCCGCCAGCAGAAAGGCGATCCCAACCGGCAGCGGCAACCCCTTGCCATACAGCCGCCGCGTGACCGGCACCACCCCGCACTCGCATACCGGAAAGACAAAGCCCAGCCCCGCGCCGGCCAGCGCCGCCAGCAGCGGATGGTCCGGTATGTACCGCTCAACCATCGCCTGGTCCACGTACACCGCAATAATGCCCGACACGATCGAACCGGCCAGCAGAAACGGCGCGGCCTCGATAAAAAGGCTGAGAAAGATGGTCACGAACGTCTGCAAACGCTCGGCCGCGAAGAAGCGAGCCTGCGGCGTGTTGAGACTGCTGACCAGGACTACGGCCAGAGCAAATGCCAGAAACGCCGCGATGCCCCAGCGCGGGCCGCGCAAACCTTTTGCGGCTGGATGGCCCTCTACACTGTCCGAGGCTGCCTGCGGCAGCGGCGATGCCTGGCCCATAACAATCTTCAGTCGCCTTCCTAGCCTAAACGCACGAAGAAACGATCGTCGGTCTTCAATTGTAGCACTAACTTCTGCCAACTCTGAATGGTGTCGCTGTCTGCCTGAGGTAACACAGCCAGTTGCAACATAGTCAACTGCTGTAAACCGCGACGAACAATCCACATCTAAGCGGAACCGGCGGGAACCTACCTGTGCATGATTTGTTAGATGGAGATCATTCAGTTATCCTAACAATTTTGAAAGACATCGTCCGTCAGTTTCCAGTCTTTGGTCGAGTTTACAGTGGCGACGCGACTGACGATGGCAAGTTCATACGAACTCTGCATGGAACCAGAACCTTTTCACAGTCTGATTTGGAAAGAGCCATAGATACGCACTTGCGTTTGTGATAACCGTAGTCCCTTGGCGCCGCGAGAGACCTGACATGCGCGACTGTGCCTCAATATGATGCAATCCTTGCGGAAACCTCTGCATCACCTGAACCTGTCTCTCCTCTCACTCCTCTCACTCCTGCCCTGGCTCGCACTCCTCGCCTGGCTCGCCTCCGTCGCCTGGTTCCTCACCGATGACGCCTTCATCAGCTTCCGTTATACCCGCAACCTCCTCGAAGGACACGGCCTCGTCTTCAACCCCGGCGAACGCGTCGAAGGCTATACCAACTTTCTCTGGATCCTCGAACTCGCCGCCATCTGGGCCCTCTTCAGCATCCCTCCAGAAGCCGCCGCACCCTGGCTCTCCGTCGCCTACACCATCGCTACTCTGTTCGTTACCTTGTGGTGGACCACTCGCCTTCCCGCGCTGCATGACCGCCCCCTCGTCGCCTGGATGACCCTCGGCCTGATCTGCTCCAGCGCCACCTTCGCCGTCTGGACCTCCAGCGGTGGCCTCGAAACCAGACAGTTCTCCTTCTTCATCGTAGCCGCCGTCGTCTGCCTCAGCCTCTACCCCAACAGCCACCGCGGCCTCATCTCCACCTCCCTCGCCCTCGCCGCCGCCGAACTCACCCGACCCGAAGCCCTACTCCTCGCCGCCTGCTGCTTCGCTTGGTTCACACTCCAAAGACTGACCAAAGATAAATCTATCAACACCAGACTGGTCAAAGACATCGCCTACCTTGTCGCTCCTTTCGCTCTCATCGTCGCCGCTCACTTCCTCTTCCGCTACGCCTACTACGGCGAATGGCTCCCTAACACCTACTACGCCAAACACGTCCGTCCATGGTACGAGTCCGGCTTCCGCTACCTCGCCGCCGCCACTATCGAAACCGGTCTCTATCTCCTCCTCCCTCTCGCTTACTTCGCCCTCCGCTCACGCTGGCAGTCGCACCGCGACAGCATCTATGCCCTCTCCCTGCTCTGCGTCCTCGCACACATGGCCTACCTACTACCCATCGGCGGCGACCACTTCGAATACCGGCCCCTCGACTTCTACTGGCCTCTCCTCGCACTCCCCGCGGCTGAAGCCATCGCGCTCCTCGGCGCAAAAGCCGCAACCGGCCTGCCCAAATTGTTGCGAAGCCACTTCTGGATAAACAAGCGAGGAATCCTCACGATTGTGTTCTTCATACCTATTCTTTTCTACGCCAGCTCAATCCAGGCCACCCTCCTGTTCGAGGGCGCCAAAATTCGGGAGCATTTCAGCCATTCACAGATCGAACTCGATAAGGAGAACGCAGGCTGGCTACTGGCCGCGCCCGGCATGCCAGCGCTCGCTGCCGTCTCCAACGACCTGCGCCGCCAATCTGGTGCACACTGGGTCGCCATGCGCTTTGCCGTGCACCGCAACATAGCAAACACTATTTTGGCGTTAACCTGGAAGCCATACGAAGAAATGGAACGCGGCTTTATCCCAGATGATGCCCTGGAAAGTTCCACCGGGCTCGGAAAGTACTATTATATGCCAGACCTGAAAGTCATTGACGCGCATGGCTTGACCGACGCGACTGTCGCGCGCACGTCTGTCACCCGTCCCAACGTCCTCCGCGTCATCGGGCACGACCGCCAGCCAACCCCAGAGTACCTCAAACAGCGGGGCGTCAACATTCAGATATACTCTCCGGCCTCAAACGCCATCGCGGCGCTGAATCGCGCAAACTTCGCCGTCGAAATCCATTCCAACCTGTGGATGCCTTTTGACTCTACCAGCGCACAGTGGGTATTAAACAGTTTCGCCGACCGTGAACTACTGGCCCGAGGAACTTTTTCCACTGTCCAGCCGGCCCGCAACTTCTTTCGTGTCTTCGAGCAGACCAACAGCGAACACTCTTATGTTGGCGAACGCTTTCTCGGACACTTCGAGAGCGGCTTCGATGGCTGGCTGCTCTCAGGTGAGGCCGTCACCAACTTCAACCAGCACGCCAATTTCGCGGGGCAACCCCTGATTTGGAATCGCGCCGACGACGGCTTTTTGACAAGCTACCATCCCAGCAGAGGCAACCGAACAACCGGCAGAGCGCTCTCACCAACCTTTGCCGCATCCGCCGACCAATACCTCGCCTTCCTCATCGCCGGCGGCGAGGGCCAGAGAGTCGGCCTCCGCCTGCTCGCGGACGGCGAAGAAGCCGCTGTCTGGCGCGGTAGAAATACTGAGCGCTTCCACCTGGTCATCCACCCACTCGGCTATGTCTCCGGCAAAACACTCCAACTGGAACTCTTCGACCGTGAGCTTGGCGAATGGGGACACATCATGCTGGACCACGTCATGCTGGCTGCCTGTGACCTCTGCCCACAGGAGCCTATCGCTCTGGCCCAGGTGCTCAACGCCCAATCCAGCGATGACAACAATGTCTATCTCATCCCGGCGCGCCACAATCGCAGCGATGTCAGAACCAACCTGCTGTCTCACAAGATGCCGCCCTTCTATACGTTCAATATGGACGCGCCCGACCTGGCGCAAGAAGTCGAATTTGCGCTGACCGCTCTGAAGAACCTTTCCACCGTCAGGGTTGTGGAGTGGAACAGTACGAATCCCTGGATCGATAACAACGCCCGACCGCTGAACTTCCTTCTTACGAAGTACGGACGTTTTCTCGGCAGCTACGACTACGAAGACTTTACGGTCCACAACTACGCAAACATCTCCTTTGAGCACCCATGGATCTATCATGAATACCTCGAACCGCTGACCATCAACTTTGACGGCGGCATCGCTCTTCTGGGGCTTGCCCTCGGCCACGGCCCAGAGCAGCTTCCAGCTGGGCAGCTTCTCGACCTTGGGCCGGAGCGCTCGCTGTGGAGCGTCCTGCGATGGCGGACCGAGTCTGCACTGGAAGTCGACTATGCCATTTCCTTGCGCCTTTACAATGCCGGCGACGAAAGGACCCACCAAGAGGACACCGTCCTCTGGAACCCGATCCATCTTCCCACCAGCCACTGGCTTGCGGGCGAAGCGGTCGAAACTACCGCCCTGCTCCGCCTCCCCACTGACATTCCGCCCGGCGACTACGAACTGCGTATGGTCGTCTACGACTTCGAAACCCAACTCCCGACGGTCCAGATAGATGTCTGGGAACCGGAGATAACCCTCGCCCGCCTCCGACTCGCCGAAATCCGGTGAAACCAGCACGCCCCCTCTTAGACAGAATTCACCATTGTCGGCTATCATTCGCTGTATAATCCGAGCGGGCTTTTTCCGTCGTCTGTAAACGACAAAGCCGGCTCACCAAAGTCTTCTCTCAGACGCCATCCAGCTTAGGATCCAACTCATGTCACGCATGACAGTCGAACAGCTCCGGCAGGACCTTCCCATGACCGGGGAAGTAGCCTACTTTCAGACCGGAACCTACGGCCCGGCCAGCGACTCAGTTCTCCAAGCAGTACGCGAGACAATGGAGACCGAAGCACGCCACGGCCCCGCCACGACCGCAGGCAGAATGGCGCACAGGGACGGAGAGGCTGCCGCTCGCAGCGGACTGGCCCGCATGCTCAACGTCAAAGAGGAGGAGTTGAGCATCGACACCAACACCTCGCGCGCCATGCAGCAGATCGTGCGCGGCCTCAGCTGGCAGCCGGGCGACGAGTTCGTTATGACCTCACTCGAACACGTCAGCACATACGGCCTCTCCTACTCTCTGACCGAGGAACACGGCGTCACGGTCAAGGTGATCGAGGCCGAACGCCTGACCGACGAAGAACTGCTCGCCGAACTCGCCGGCGCGCTGACCGACCGCACGCGCCTCATCTGCCTCAGCCATGTCGCCTCCCCCAACGGCCGCCTGCTTCCGGTCAAAGAGGCAGCCGCTATCGCACATGAAGCCGGCGTCCCCGTCATGCTGGACCTCGCCCAGTCCGTCGGCACGATGCCTGTCGACCTCCAGGAACTCAACTGTGATTTTGCCGTCGGCTCCGGACACAAATGGCTGCTGGGACCCATGGGAACAGGATATATCTTCGTCGCTGAACACCAGATACCCGGCTTTCGTCCTAACTTCATCCCCGACCGCAGCCCGTGGACGCTGGCCGGCGACCCGACACCCCCGCCAACCGCCCGCTCCCGCACCGAAATCGGCACCTACAACCATGCCCTTGTCGTCGGCCTCGGCCGCGCCGTCGAA
>DAOUHX010000503.1:0-6757 GCA_034428395.1 Caldilineaceae bacterium
CTTCCGGCCGACCCGCAGCGAAAGGTCCATGTGACCGACGAAGAGCGCGTCCACGCCAGGAACGCGGGCAATGGCCTCTGCGTTTGCGACCGCCTCGGGTGTCTCAATCATCATCACCGTCGTGATGCGTTTGTTCCACTCGTCCAGGTCACTCTCGATCCGCTCAATGCGAATGGCGCCGTACGAACGGTTGCCCAAAGGAGGGAAGTAGCAACGTGAGACAATCTCCTGTGCCTGCTCCGGCGTGTCCACCATGGGCACAATGATCCCCTCGGCGCCGGTGTCGAGCAACCTTTCGATCGTGCCGCCGTCATGCGTCCACGTACGCACCAGCGCCGGGATCCCCATCCCATAGGCTGTGCGGACGCCGTGGACAAGGGTCTGCCAGTCCGTGTGGGCATGTTGCGCTTCCCACCAGATCCAGTCCATGCCCACCAGCGTATATTCGATTACATCGGGAGAGCCGGAGAAGATGCCGGCCCCGATCAAGTGCTGGCCCGCGGCCAATCTCTCCTTCAGATACATGTGGCGCCTCGTTGTCCGGGCCCGCTGCCCACAGCGGACGTGCTTCATGGGAGGGCTGTCAGCAGCCCCCTACATGCGGTGTTCGCTCGCGTCGAACGTTGAGAGAATCAGGCACGATCCTTCTATAAACTTTGTACAAACTTTGGAGGAAATGAGAAAAGCAAATGGAGTATAGCCCTCGCACGGTTGCCTGTCAAAGAGGAGGATTTCGGCGCGTGCAGCCCAAAATTGGAGTACAAACTCCTTTGCCTCCGGTAGCAACCGACTCATTCACGGCTCCTGCAGTTCCTGCCCACCGGCCCCTGCCGTTTGGACGGTCGGGCCTTCGGCCCTCCCTTGTGCGGGGGGAGTCCCCCCGCAACGCCCCCCTGTAACTATGCCGGTGTGAGTGCGCGATTCCAGCTTGCCGCCGGCGCGTTGCGGACAAGACGCCATAGTGCGTCCGCGGCTCCCGCAGTTCGAATCACGAATCACGAGTCCCGGCAGTTATGGGCGGTCGGGCCGTTCCGGCCCTCCCTTCTGCGGGGGGAGTCCCCCCGCAACGCCCCCCTGACACCATTCGACCCGCCGAGTGTAGGATCTGATGTAGCCCTCCGCAACCAGCGGCCCAGCGCGCCACCCCCAAATAAGCGAACGCCGCGGACTCGGTAGGGGCAGGCCTTGTGCCTGCCCTCTGCCTTCCCAGAGCCGGTAAACAGTTCCAGCCACCGCCGGCCTGAATTCCCCGCCTGAAGATTCCCACCCCAAAATGTGGGCTGCACCCGGTTCGGCTCCGCCAAGCCATATACCGGGTTGGTGGGCCGTCACACGGGTCGCGGAGAATATCTGTCGAATCAAGCAAGGGGGAGGAACCGCGCAAAGAGGACCGGCTTCGGGGCCTAGCGTTCGTAGACCTGCTCGTTCTCTTCCAGGCCGGAAAGCACCTCGCTGCGTTCGCCGTCGGTCACACCCAGCGTGATATCGACTTCAACCGTGCTCTCGCCTTCTTTGACCAGAACATAGCGCCGGTTGAAGTAACTGTGAATCGTAACGTTGGGGATGGTCAGCACATCTTCTTTGCGTTCGACGACAATACGCATGTCGGCCAGAGAGCCGACCTCCAGCTCCAGGTCGGGCGCGGAGAATTCGATCCGAACCGGCAGCCCTTCGTCCGCGCTGCCCGCACCGGTCGGCGTCGAGACCTGGATCAGCCGGCCTGTAACCTCGCGCTGCGGATAGAGGCGAAAGACGATCGCGACCGCCTGGCCGGGCCGTAACTTGGGCAGCTCCTCGTCGCTGGGGAGGGAGCTTCTGACCTCCAGCGCATCCGGGTCGGCCAGCCCCATCACCGGCGCGTACTCTTCGATCATCTGCCCGACCTCACCGTCGGTGTAGCGCACGACACCGGCGAAGGGCGCCAGCAGCTGCGCCTGCTCGATTCGGGCCAGAAGCATCTCAACATCGATCGCTTTGAGCTCGACCTCCGCCTGCAAGAGGGCGATTTCGCGCTCGTGTTGTTCCGCCAGCAGCTTCAGCCTGGTCGTTGTATTTGCGACCGCCAGCTCCCTGCGGGCGATCTCCTCTTCCGGCGCGCCGGCCCGCGCCTGGTCAAGTTCGAGCTTGGCGAGAGTATGGGTAGCCTGCGCATCGGCAATGGCCAGTGACTTTGTGCCTTCCGCCGCCCCCAGCCGCAGTTGGGCGATTTCGAGCTGTTTCTCGGCCTTGGCCAGTTCGTGCGGCAGGAAGCCAACGTCCAATTCGGCCAGAAGTTGGCCCGCTTCGACGCCGTCCCCCGGCCGGACGTGAAAGCGATTGAGGCGCCCGGCGATGCGGAAGGAGAGGTTTTCTCGCCGCCGCGAATCGACCAGCCCGAGCAGGGTGACGCTGTCGACGATATCGCCGCGCGCTACCGGATGGACTGCTTTGGGGAGCGGGACAGGCGTGGGGATCGGGGTGGGCGTAACCGAGACGTCACCGGGCAACCGTTCACAGGCCCCGAGAAGCGCGGTCAGGAGCAGCAGCCAAACTGTTGTTGCGTATAGAAATCTGCGTCTTGTGGGCTTCTTCATTGGCAGAGGAATGCGGCGTTCAGCCAGCGAGCCGGAGGCGTTGCCGGGTCACCGCCCAGAGGCAACCTGCTGGCCGTGAGCGCAGGCGCGTTACTCAATCTCTTCCGGACATACCTCGCGCCCCTCCTGCGCGGACCGCTGCGCCGCGCGACAGAACTGAAGGATCGCCTTTCCTTCCTCGCCGTCCAGCGGTGACTGTCTCCCTTGCGCGATTGCGTCGACAAAGTCCTGCACGCCGGCGACGAAGCTCGCACCCCAGTCCGAGTCCACCTCCGGGAACTGCGTGGTCTTGCCGTCCCGGTACATCTCCAGCGCCGGCCTGTCGAGCAGCATCGAAGTGCAGCGGTTGACCCAAATGAAGCCGCGCGAGCCGGTCAGCTCGATCCACTCGTCCTCCGGCCGCCCGTACTTGTTGCGAACGAGAATGTCGTCCGAGGTCACCGCTTCGTAGGAGCCGTACTTTTCGGCATTGGCGTATTTCCAGATGACGACCGCCGGGCTGTCGAGCATCCACCCGTACTGTATGGGGCGATTTGTGATCCAGGCGAACACCTTTTCCACCGGGCCTAGGTACCACCGGGCGATAGAAAACAGATGATAGCCGTAGTCGAGGATTACACGGCCGCCGCCGCCCCGGGCGGGGTCGAAGCGCCATTCCCAGCGGCGGTAGGGTATCTCCCAGTCCGCGCCGGATGTGCCCTGAACGCACTTGATACGTATTGAGAGCGGTTCGCCGATTTCGCCGGTATCGAGCAGCTCTTTCGCCTTGACCAGGGGAGGGTAGTAGCGGAAGTTCTCGAAAACGCGCATCCGTTTGCCCGCGCGCTGCGCCTTTGCGATGAGAGCATCGCACTCGGCAACGGTGATCGCCATCGGCTTCTGAATTGAGACGTGCTTGCCTGCCTCGAGCGCGGCGATGCCCACTTCTGCGTGAAGGTGGTGGGGCGTGATCACCTCTACCGCGTCGATTTCGGGGTCGGCCAGAAGCTGGCGGTAGTCGGTGAAGGTCTTGCTGATCCCCCAGTCCGAGGCGCGGCTGCGGAGAAGGTCCTCGTCGACGTCGCAAATGGCGTGAAGCTCGGCAGTGGGGTTGTCCTGGTAGCCAAGGTAATGAAGTTCGGTGATGGCGCCGGCGCCGATGAAGCCAACGCGAAGCTTGCTCATTGCGCCGTCTCGAACATGCGCGCCGAAGGGTCTATCATCGGCCAGGGCAGGGTACCGGGAAGCTCAATCAGCGTTGTCTTGTCCGCTTCGATCGCCCTGGCAACTTCCGGTCCGAGCTGTTCGATCGAGTCAACGCGCCTGCCGTCAACGCCGAACGCGCCCGCCAGAGACATGAAGTCCGGATTCACAACGTCGACTTCATGCGCGGCGCCGTAGCGCACCTCCTGTTGTGGCCGCAGCACGCCATAGGCGCTGTCGTTGAAGACCAGCACCACGAGCGGCAGGTTGTACTGCACGGCCGCAGCCAGTTCCTGGCAGTTGAACATAAATCCGCCGTCTCCGCACAGGACGACAACCGGGCGTTCAGGCCGCGCGACCTTCGCGCCGATCGCGGCCGGCAGGCCGAAACCCAGTGTGCAGAACCCCCAGGGGTAGATAAAGGTGCCCGGTTCGTAGATGTCGATCAGGCGCCGGCACCAGTATGCCGCAACCGTCAGGTCGCTCACGAGGATCGTCTCACGCGGCAGCGCGGAGCGAAGCGTGTGGACCAGCTCCACGCCTTCGGGCGCACGCGCCTGGCAGGAGCGCCAGATCTGCTGCCTGAGATCGGCGATTTCTCTCGCCCGGCCGCCAGGCGGCCTACGCCGATCCTGCAAACGCGCGTTGATCTGCTGCAGCGCAGCGCGAGCATCGCCGACAAGACCGACCGTCGCCGGATAGTTGCGGTCGATCTCCTCCCGGTCTATGTCGATGTGGATCAGACAGTCCGGCAACTGCAGCGCCCAGCGGTCGGTCTCCTCCTCCGTGAAGCGGGTACCGATAGCCAGCATGAGGTCGCATTCGGCCAGAAATGCTTGCGCGTTGGGGTACAGAAGCGCGTTGCCCGCGGCAAGCGGATGATCTTCGGGCAGAATGCCCTTGCCCAGCACCGTCGTGAAGACGGGCGCCTGCAAGCGTTCGGCCAGCTTCAGAAGTTCGGCGCTTGCGCCGCTGCTGACGGCGCCGCCGCCCGCCCATATTACCGGCCGCTGCGCGGCACGCAGCAAGCCGACCGCCTGCTCAATCTGATCTGCACCGGGGACGGGGCGCTGCGCGGTCGCGGCCGCGGGAACCGTTATTTCGCCGCTTTCGTCCAACGTGTCGCATGGGATCTCCACCGCAGTCGGCCGCGGCCGACCGGTCAGCATCTGGGCAAAGGCCTCCCGCATCGTTTCGGGGATTGCCTCCACCGTGTCGGCGCGTGCCCGCCATTTCGTCACCGGCGCGAAGCTACCCAACTGGTCGTGGCATTCGTGGAGATACCCCTTGTCGAGCCCGATTCCCGCGGCGGGGATCTGGCTGGCGATGCAGAGAACGGGGGACGAATCGCTGTACGCGGTTCCGAGCGAGGCCAGCGTGTTGAGCGCGGCCGGACCCGTCGTGCAGATGCAAACGCCGGCTTTCCCGCTGGCGCGAGCGTAGCCGTCTGCCATAAAGGCCGCGCCCTGCTCATGGCGGGCGAGAATGTGGCGGATGCCGCCGGTATGGCGCAGCGCATCGTAGATCGCCAGATTGTGCGTGCCTGGTATGCCGAACACCGTGTCGACACCGTGTGCCGTCAGCGAACGAACGACTGCTTCACCGCCGGTCATGTGCATAGGAGATCCTTAAGGTTTTTTGGTTGCTCGTGCACCAGGTTGGGCAAAGACAGGGAGCTTGCAGGGCTGAGGGATCGGCAGAGATACGGTAGCCTTCCTACGTGATGGTATCCCAGGCGGACGCTACCCATATCGATTCGAGGAGTCCTGCAGTCGGGCCGACTGGAGATCCGCTTATTGACGTGTCCGGCAGATTTACTATACAATCGTTTTGGATTGCCGCCAAGATCGCAGAAAATGCGGTCGGCAGCAGTCTGTGACGATGTTGCCGCCGTTCTAACACCGCGCTCCGCAGTTCTATAGCGGGAACTGCCCACCACGACTGCCTCTAAGGGCTTCATCGTTGTTAAAGCTCGTTAAGCTTTCAAGGACCATGGCAGCGTCGGTAGCGTGTCCCTAACATATGGACAAGGGCGCGTGTTGTATAACCGGCCAGACGGGGATTCCGCCTGGCGCACACCACACCAAAAGGGAGGAATCATGATTCACAGAAGGGCATGGAGATTCGTCGCTCTTGTCGTCGTCCTGGCTGTGGCTCTGGCCGGCTGCGTGCCGGTTCAACCGGCCGCGATGGGCGATGAAATGGCGCCCAAAGAGGTCACGATTGCGGTCGGCATCGAGCCGGTCAGCCTCGACGCGTGGCGCTCCTTTGGCGAAACAGGCGCGGCGGGTTTTCGTAACGCGCTTGAGCAGTTGGTTGCCCGCGACTATGTCAACGGCGGTTTCCTGCCGATGCTGGCAACTTCGTGGGAGCGGTTGGACGACACCACAATACGCTTTACGCTCCGTGAAGACGTGACCTTTCACGACGGTTCGCCCTTTAACGCCGAAGGGGCCGCGATCAGCATTAACCACACATTCGATCCGGACAACGCCTTTGACCTGCTCGATTTCCTTGGTTCCATGAGCGCCGCGGCGGTAGACGAGTATACGCTCGATGTCTCGACTCCGGAGCCGGACCCGATTCTGCTCGGTAAGGTCGAGTGGGTCGCCATCTCCTCCGCTAGGCAGCTGACCGAGGACCCGGATTCCTACCATTCGCAGATCATCGGCACGGGACCGTACCAGTTCGTCGAATGGCGCAAAGGCGAGTCGATCTCTTACGAAGCGAACCCCGACTGGTGGGGCCTTGACAATCCGGACGATGCCGGCGGCGCCCAGACCTTCCAGAAGGCCACCTACCGATTCCTGCAGGAGTCCCAGGTGCGTGTCGCGGCCGTCCAGGCGGGCGAGGTCGACCTGGCCCAGTTTGTCACGCCGGAGCAGTGCCAGGCGCTCGACGCCGGCGATGACACCAGCTGCGAGTCGGCTCCCAGCGTAGAGACCATCTTCATCCGCATGGATACCAACAGCCCGCTTCTGTCCGACAGGCGTGCGCGGCTC
>DAOUHX010000504.1:0-6757 GCA_034428395.1 Caldilineaceae bacterium
GCCGAACATCAGGCTGGCACGCGCCGCCGGTGTGAAACTGTAGTCGTTGCACTCGATGCCCCGACGCGGGCGCGCCGCCACCAACCCCAGCACGCGCGCGCCTTCCAACTGTTCGCGCAGTTTTCCGACACTGACCCCCAGCTCAACGCTCATCTCGTGCAGCGAAGGCAGCCGCTCGCCGGGCGCAATACCGTGCTTGACGATGTAATCCAGAAATTCGGAGTCGTTTGGATTCTGTTTCATATGGCTGGGTGGGGCCGTGCTGCAGTGCGCACGGCGGCCCCTGTTAATTATCGGATTAATTACATCAATACTATCAAACGGATTCATTCTACTCGATCGCGTAAAGCAAGTCAACTAGCGAAATTGATGGGGTGGCGTTTGGCTGCAATGACGCGGCGCGTGCGCGTTCAGGTACGTCCGTATTGCAGCCGTTAGTGTTTAGCCTTCCGGCATTTTGTCGCCGGACCGCTCAAGCGAGAGCTGCGCAAAAGCAGCCTCTGTCAGCAGCGCCACACCGGTCGGCATGACGCTTTCTTCAAAGTCGAATGTCGGACTGTGGTGCGGGCTATAGAACCCCTCGTCCGGGTTGGCTGCACCCACCAGGACGAAGCAGCCCGGCGCCCGGTTCAAAAACTCAGCCATGTCCTCCCCAACCATCATCGGAGGAATCTGCGCAACGTTTGCGTCGCCCACCACGCCGTTCGCAACCACCTCCATCAAGCGCGCGCCGGCTTCAGAGTTCACGGTCGGCGGCACGCAGCTCTGCATCGATATCTCGTAGGTTGCGCCCATAGCCTGGCAGACGCCGGCGCAGATTTCATCCAGGCGCGCTCTCAGCAGGTCGCGTACTTCCGGCTCGAAACTGCGCATCGTGCCCTTCAGCACGGCCTGCTCCGAGATCACATTGCCCGCCGTGCCGCTCTGGAACGAGCCGACCGTGACCACCGCCGTATCCGACGGATTGGCGTTGCGCGCCACGATGCTCTGCAGCGCCACCACTACCTGGCTCGCGACGTAGGTCGCGTCGATCGTGTCGTGGGGCGTCGCCCCGTGGCCCCCCTGGCCGCGAATGGTCAGAGTGAAAATATCTGCCGCCGCCCATAGTGGGCCCGGCTGCACCACCACCTGCTTGTACGGCAGCCTGCTCCACAGGTGCAGCCCGTAGGACGTCGCCGGCTGCGGTTCGTCGAGCGCGCCGTCCTCGATCATCGCCGAGGCGCCCCCCAGCCCTTCCTCGGCCGGTTGGAAGACCAGCTTCACCCGCCCCGGAAGTTCATTGCGGTGGCGCGCCAGCAGTTTCGCGACGCCCATGCCGATCGCGGTGTGCCCGTCGTGGCCGCAGGCATGCATCACGCCCGCGTTCTCCGACGCGAAGGGCAGCCCCGTCTCTTCATGGATCGGAAGAGCGTCCATGTCAAAACGCAGCAGTACCGTCTCGCTCTCTTCGTCCAGCCCGTCCGGCTCGACCATTGCAATCACGCCCGTCTTGCCGATGCCGGTGCTGACCTCCAGCCCCTGCTCCTGCAGATGGGCCGCCACAACGCCCGCGGTCCGCACCTCCTCGAATCCCAGCTCCGGGTTACGATGGAAGTCCCGCCGCCACTCGATAAGCTCAGGCAGCAACTCATCCGCTTCTCTCTCTATCCACTCTCGCACGGCCCTGTCCCCCGTCCGGCTATGGTTTCATTCTGCCGCCCATTGTAACAGGTGCAGCCCCGATTGCCACATCCCCCGCCCTTGTTTTCACGTCAGCTTGCAAGGCCAGCCCGGCCCCCGCGGGCCACTACGACGCCCTGCCGTGCCGACGCCAGCGTGCGCGGCTCCCGCAGTTCGAACTGCGAACTGCGAATCACGAATCACGAATCACGAGTCACGAATCACGAGTCACGAGTCACGAATCACGAATCACGAGTCACGAGTCACGAATCACGAGTCACGAATCACGAGTCACGAATCACGGCCGTTCTGGGCGGTCGGGCCGTTCCGGCCCTCCCTTGTGCGGGGGGACACCCCCCGCAACGCCCCCCTGTAGCGATGCCACCGTGCGTGCGCTTCCCCATCTAACGTGTCAGCAACTGGGACTAATGCCACCGTGTGTGCGTGATTCCAGCCTGCCGCCAACGCCACCGTGGACGATGCGGTCGTAAGTACAAGTCGCCAGCCGTTCGCGCGCTCGACCTTAAATCATCGCCCCCGCCGTTCAAGGCCACTGGCCACTGGCAACTGACCACTAACCACTAACCACTATCCACTGCCGTCCTAAATTCCCAGCCGGACGACTCCCTCCCCAATTGCGTGCTGCACCCTCCGAGTCCGATTGACTAGCCGATCGGCCGGACTTTGGTTATACTGCTGGCTGCGAGGCAATAGCCCGGGCATCGAGGAACGGCCGTCTTCATGCCTTCCGCTCTTCTTGGCTCGCAAACGCAGCCGCTTCGCTAGTAGCGCGCTCAAACCATGAAATGACGGTGCAAGGCCAAAAATGTCAACTATCACCGGTATCGCCGAAATCGTCCTATGGGCCAGCGACAAGAGCAGCTCGGTCGCCTTCTACCGCGATCTGCTCGGGCTGGAGGTCATCTCGCCGCCCGAACTGCCCAACGTTTTCCTCAAAGCGGGAGAAGGCGCGGCCGGCATCCCGCAGATGATCGTCATCGTGCCGATGCCGCCAGAAATCGCCGCCCAGCCGCGCGGCAATCAGCTTCACCATATCGCCTTCGAGCTGGCCGCCGACGACTTCGACGCGCTCGACCAACAGCTGCGCGCAGCCGGATACGAGCCCAGGGGCGGCACGCATCCCGTCCTGGCAAGCCGGACTATGTACATCGACGATCCTGACGGCAACGAGGTCGAACTGATCTGCGAGCTCCGGCAGTGACGTCCACTCTCCTGTGAGGGCAGCGAACTGATGAAGACCCAGTCCAAATACGCCATGCTCCCGGTCGAGGAGGCCCTGCAGATCACCCTCGACCAGGCCCAGCTTCTCTCGCCCGTCACCCTGCCTCTAGCCAATGCGCGCGGCGCGATTCTCGCATCCGACATATGCGCGCGCGAACCGCTTCCGCCGTTCCCCGCCTCCACCAAGGACGGTTACGCGGTCGTCGCCGCCGACGGACCCGGTGAATACCCGCTCATCGGCGAGGTCAGCGCCGGCTCGCTCGCAAATTTTACCGTCGAGCCGGGAACTGTCGCCTACATCACGACCGGCGCGCCCCTGCCTGCGGGCGCAGACGCCGTCGTCATGATCGAAGAGACCGAACGGTCTGAGAACGGCGCGTCCACCGCAACGGTCCGCATCAATTGCCGCGTGCAGGCCGGCGCTGACGTGCGCCCCGTCGGCGTAGACGTGAACGAGGGCCAGACTGTCCTCGCCGCAGGGGAGCGGCTCGATTCCGCTGAAATCGGCCTGCTCGCCACCGCCGGCTTCGTTAAAGCCCCGGTCTATCCGCGTCCCAAGGTCGCCGTTCTCTCCACCGGCGACGAGCTGATCGAGCCCGGCGACCCGCTCGGGCCCGGCCAGATCCGCGACAGCAACCGCGCCATGCTGCTCGCCGCTATCGACGCGGCCGGCGGCGAGCCGGTCGACCTCGGCATCTCAGGCGATACGCAAGAGGCGCTCGAAAGCCGGGTGCAGGCAGGACTGGCACAGGCCGACATCCTCATCAGCTCCGGCGGCGTCTCCATGGGCGAACTGGACCTTGTTCAGCCCCTGCTCGAACATGCCGGCACCGTCCACTTCGGGCGCGTGCGCATGAAACCGGGCAAGCCCATCACCTTCGCCACCGCCGACTACGAGGGCAAGCGCCGGCTCGTCTTCGGCCTTCCCGGCAATCCGGTTAGCAGTCTCGTGACCTTCTACCTTTTTGCAGTGCCCGCCCTGCGCAAAATGGCCGGCTGGCGCAACCCCGAGCTGCGCCGCGTTCAGGCCAGGCTGGCACAGCCGCTTCCCCTCGATGCATTTCGACCCGAATATCATCGCGCCACGCTATGCTGGGACGGTGAGCAGCGCTGCTACGTCGCCGCCAGCACCGGCAGCCAGGCCAGCAGCCGTCTCCTGAGCATGCGCACTGCCAACGCCCTCCTCGCGCTGCCCCAGCGCGAAGGCTCGCTGGCCGCCGGCGAGTTCGCCGACGCCCTGCTCATCGGAGATCTCTAGCCGCCCCCTGGACCGTCGAATGTCCGAACTGACCCATCTTGACCGCGACGGCCGTGCATCGATGGTCGACGTCGGCGACAAAGAAAGCAGCAGCCGCGAAGCCGTGGCAGAGGCCAGCATATACATGGCGCCCGCTACACTGACCGCGATTCGCGACGGCAGTGTGCCCAAGGGCGACGTGCTGGCCGCCGCCCGCATCGCCGGCATCATGGCCGCCAAGCGCACGCATGAACTGGTCCCCCTCTGTCACCCTCTTCAGCTGAGCAAGATTGCCGTCGATTTCGAAGTCGACGATGAGAACGGGCGGGTCATTGTCGTCGGCTCGGTGCGCTGCAATGGCCGCACCGGCGTCGAGATGGAGGCGCTGACCGCGGTCAGCGTCGCCGCGCTGACAATCTACGACATGGCGAAGGCCCTCCAGAAGTCGATGACGATTTCAGACATTCGCCTGCTCCGCAAGCGCGGCGGCAAGTCAGGCGACTGGGAGCGGGCGCCCTCGGCCGCAAGCCCGGGAACAGTCGAGCCGTGAACGTCCGCTTGATTCTATTCGCCGGTCTGCGGCAGGCCGCGGGCTTCAAGGATGATCTGGTCTCGCTGCCTGAATCCGCCACCGTCGGCGACCTGCTCGACAGCCGCGTTCCGCAGCTCGGCCGGCGCACCTTCTACGTCGCCGTAAACGAAGAGTACGCCCAGCGCGACACGGTCCTGCACGACGGCGATGAAGTTGCGCTTCTTCCTCCTGTTTCCGGCGGCATTCTTCGCCCTCGCCGGTTCAGCCCCGTGCAGTCTGACAACAATAGGTGATCCCGCAAAATGTCCGCTAGACCATACGAAATCACCCAGGAACCGCTCTCGCAGGACGACATTTTGCGCCGCGTCAGCCGTCCCGACTGTGGCGGCGTCGTCACATTTGCCGGCACCGTGCGCGGCTCGACAGCCACAGACAATGGCGCGCGTGAGACCGAGTTTCTCAGCTACGAAGCTTTCGTGCCGATGGCCGAGAAGATGATGGCCCGCATCGGCGACGAGATCCAGGAGCGCTGGCCCAGCGTAAAGGCGGTCAGCATCCTGCATCGCATCGGCCGCTGCGACGTCGAGGAGCCCACGGTCCTGATCGCAGTCGCCTCGCCCCACCGCGACGACGGCTGCTTCGAGGCCTGCCGCTACGCGATTGAACGGCTCAAGGCGATCGTTCCCATCTGGAAGCAGGAAAACTGGAGCGACGGCGAGGTCTGGGTCGAAGGCCCGCGCCAGCCCGAACTGGACGTTTCCCTCCCGGACGACGTCGCCGCGTAGAGATGCCCCGCGTTCAACTCCCACAAAATTTGCCGTTCGTTCCACTCTGGGATACACTGCTGAGCCGTTGATTCAGCAAGAAACTTGGCTGGGTTGACTGCGTCAGAGGTAGGGTGGCCGTCACTTTGGAAGGCAGGTGAAGTCATCGCTGTCGGCCTCGAGCCGGCAGAGGAACTTCCCGACTCTCACCCGCGATGTCTGCAACGCAGCATCGCCGGGACGTTGCCCCACGAAACCGTAAGTGGGGGCGCATCGCCGGCAACGGCCATGTGACTACAACCGCAACAGAAAGCAGACCCGCCGCGCGGCCGCCGCCAGGCAGCCGGGCCGGCCAGGGGTGAAACGGTGGGGTAAGAGCCCACCAGCGGTCTCGGAGACGGGACCGGCTGGGCGAGCGTGCAACGGAGAGCAAGGCGAGTGGGTTTTGCATTGTCTGCGAAGATGGTGTAAAATCTCGTCGCAGCGGTGCGGACAAAGCCGGGTAACGCCCGGCAAGTCACAAGCCGCCGGACGCATGTCCGAGACAGATGATGACCTTCGGGGCGCCTTCGGGCGGCTCCGAAGACAGAATCGGGGGTACACCTGCCTTCCCACGATTCGCTTGGCGGGGCGAGGCCAGTGCTCGACACGCTGACTGGCTGGCGAGGCCGCCCTGAACAAATGACGCTGGACAGCCTGCCACAAGGGAAGCCGACGTGGCGGAATTGGCAGACGCGATAGACTTAGGATCTATTGCCCGCAAGGGTGTGGAGGTTCGAGTCCTCTCGTCGGCACTGGGTAACAGCGTCCGGGCCCGTGGCCAAGCGGGAAGGCGCCTGCTTTGCAAGCAGGAGATCGTCGGTTCGAATCCGACCGGGTCCACTCGGCAGATTGCCGAAGACGGGAATGTTTCTTTAACAGTTTGCTTGCGGGCGTAGTTCAGTGGTAGAACGTCTCCTTGCCAAGGAGAAGGTCGTGAGTTCGAATCTCATCGCCCGCTCTCAGAGGACCGGCCCGGTGGATGCTCGCGCCGCAGCAATCTCGCAATCCGGTTGCCGCGGCGCGAGTTTCTTGCGAGTCGGTCCTTTTGCCGAGGTAGCTCAGTTGGTAGAGCAATGGACTGAAAATCCATGTGTCCCCAGTTCAAGTCTGGGCCTCGGCACCTGTGAGTGGTGGCCGGGTAACGGTTGCCAGAGTGCGGCCCGTTGCTGAATTTCGTCCAGACTCTCCTGGTTCGATCAGAAATGGGGGATCGTCTAATGGCAGGACTACGGACTTTGGATCCGTCAATCGGGGTTCGAATCCCTGTCCCCCAGCCTATAG
>DAOUHX010000505.1:0-4037 GCA_034428395.1 Caldilineaceae bacterium
CTCTTGGTTTTCCGTTTTGAGTTTTTGGTAACGGCGAACTGCAGTGGTCAGTAACGTCAGCGGCAACTGCTCTGTCCACGAATCGACACGAATTTGCACGAAAACTGCAGCGTCAACTGCAACTGCAACGGCGGCCGCGTACGTGAATGGTGTTCACTAGAAACTAAAAACTGGAAACCAAAAACTGCCGGACCGCCGCCGCCGAGTCCGTCCAGAGCGGATGTGAATCGAACCGCTGCCGCGCGTTCCGGCCCAGGACAGCCAGCCGCCGTCTGTCCCCGGCCAGCGCCGACAGATGCCCCGCAATGCCGTGCGCATCGCCCGGCTCGACTAGAAAGCCGTTGACATCAGGCCGCACGAGCTCGCCGCCCGCGCCCTGAACACCCGCCAGCACCGGCAGCCCGTATGCCATCCCCTCCAAGTAAACGATTCCGAACCCCTCGTATGACGACGGGACCGCGAGCACGTGCGCGGTGCGATACTCCCGGGCCAGCTCACGGTCGGATACGCGTCCCCTCAGACGGATATTGGCCTCCAGGCCGCCGGCTCCGATCTGTCTGCGCAGTCCGGCGCTGTAGCCGCCATCAACCGTATCGTCGCCCACTACGTTCAGCTGCCAGACGCTCGGCGGCAGACGGGACAGAGCGGCGACCAGGTGGTGCAGCCCCTTGCGCGCGATGAGATTGCCCACGAAGAGAACGCGCAGCGGGCCGGAGCTGTCTTCTCTGGCGCGGATAAGCTCCGCCGCCGCGCCGTCGTCCGGCACGGCAAGATGGTCCGCAGCCGGGTAGGCGATGACGGACGGGAGCGCTCTTATCTCGCCGCGCAGCGCCTCCACCGCCTGCCGCGTCGTTCGGCTGTTAAAAATGAAGCCGTCGAGCGTACGCAGATAGGAGCGTTCGACCGCGCGGTACAGTGGCAGCAGCCAGCGCGGATGCCGTTCATTGCTGCGTAGGTGATGAACAATGCCGACCATCCGATAATGCCGCCGCAGCCGCCGGTTGAGCAGCGCCAGCGATGGATGGTTCAGTTCGTCCTGCAACAGGATATCCACGCGCAGGTCGCGCAGCCGCCGGTACAGCCGCGCCGAGAAGTTGTCGGTCAGATGCGCCGTGTAGTTGCGCCAGGGGAGGGATACGATCTCGACCGAATCGCCGGCCTCGCGCAGATACTCGACCAGCTTGCGGTCGTAGAGATAGCCGCCCGAAAGTGTGTCCGGTGAGCCGTAGATGAGCAGGCCGACGCGCATGGAGAGTTTCTGGTTTTCAGTTTCTAGTTTTGAGTGAGCACCATTTGCGTACGGGGGCGCTGTTGCCGTTGCAGTTACCAAGAACTAGGAACTGGCTACGAAAGACTGCAGTTTGCCGGCGCTTGGTATCAAACGACCAGTTGCCGTAAGCGGCAGCTCAGCGTTCCACCCGGTAGGAGGCCCAGGCGATCTCGTTTTCCCAGATGCGGGCGGTTACCGCACTGATGTTGGCGGCGTTCAGCCCCTCGGAAAAACTGTTGCCGACAATGCGGCAGAAATGCTCGATACTCGGGTTCAATCCGTCAAACTCCGGCAGCTCGTTGAGGGTCTTATCGCGATAGCGGCTCACCAGCCCTTCCAGCAGCTCCTCGACATGCACGATATCCACCAGGTAGCCGTGCTGGTCCAGTTCAGCACCTTCCAGTTGAAATTCCAGCCGGTAATGATGCGAATGCCACTCGTTCTCCGGTCCCCAGTCGCCACCAATCAGGAAATGTTGGGCGACAAAATCCCGCTGTACTGCCAATCTGTACATCGGATCGGTCCTTTCAGCAGTGGTCGGTGAACTTCATTCGCGATCCACTGCAGTTTGGTGGTTCAGAATGACCTGCAAAGTCTGTTCCGGAAAGCTGTCGATGAGGCTGTATGCCGCAGACGCCTGCTCTAACGGGAAGCGGTGGGAGATCAGTTCGTCTGCCGGCAGCTTTGCCAGCAGTTGCCAGGCGCTCTCCATGCGGCGCGCCTTCGTCCAGCGGCCGCGCAGATGGGGCGCGACTGTGCTCACCTGGCTGCTGATCAGCCGGATGCGGTTGCGGTGAAAGGAGCCGCCCAACTGGAGCGCGGCCGCCTTGGTCCCATACCAGGAGCCTACGACGATGCGGCTGTCGAATCCGGCCGCCGAGACCGCCGCGTCCAAAGCCGGGGGCTGGCCCGAGAGTTCGTAAATCAGATCGACGCCGTGCCGCTCTCCCGCATCAGCCAGCGCCTCCTGCAGAAGGTCCGGGCCGGCCGCGCCGCCGGGATCGATCGCTTGACTCGCGCCCAGCCTCAGGGCCAGACACCGTCGATGCGGCAGCGGGTCCACGCCGACCAGCGCGTCCAGCGGAAACTGCGCCAGCAGCGCGGTCGTGAGCAGCCCCACGATACCCAGCCCCATCACTAACACCCGCTCTCCCACCAGCGGCGTGCCATCCATCACCAGGTTGACAGCGGTCTCGGCGTTGGGCAGCAGCGCGGCCTGGGCCGGCGGCATCCCTTCGGGCACCGGCAGCAGCATCTGTCGGCTGGCGCAGAATTGACTTTCGTGAGGATGAAAAGCGAAGTAGTGCCTGTCCTCTTTCTCTGGGGAGCTGTCGCCGGCGAGTCTGCTGTCCGCTGTCCGCCGACGACTCTCCTCTGCGCTGATACGCCCCACACAGGCATATCCGTACTTCAGAGGGTAGCGCACCGCGCCGGTCAGACCGGCAATCGAGGCATCGGCTGCCATTCCGTCAGGGACCTGTCCTCGGTAGAACAGCATCTCCGTACCGGCGCTGATCGCGGAGACGACCGTCTCCACCAAGAGTTCGTCCCCCTGCGGCGGGGCCATCTCTTCCGTGCGTACCTCGACCGCCCCCGGCGCCGTGAACAGCAGCGCGCGCCGCTTCACGCGATCTCCCCCCACAGCACCGTATCGCCTGCCAGCTGCACCTGCTGGACATTTCGCAGTCGCGGCGTCACGGAGCGGAAGGCATCCTGCCCCTGCGCCGGTTGGATCAATCCGTATCCGCCCAGGAAGACCGGCGCGATCGTGATAACGGCATAGTCCGCCAGCCCTCTCTCCAGGAAGCTCGTCAGAATCCGCGCGCCCCCTTCGACCATCAGCGAGCGGACGCCCTCCGCGGCCAGGCAATCGGGCAGCGCAGTCAGATCCACGCGGCCAGCTTCATCTGCCGGCAGGGTGAAGATGCGCGCGCCCGCCTGCTCCAGCCGACGTCGGCGAGAACTCTGCGCGCCCACGGGGGTGGTAGCGACCCAGACGGGGTGCTGGCCGCACAGTAGACGGGCATCCGGCGGCGTACGCAGATGGGAGTCGAGGATGACCGGCTGGGGACTGTTCCCGGGCGCAAGACGTACGGTCAACGCCGGGTCGTCGGCCAGCACAGTCCCGATGCCGACCAGGATCGCGCTGTGCACGGCCCGTAGGCTGTGGGTCATCGTCAGCGAGGCCGGCGCGCTGATCGGGTAGGACGTTCCCTGGCGCGTGGTCAGGCTGCCGTCGAGGCTTTGCGCATAACTGAGCGTGACGAACGGCACGCTGGCGTCAGAGCAACCCACCATGCGCGCCCTCAGCCCCTCGAGTTGAGGTCGGTATCCCTCCGCCGGCTCCGATCCCGGTTTCCCGTCCGGTTGACTCCGCCCGTTGAGCTGGATGATGTGGCGCATCCGCGCGGCCTTCGCCTCCAGGTAGGCGCGGCTCTCCGGGTTCGACGGCGTCTGCAAGGGGATCCGCTCCTGGACTTCGATGCCCAGCGCGGCAAGCCCCTCGATTTTGGCCGGGTTGTTGGTCAACAGCCGCACCGAGCGCGCGCCCAGCTCCTGCAGAATCAGTGCGGCCGCGGTATAGTCCCGCTCGTCGGCCTGGTGACCCAGCAGCAGGTTGGCGTCAACGGTGTCGTAACCCTCGTCCTGCAGATTGTAGGCCCGCAGTTTCTCCTCAAGGCCGATGCCCCGCCCCTCCTGGCGCAGATAGATCAGCGCGCCCCGGCCTTCGGCCGCAATCGCCTGCATCGCCTGCGTCAACTGTTCA
>DAOUHX010000506.1:0-1634 GCA_034428395.1 Caldilineaceae bacterium
GGATTGGGTCGCCTCGCGGCGTGCTTTTGTGGTGCGCTTGAATTCCAGCGTCTCGGATTCGCCGGCCTCAGCCCATTCTGTGATCTGTTCACGTGTAGCCATGGAAGGACCTCCGTAAGGCCCAGAATACCAGGTGCTTCCCACGCAACGTAGGCCGCATCAATGATCCCATTATACCTTTCGACACCTGCTCATCTAGCATTGTTCGATGGCCGACGCACTCTTCCAGCCAGCTGGTTTGTGCAGCCAGCCCGCAGCCTGTGGGATTGCGGAGAAAGCCGCGGACAGGTAAGATCCGCGAAAGGTCGCCCGCCAAGGATCGCCGTATGGAGACAGGAAAAGGAGTATTCCCGATGATCAACTCCAGATTTCTCTTGCAAGAGCACGTGGATGCCGTCTACGAATCTGCACCGCGGCGGCTGGCGTTCACGGCGCAGACCGGGGCGGAGTTTGGCGCGTGGCAGGCGGAATTGCGCGGAAAGGTGGTGGAGCTACTGGGGCTGGCGGGACGCACGGCCCCGGCGTCGGTCGCGGCGGAGAAGCTGCAGGCGGTGCAGCGCGAGGGCTACGTCGAGGAGAAGTATCTCCTGGACGCGGGCGAAGGGGTTGCCGTCCCCGCCTATCTGCTCGTCCCGGAGACGGAACCGCCCTACCGGCCGGTGCTGGTCTTCCACGGGCACAACCCGTCGGTGCAGTGGGTCCTGGGCAACTATCCCAGCGCAGAGGAGCGGGAGAGCAGGCTCAAGGCGGACAACAACTACGCGCAGGCACTGGCGCAAGCGGGCTATCTTGTCTGTGCGGTGGAGCAGCGCGGCTTTGGCGAACGGCAGACCGAGGACGGGCGAGGCAGTGTGCACGAAAACTCCTGCCGCCACCTGGCGTTCGCCTACCAGATTGCCGGCCGTAACCTGGTTGGTGAACGCTGCTGGGACGGCATATGCGCCATCGCGTTTCTTCAGGGCCGGCCGGACATTGTGCCGGGCGTGCTGGGCTGTACGGGCAACTCAGGCGGGGGCACGACCGCGCTATGGCTGTCGGCAATCGACGAACGCATCACCGCTTCGGTGCCGGCCTGCTATCTCTGCTCCTTCCGCGAATCGATCTACAGCCTGCACCACTGCGAGTGCAACTATGTGCCCGGCATCCTGGAATGGGCTGAGATGGGGGACCTGGCCGCGCTGATCGCGCCGCGGCCGCTGCGGGCCATCGCGGGGGAGAGGGACGACCTCTTCCCGATCGCGGGTGTGCGCGAGCAGTTCGCCGTCGCGGCGCGGGCCTACGAGCTGCTGGGCGTAGGTGAGCGCTGCTCGCTCGCCGTGCATCCGGGGCCGCATGGGTACAATCACAGGATGAGTCACGAGTGGTTTGGGAAGTGGTTGGGTGCGGGGTAGGCGCTGGCGCAGGTTGGAAAGTGAACGCAATGGGAATCCATTGTCGCTGCATCAGTGTATTGAACTGCTCGGTACTACATCGCGGTCCGTGATTTAGAGTTTTGGGGCCAGTTTCACCGAGTGAGGTCCGGGTGAAAACGGAAACCAGATTGGCATTTGCCTATCAGAAGAAAAAGATACGGATGCCCATCAATGAAGACCTCCGCCAGATTTTTCGTGAGATAGTAGCAGAAGGCGGCCGCG
>DAOUHX010000507.1:0-15400 GCA_034428395.1 Caldilineaceae bacterium
TGCTGAATTTCGTCCAGACTCTCCTGGTTCGATCAGAAATGGGGGATCGTCTAATGGCAGGACTACGGACTTTGGATCCGTCAATCGGGGTTCGAATCCCTGTCCCCCAGCCTATAGCGAAATGAGGCAACCCGCCGGCTGAAGTTTGGGTGCGGCGCGGAGCCGCAAATCGAATAATGCATGGCGCCTATAGCTCAATGGCAGAGCGTCTGATTGTGGATCAGAAGGCTACGGGTTCGAGCCCCGTTAGGCGCCCCTCGTGTCCGGTAGAGTCCTAGAGTCTTGGTCGAATGGGGGGACTCAACCGGGTGCTCCTAAAAGGTGCGAGGAAGTTACAGACCGGTCGGCCTGCTACTGTTAGCGGGCCTTTCTCGCTTTTGGACTCGGATGAGAGAGCAAAGGGGACTCTGATTCCTTGCTCTGGATGGCATCGATAAAAAAGTCTACCGCGCGGCGAACAAGCTCTGATCGGCCTGCGCCTGTCTGCTAGGCGGGTTCCTTCAACTGTTATATCTGGCGGGCGGTGAACTGAACGTTTGTCTTGTACATTCTGCTTCCATTTGGCTGGACCGTCAGTGACCGGCGATCTTATCAATAGGGTGCTGAGTGGTGCAAATCGGCCAGTAGGGCTGCGAGTCAGGCTCTAAGCGCGCAAAGACCGTCTTGCAAAGTTTGGGTTGCAAGTATTTCTCGTGAAGAAGCGTCTTTCTCTTGCAAAAGGACCGAATTCCAAGAGACCTAAAGTGTATCCCTAATGGAACCAAGAATTCCTTCCTGACGAGCGTGCGGCCGAAACGTCCGGGAAACCTATGCATTCCCTTTCGGAGAAGTCGGAGTTTCAAAAGGGATCTACTCTAGATGACCCGGATAAATGAATCTGAGGTAAACGGGAGATAGAACGACAGGATGCCCAGCCAGCGATTGCTATTAACTGACGATGAAGCCATAAGAAATCTTCCACCACTTCATGAGGAAGTGGAAAGCCTAGTCCATGAGTTTCTCGGAAGAAGGGGGCATGGAGAAACTGATTGGCTCGACGAGTGGTTTGTATCAAGAGTAAAGGAGTATTCTAACGGAGTTCTCTCCGGTCCAGAGCCCTACACGTGCGTAAATCCCGCCCCCATCGAAGCGGGAGCCAGGCAGTTTACACAGCCAATTGAGTTAGAGTCGATGCAGATCCAACACTTCCGGGGATTCCGAGGAGAACGCGGTGAAATTGACCTCAAAGGCAAACTCGTTGTTGTGCAAGGCGATAACAGTACAGGCAAAACCAGCCTTGCAGAAGCACTGGAGTGGTTACTTACAGGTTCACTTTCGCGGCGAGAGAACAGTTCTTCGGGCAACGCCCGCGAGCTCGCGCATTGCATAGCAAATAGACATCGTCCTCCCGATGAAGACACATGTGTGAGTGCCACGTTTGCTACTCTTCCTGATTGTGGCGATTTCGAGAGATTGACCCTGCGTCGAGTATTGCAAGAAGACTACGGTACATCAGCAAAAGCCACCCCTCGTTCTGCCCTCTTTCTCAATGGCAGAGAGTTAACGCCTGAGGAAGAAAAGAGAGTTTTGGACAAGCATTTCGAAGGAGTGCCGCCTCTGCTATTGCAACACACACTTCGCGATTTTGTTCAAGGCGACCCGAAGTCGCGACAAAGATACTTTGAGCGGCTTCTGCGTATAGATGAAATGGGGGAACTTATTAGCTGCGCCAAGATCACTGATGTTCGACTCAATGAGTTCCCAAGCCCCCATAAAGGTGATTTCCCTAACCACTGGGATCAAATGGGATTTTCATTGAAGAGCGATCTATCACATGCGGCGCTGGAAAAACAATTGGGTGGCGATAAGTGCATTTCTGAAAGCGAAATCTTAGAAACTCTGACATCGATCTCACGGCACGAATTTCCGTCTCTACTTGTAGGGCTGAACACGAGAGAAGATATAGTTGCCGCTCTCTTGGAAAACCAGGAAAGGGTTCGTCGAGAGTCGTTCCCGCTTCTCAAACAATTGCAGCCTCAAAGGCGATTATCTGAATACACGCAAGAAACAATATCCAAACGGGCTGTCGATGCTCTCAGCAATGAAATCCGCAAAGCCTGGGAGGATTATAAACCTTACTTGGAGGTTGATCATGAGTTAAGTGACAAAGAACGGGCGGTCTCCGAAGCCTTTGAGATACTCTTAAGTTCCGGAGCTGTCCAAGTTGGGGGAGCTTCGCAGTCTTGCCCGTTTTGTGCCTATGAACATCACAATACGCTCTCTGTCAGCAGGATCAGGACGATCGAAAGTTGGAACGCAATTCGAGGCCTTGAGCAGTCATCTCGTCAAGAGCTTCTGCTGGCGATTGATTCTATGTTGGAAATTGTAAGACAGACGCTCCAAGAGTTCGAGGACTCTCTTCCTCGCTCTCCAGAACAGCCCGACTGGGATAACGCCCTTCAAACTGCTGGCGAGGATATAAGGGACGAGGCAGAAGAGCTAAGAAAATTCCTTCAAAGCCAACTAAACGAATTCTTGCCATTTGTATCGCGCGGACGAAAACTGATCGAGATTGGCAATGAGTGTCCGACAAGTTTGGAACAATGTGAGTCCTTCATAAAGGATGCCAGTGACGTTGCCCTCGTTCTGGCTATGGTTCCGAAGAAGGCCAAAGAGTACGTTGACCGCTTGTCGTCTCTTGAGGATACAGTTGAATCGGAGGCCCTAAAGAATCAAGACTACCTCCTTTGTGAACGTATTCTGTTCGGGTTCAGGAATGCTTCGTCTATTGCTAAGGATTTCCGTTGGGAGCACGCGAAACGGCTGGCGCAACAGGAACTCATACTTATCCGGAAGTGGCTCATTGCATACAGGGATGAATTCTTGGAAAACCGTCGAATTAAATTCACCGATGGCATCGAATCCGTCTGGAAGTCTCTTCGAGGTGAGGATTATTCTGACTTCAGTCAGCTGCTTTTTCCTCCATCACGAGGTAAAGGTTACCAGGTAGAAATAGAATTGAAGGCTCAACTCGATGATAGCATTGAGACTTTGGAAGTGGACGCGCTTAGCGTGTTTAGCGAGTCACAAGTAAATGCTCTCGGAATCGCAGCATTTGTAACAAGATCTCAGCTATTGGGACACCGGATTCTCATTTTCGACGATCCCGTCCAATCTATGGATGAAGACCATTTTAAGACTTTCGCTAGCGAGCTTATTGGATGTCTATTGGAGAAGGGCTTCCAGATTATCTTGCTTACACACAACGATGCATTTGCGCGAGCGATTAGTCATCATCACTACGGTTTTCCTGATTATGTTACCATGAACACCATTCACAGCAGGACGAAGGGTTCCGAAGTCAAAGAAGGAAACCGGACTATTCCTGAGCGTTTAAGAACAGCAGAAAGCAAACTAGAGCAAGGTGACAAGGATTCGTCTTGGGTGTTTATTCGGTATGCTATTGAAAGGCTATTCACCCTGGCTCAAATTAATTTTGGACCCAAACACTTTGAACCTGCTACCTGGGAAAAGATCAGCGCCAAAGATATGTGGAATAAGGGCGCAAGAGATATTATCCTGGCAAGACAGCCTGACTGTTGGAAGAGATTAGAGGAAATCATCGAAATGACTGCCGACGGGGCTCATGACACGGCTGCAGTCGGGGGAAATGAGATCCTGCGCAGTATCAAATTCCTAAAGAAACTAAGTTTCGACCTGAAAGTCGGAATATAGTCGAGTTGAATAGTTGAGCGTGCCGCCGTCGATTCCCGACCATTGGACTGCCCCTTAAGTTGCCTTGTGGAATGCCTTCACAGTGCACAATATCGGGTGGTCCAACTTTTAGGGCCACGCTTCACGCGCTGTTTCTCAATGTTTTGAACCAAGTTGTTCGTGCGAAGTGAGCTCAACAAGCTGTTTCAAATGCCCGGTCAACTTTTCATCACCTACTTTCTCGAAGAAGGCATACTCCACACCGACGCCTTGCAGGAAGCCCTGTCCGAGCCCTCGGAGCTCGAATCCTTCCGCGCGCAGGCGCTCGCCCTGCTCGACAATGCGGCCGGCTTTCGCTCGATCAACGAGGCCTCGACCGAGCAGGAGTTGATCCGCCCCCTGCTCGAACTGCTCGGCTGGGCCGACTACCTTCCGCAGCAGGGCAGCGTCAGCAACGAGGACATCCCCAATCATCTTCTCTTCGGCGATGCCGAGTCCAAGGACAACGCCGCAAATAACCCCGCTGCCGCGCGCTATCTAGACGCTCTCGCCGTCGCCGAAAGCAAGCGCTTCCAACGGCCCCTTGAGACACGTGAAGGAAAACAGACCAGTTCACCGCACGGCCAAATCCTCCGCTACCTGGCCACCTCCGACATCAACTCCGATGGGCGCATCCGCTGGGGTATCCTCACCAACGGCCGAATCTGGCGTCTCTACGACCGCCGCGCCCTCCCCCGCGCCAGCGGCTACTATGAAGTCGACCTCAGCGCCGCCCTCCACGTCGTGCTTGTCGGATTGACATAATAGGTGGTACAAACATCGGGGACAGGTCAACAGGAAATACAAACGATGAACAGGAAGACCAGATTCCAGCATGCGTTCTGGCGAAATTATGCTCAGTTATACCCATGCACACCCAAAGCCGATCACTTTCTACGCGGGTACGGCGGCAGCAATCCTACGTATCACATCGGGGACAGAGATGACTTGTATGTGAAACAGTGGCTTGGAACGGTGTCTGTTGGCATAGACGTGAGAGCCGCAGGTGGCGCAGACGTGGAAGCGCTCATGGCCCCGTACAGAGAACGATTTAAGTATGAGTTCGCAAGCAACTACGCGGGGAATAGATGCCCTTGGGGCCCACCCTCATTGCCATGGTTCGTCATGTACTTCAAACCCGATGGCGGTACCCGCAACTGGTGGAAGTGGGATGATATGGCCAAATGGCTGGAGGCCCTCCGGAAGCAGTATGAAGAGATACTGAGCCGGTGACCAAACCATGAACCGGAAGGCAGGGCTAGTGAGCCTTCATCAGGCATCTTAGATCCAAACATTTGGACCCAAAACGATCTGCTAGTTGTTCACCGGACAACAAAGGAGAATGTCAATGTCAGAGACAATTGAAGCTAAACAGTTGAAACTCGGTCGTATTTTCTCAAGTGATTTTCGCTTCGAAATACCCGATTATCAGCGCCCATATGCTTGGACAACGGAACAGGTTGACGATCTGTTAGACGACCTAGACTACGCGATAGGCGATGGAAAAGACATTCAAGACAAGGCGCCTTATTTCCTTGGTAGCATCGTCATTATCAAGAAGCCTGAAGAGAGCTTCGCTCACATAGTTGATGGGCAGCAGCGCATAACGACGCTTTCCATTCTTCTGTGCGTTCTGCGAGAACTCTCCAGGAATGAGGGATTTCGAGATAGCCTTACCAAACGCATATTTGAACAGGGCGACGTACTCTTGAGAATTCCAGACAGGTACCGACTTAGTGTGAGGAAAAGGGATAGCCGATTTTTTCAGAAGAACATACAGGAGAGAGGCGGACTGTCCGGGCTTCTCAAGCAGACTCCAGCAAATATGACTGACAGCCAGCAACACGTGTTCGAGAATGCCAAGTATTTGAGCGACAGACTTTCACAGCGTAGTGAAGGACAACGCAACGAGCTTGCGGAGTTTGTAGTCCAGCGCTGCTATCTTGTTGTCGTTTCGACGTCCGACCAGAGTTCCGCATATCGTATCTTTTCAGTGTTGAATAACAGAGGACTGGATTTGTCGCCAACTGACATATTGAAGGCAGACATAATCGGTGGCATGGATGAAGGAATCCGAACTGAATATACCGAAAAATGGGAAGATATGGAGGAGGAGCTCAGTCGAGACGGATTCAGAGATCTCTTCGCTCATATTCGTATGATCTTTATGAAGAGCAAAATGCGTGGAACTCTACAACAGGAGTTTCAGGACAATGTCTTGAGTCGGGTCCAAGGAAGAGAATTCATCGACGATGTACTTGAACCTTACGCGGACTCGTATGAGATCTTAACTGACGCCTCATACAGGAGTGAGGCAGGCGCCGAGGATGTGAACAAGCGGTTGCGTTATCTGAATGAACTAGATAACTTCGACTGGATCCCACCTGCATTGACTTTTCTTAAGCGCAACCCTACCGACACCGTCGCGCTTAGCCAATTCTTTAAGTACTTGGAGAGATTGGCTTACGGTTTGTTCATTTTGCGGGCTAACATCAATCAGCGTATACGAAGGTATGGAGAGATACTTCACGCAATTGAGCAGGAGGAGGACCTTTTTGGCGCGTCCTCGCCACTTCAACTCTCAGCGGATGAAAAGACGAAGATTACTGGAGTGCTGAACGGCCAGATATACTCACACTTACGGGTGCGGAGACCCTTACTGCTGCGGCTTAACAGCCTGTTGAGTGATGTTGGAGTACGTTACGACTATCCGACGATAACGATTGAGCACGTGTTGCCCCAGAACCCGGACAAGAGATCGGAATGGCTCAAGAAGTTCCCAGACGAAGAGGAAAGGGCGGAATGGACCGGCAAGCTCGCAAACCTAGTTCTTTTGTCTCGCAGAAAGAATTCTAGCGCCCAGAATTACGATTTTAACAAGAAAAAGGAAGCGTATTTCCTAAGAGGGGGGGTTGCAACTTTCGCCCTTACTACGCAAGTACTGAACGAGACTGATTGGACGCTCGAGGTTCTACATAGGCGTCAGAAGTGCCTTATAGACCGTCTGAAAAAAGAGTGGTGGCTTGATTGAGGCAACGAATTTCTCCAGGGGAACGAGGAGCGCGAGAACGTCGAAGTGAACAACTTATGTCTGTAAGAGCGTCAGAACAACGATTTGAAATAAGTGACCTGCCCCCGATGTTTGTACCACCTGCTATGTTAGAGCGAGGTATCCCAGGTACCCTCATGCGATATTAGCCGCTCTACGGGCCTCCAGGGCGGTCGGATTTTCGGGAAACGGTCTGAAAGCAGAGAAAAGCGCCGGATTCGGGCAATTTCGCTTGATCCCGGCGCTTTGTCGCGTTTGGAGGCTGTAAGGGGCTATGGGCGGGGCAGTAACTGGAGCAGCGCACCGATGCCGAGGGCTTGGGCGATGCAGCCGGCGCTGGCAAAGTGGCAACATTCCCCTGGTTGTCAGGCTCTATGCGCCCCGTCTCCAAGTGCCTTTAGTTGGCCGTTCGGGCATCTTTCTGGGACGGCCGAGCAGGCCTTGGGCGCCATCGGCAAACCAGCCAATCCACCGTTCCAGGAAGTCCTCTTCATCTCCCTGGTCAATCGGGGTGAATGGCCAAGCAACTTGGTATTCGACCATGGCTGGCGAAAGCGCTATGTAGGCCTCTTGTCCTGGCTCTAAAGCGAAGGGATCAATACGACTCCTCTTGGGAATGAGGGGACTGATCATGAAGGCCGTTTCATACCAGCGAAACACGCCGGTCTCCTTAGCATCGCAATACCAGAGCGAATGGGCCCGTCCCTCATATCCATCGCGGGTAGACAGGATCTGAAGAACGATGTCTGAGTAAGCCATGATCTCAAACGGTGGGTCATAAACATCATCGTAGGTCGATGGCTCCGGCATCAGTGAACGTTTCATGCTCAAAATTGCCTCATTCAAGGACCACGACCAGTGGGGGGATGAGCTGTGTACGGATGTAGAGGCGTTTGACAAGATTCTGTCGTTCAGCAAGGCTTCCACATGTTCCAGCGACCGCGCTGCCGCCTCGCGAAGTTCGAATCGGCGCGCAGCGTCCGCCTTGGCTACAGACTCTTGCCGACCTGCCTCGGCTCGCTGTTGAACAACAAGGGCATTCGCCTGCTGCAGGAGACTCTCGGCTTCCGAGGCTGCCCGTACACTGTCATTCAGTCGTGCTAGCAGAGTCTGAGGTCGCGGTCGTGCTTCAGGCGCTTTGTAGAGGCACTCGTCAATCAAGGATTGGATCTTTAGGGGAACGCCGGAGACTGACTCTGGTATGTCTTGTTGGTGCTGCCGCCTGTAGTCGTGTATTTCAGGGCCTTCAAAGGGCAATTTTCCGGCAAGCAACTCATAGGCCACAACTCCCAGGGCGTACACATCAGTGGCACTGGTGGCTCTCTCTCCGTTCCATTGCTCCGGAGCTGCGTAGACAGGAGTCATAGAGTACTTGCGTGTATCTGGAGCCGTGGTGGCTTCAGCATATCTCGAGATTCCAAAGTCTGCGAGACACCACCGCTCGTCCAACAGAAGTATGTTATCGGGCTTGATGTCCCTATGAACGATTCGTCCATCCAATGTTACCAAGGCTTGAGCGACGTCAGCGAGAACCTGCACGGTGTTGTTAAGAGAGAGATGATCACCGTTCTTACTCAGGTGATCCTTCAACGATTTGTCAGCTTTCGGCATTACAAGAACCCAAAAACCCTTCCATTCTCCCCGGTCAAGGATGGGCACTACATTCGGAACACTGTCCAAGTCTTCAAACAGGAGTTCTCGGTCGGCCCCAGGAACTTTCGGAATGAGCTTAATGACGGCCGTTTCGCCGCACTCTGACTGTGCCAGGTATACACGGCCAAAACCCCCTTCCCCCAACTGGTCCCCGATGTGCCATTTCTGATTAAGATTGATAACTTCGGTCATGCCTCTTTCTCTCCTGTTTTCTCCTGACTAGGGTTCGTTGACATTTCGTTAGAACTATATGAGATTAGCGGCAAAGTGCAGGAAAGCCATGAAGCGCCGAGCTAGTTTTTCATAGCGGGTGAAAATGCGTTGATACCACTTGATTCTGTTGATGAAGCGTTCGACGATGTTGCGCTCTTTGTAGCGAAGTTGGTCATAGTCCCGCGGTTGCTTGCGAGAGCGGCGTGAAGGGATGACCACCTCGACCTGTCTGGCTGTGAGCAGTTCTCGCAGCGGGTCAGAATCATAGCCTTTGCCTGCAATGACAGCGTCAGAATGGAAAGGTGCGAGCAACGATTCAGCCTGGGAAAGGTCATGGCGTTCACCGCCCGTCAAGATGAACTGTAAGGGGAAGCCAAGCGCATCGACGAGGAGATGGATCTTGCTGCTGGAGCCACCCCGGCTCCGACCTAGGCACTGCTCTTGCTGGCGCCCCCCTTTTTGGAACCGCCCGCGGCGCACATATGGGCGCGTACAGCTGTACTGTCGGGCATGACCGCTGCCATGTCCGGGTCTTGGGCGAACTGTTTGAACATGTCGGCCCAAACACCGTTCTCTTCCCAGCGTGCGTAGCGCTTGAAAACACTGTTCCACTTGCCAAGATCGGCTGGCAGTTCACGCCACTGTGCGCCGGTGCGCAGAATCCAGCAAACTGCTTCGACGAAACGGCGACACTTTTCCTCTTGCCCCGCATAGGCACGAGGGTGTCCTTGCAGAAATGCGTACAGTTTCTGCCACTGATGGTCGGCAATTCTCTTTGTAAACATCCTACTATTGTCGCCATTTTGACAGAATCCTTCAAACGTCAACGAGACCTAGTCAGACGAGCAGCGGGCGGTGACGCCGATGGGATTCATTATTCCTGGAATGCCACGGTCGCTGCTGTGGCAACCCTCATCTTTGGCGTGATGAAAGCTATTCTGATCTAATTTGTTCCATCGGTGAACAGGTTTTAGGCAGTAAACACAGAAGTAGTCGCTGTCCCCCTTCATTGTGTCGCAAACATGAACGACTTTGGTGTCTTGATAGAGACTCTCATGCTGGCAGTCCCTCATCTGTCGAGCGATCACCCTACGTTCATGGTCAGAAACGTCACGAGTATTCAAAGCATAGATCATTCGGATTCTCCTTGTTTCTTGGTGAATTTAGTAGAACGAATCCCGAAGAACGAACGGGCCACGTTGCGGGGCGTGTCGTCAATTTTGCCCCGTTTTTCGGGGCGACCTCGTTTGGGTTTGGGCTGAGGAGTGGGGGGACTTTGGGGGTCCGCGTTTCGGTCAGGCGGCTTTCGTTTTGAGATCATTTTGGGGTCCTTTCACTGCTCACATAGTATCCCAGTACACCCTCCCTTTAAAGACAAGTATGGTTGGCCCCTATCGTTTGACCACCAAATGGGAAAACTAAGGTGCATTGAGACGAATACGGCCGGCTCTCAACTGAGCACGAAGCTCTCTTCCACCGGCGTGCGATAGTCGGGACTTTGATGTGGTCTCTCATGGTTGTAGAAGTCGAAGTAGGTGGTCAGTCAGGCCTGCAGCTGACGGACCGTGTCATATTGGTTGAGATAGAAGCCTTCACTTGACGCTGCGCCATAGGCGTTCTCAGAAGACGTTGTCGAGCGTTCAGAGCATCCAACGCAATCCGAAACCTGTAGGCCGCCGAGTATTGCCGCCGTCTCTTGACCATGGTTCTGCCCCTCCACAGGCTCGGTGAATTGCTCCATTATAAACCTTAGCTTGTGGTCCAGTTTTTCGGGCCCACTTCGCAGCGGTCGGCTGGTCAGATTATATCTTCTTGCGTTAGTCGTCTAGCAGCTCCCAATCGCCGACAGTAGGGTTGCACTGGCTGTCGTAGTAGACGAAAAGGCCGTAGCTGTCGCGGTCGTAGCGCTCCTCGTAGTAGTAGGAGACGATCTGCTTTTCGGCGTTGAACTCAACTCCCCTCCTGTAAGAAGTAAGGGCTTCCTCCCCTGTCAGTTCCTCCCACTTTGATTCGGCCTCGGTGTCGATAGCATCAAGATCAACTGGAAGTTTGCAATAGCCTTCGACCTTGGTGGTCGCATGATCGGATTCCAGTTTGGAGACACGCTCGGCCAGGGCTGTCAGTTGTTCTGCTAGGCCTTCGAGTGTGAGCTCTTCTTGAGCCAGGAGGGCGCCCGGGATTAGGACGGCCAGGACGGAAATGATGATCAGGTAGCGCTTCATGGGATGCTCCGAGGGTGAATGATTTGAGATTGGTTGATAAGGCGTTCAGCGGTTGGGAGTGGATAAGGGTGCCCTGCGGACAGGGCGTGCTGGCGGCCGAAGGCCTAGGTCGGATTGACTCTTTGGATAAGATCGACGTGATGCACATTGCCTGGTATAGGATGATCTTGCCAACTGAAAACGACGATCCTCAACCAGGGCGCAGTATCTACTAATCCATGGCGAATCTCTTGCCATTCGTCTAATTCACCAACAGGTGGGGTGGGAAGGCCAACGTCCACCAGAACAAGCCACCACTCTGAGAAGCGGCAGATCTTGTCTCGGATCTTGCTCGACTTTTCTACAATGCAGCGGTTGATGTTTTCTATCGATCTCTGAACAACGTGCCCGCTAGAAGGAGGCAGAACGGCAACCTGCCCCGGCTCCAACACGAATCTGCCGTCTCTCGGAGTTGAGGTGGGATAAAGGTGAATGACAATTCCGCACTCTAGTTCAGTCTTCCATCTCACTGGCTTTTCCTGTGAACGCAATGCCTCATTGAGGATGCAAATGTATTCCTCGACGACCCTTCCGACTTGCTCACGGGTTACCTCTCGGTCCGGCAAGGAGGCTCGATAAAGATCGCATTGCACCACATGAATGTCGTAGTCCCCTGGTACTGCCCTGGTTTCCTCCAATACCCCTCGTATATTGCTTTCGAGGGGCCTCTCCAATTCCTCTACGCTTTGGTTCGGCTTCGTGGCGTCGGTCATCAAATTCAAGCGACGGACTTCGACGGCGATTCGATCTTCAACGACAAAGTCCGGCGGCTGGTCATTCGTGTCGCTGACGTATCGAACACGTTCGATCCCTTCCTGGCTCTCAAGCCTCTGCCGCGCGAGTTCTTCAATGTAGTCTGTTGTCATGTATTTGCAGTCTCAAGCGGAAAGAATCCTTTGCTGCTTGGGGGCGGCGATCAGCTCGGGCTGGGTGCCGGCCCCTTCGAGTCTTCTTCAGTATCTGTAGAGAAGCCGGAGGCTGCCGAAGTGAGATCGGTGCCCACTTTAGCACAGGGGAAGCAGCTAGCAAAGGGAGCCTCCTGACGGCTCAACGGGTGGGGGCATAGCACAAATATTCGAGATCGTGTATACTCTGCACTGAGAACTGGCAGGCCACGCGCGAGTATGCCCGCTAGCACGGGCAAAGGTAGGAGTCACGACTGTCCTGTTTGGGAATTCCACCTCCGTAACAGCGTTCCCTGCGATCGCGACCCTTATCTTGATCGCCGCTGCAGCTAGAGCCTGGAGCAGGTGTACCAGAATATGACTTACCAATCAGCCTTGCCCTCGAACCCTTTCCACCAAGCGTCGGCGCGCCGCCGCCAGGGCCGAGTCGACAAAGCAATTTGTCGAACCCTTTACGCGGCCGTCGCGGCACCATTCATCCAGCTCCCCGCCCCCAACAACCATCCATTTAGCGAGAGGACCTAGAACCTATGAGCGTTACCTTCCCTGACCTGATGCGCACAATCGACTGGACCGACGAGCCCCGGCAATCGGAAGCATGTGTGTATACGAAGTCGTCGGGCGATGTTTTGCTCGAGGTGCGACGCATGTCGGCGGGCTGGCGCTGGACGGCGTATGGCTGGCTTGGCGTGGAATATGGGGCTGGGGATAAGGTCTGCCCAAGCCGGGAGGCTGCGAAGGAGGCCGCGGTTACGTGGTGGGAAAAGAGCACTGCTTTGGCAAGCAATCAGCACAAGCGCGGTAGATCGCGGGCCCTCGCGGCCGGGGCCGTGGATGGCGAGAGATGCGAAGCGTGCGCCAATGCGCTGGCTGGTAGTGGGAAAGAGCCACAGGCACCGGAGAGCAATGCAGATGCATCCCCGGCATCCCAACGCAGGACCATCTAAACTGACGGAAAATAGCAGGGGCCGGATACCGGCCACTTCAAGCACGAATTCAGCCCCGATATTCTACGAGCCATCCGCTGTTCCTTACAGGTCGATATAGCCTTTCCGCCGCCAAGCTCTCCTAAGCTATCACTCTCCGCTTATTCCAGGAGTGCTGATAGGATGAATGCCGCCGCACTGTGCACGACTTTGCAACAGGCTGTACCCCCCCTTCGTGTGCTCGCCTGCCCCACAGCAGTGCGTGCGCGTGCGCACACCAATGCTCTACCCCGACGGCAGTGTCGTCGACGTGTTCGTCATCGAGCGGAACGGCGGATACGTGGTTACCGATTTCGGAGACGCCCTCGACTGGCTCGGGTTACAATCGGTGAGCCGGCGGCGTTCCCCCAAGCAGGAAGCGCTCATCCTAGACGTATGCCGGACCCTCCGCATAGAACGATTCCGGGACCAGTTGTTGCTCCGCGAAGTCAACAGCGGCGCGCTCGGGGAATCACTATTTCGGGTTGCCCAGGCGGCAGTTCGCGTCTCGGATCTCTGGTTCACGCTTCGCAGCCAGGCGGTCCAAAGGGTTGCCGACGAGTTGGACGAGTGGCTCAGCGACCATGAAATCCCCTTTGAACGGCAAGTGTCGAGGCAGGGGCGGTCGGTTGCTGAAAGGCCTGGAAACCCTGCAGAGGGGCTCCCTGCGGGCCCGTACATGGTGTAAGATATGCGAAATTGCCTGATTCTCGGCCTGATGCATTCCCGTTGATTCGGCCGGCAAGGCTGCTCTCGAAGCCTCGCCAAATGAAGCCAGCTTCGTCCCTTCCAGCTCACTCTTCGACGAAACCATTCGCAATTCGAGGAGAAGTTTGAACAGGAAGTAACGGTGGCCACCCGCCCAAGGAGAAAACAGACATGAAAAGGGTGTGGTTGATTCTCTGTGCGGTGACGGCGTTTGTTTCGGCCTGCACGACCGAGACGTTTCCGGTTCTGATACCTACTGCGGAGGAGCTCATAGTGCAGAATCCGGGCGCGGCCGAGAGGGCCGCGCTGGTTGCACTCTACGAGGCGACGGACGGCGCCAACTGGACGCACAACGACAACTGGCTGAGCGCTGCGCCGGTCGCGGCCTGGTACGGCGTCGCCACTGACGCCAGCGGCCGCGTCACTGAGCTGAACCTCCCGGCGAACGGGCTAAATGGCCCGATACCCGACTTGAACGCTCTCACCGGCCTGACGAGACTGGCCCTCCAGACCAACCGGTTGCGCGGCCCGGTCCCCGATCTGAGCGCGCTCACCAACCTGACATGGCTGGACCTCGGTCACAACCGGCTGCACGGTCCCCTCCTCGACCTGGGCGCGCTCACCAACCTCTCGAGGCTCTTCCTCGGCGTCAACGGGTTTACCGGGCCGCTCCCCGACCTGGGCGCACTCACCAACCTGAAGGAAGTGGACCTGGAGTCCAACCAGTTGAGCGGGCCGCTTCCCGATCTGAGCGCGCTCACCAAACTGACAAGGCTGGACCTAGCCTCCAACCAGTTGAGCGGACCGATTCCCGACTTGGGCACACTCACCAGCCTGAAGGAGCTGGACCTCGGCGGCAACCAGCTGGGCGGGTCCATCCCGGATATGAGCGCACTGGTCGACCTGGTTAGTCTGTCCCTCGCGGGCAATCAATTGTGCCTGCCTGAAGACACAGACGTGTCCGGTCTCAGTGAAATTGCGGCCGCCCACCTGCAGAGCCTGAATCTGCCCGCCTGCCCAGGAACCGGCGGCCCGCCGCCGCCGCAGAATCCGGGCGCGTCGGCGCCGCCGCAGAATCCGGGCGCGTCGGCGGATAGAGACGCGCTGGTCGCCCTTTACGCGGCGACCGACGGCGCCAACTGGACGGACAGCGCCAACTGGCTGAGCGACAAACCGCTCGGGGCGTGGCACGGCGTTACCACCGACAGCGCCGGTCGGGTCACTTCGCTGTTCCTCGGGGGCAACCAGTTGAGCGGGGAGATCCCGTTTGAGCTGAGCAACCTCACCAACCTGACGAAGTTACACCTCGAAGTGAACAATTTGAGCGGTTCGATACTGCCGGAGCTGGGCAACCTGTCCAACTTGACATCGCTGGCCCTCGCGGGCAACGGGTTGCGCGGGGAGATCCCGTCTGAGCTGGGCAACCTGACCAACCTGACATCGCTGGCCCTCTGGGGCAACCAATTTAGCGGGCAGATTCCGTCTGAGCTGGGCAACCTGACCAACCTGACTTCGCTATCCCTCGGTGGCAACCAGTTTAGCGGGGAGATACCGGCCTGGCTTGCCGACTTCACCAACCTGACGACGCTGAGGCTCAGCGGCAATTTGGGCGGGGAGATACCGGCCTGGCTGGTCAACTTCACCAACCTGACAATACTGGACCTCGGCCGCAACCGGTTGAGCGGGGAGATCCCGGCCTGGCTGGGCCAGCTCACCAACCTGAGAAGACTGTACCTCGGGCGCAACCGGTTGCGCGGGGAGATCCCGTCTGAGCTGAGCAACCTGACCAACCTGACATCGCTGGGCCTCGCGGGCAACCGGTTGAGCGGGGAGATACCGGCTTGGCTGGTCGACCTCGCCAACCTGACAGACCTGTACATCTCAGACAACCGGTTGAGCGGATGCGTGCCCGTA